>DASTDD010000051.1:0-4226 GCA_035710545.1 Steroidobacteraceae bacterium
CGCCTTGGCGGAACCGCACCCAGCCCAGGCTGTCGAGAACGGCTGGACTGTCGGGCGTCGCATTGAGGGCGCGGTGGATCAGGGTCTCCGCCCGGCCGAGCTGCATGCTGTGATCGGCCAATGTGTAGCCGAGCGCGTTCATCAGGACCGGATCGTCGGGGCGCTCCTTGAGCAAGCGCTCGAGCACGTCAACCGACTCCTTGACGCGCCCGGCGCGCTCGAGAATCACCGCGCGGTCATACAGAATCGCCGGGTGGTCCGGATGCCGCTGCAGCGCATCCGCCAGCAGCTTCAGGCCTGTTTCCGCCTCGCCGTGATCGGCCAGCAGCCTCGCCTCCGAGAGACGCATTTCGAACTCGCTCTCGGGATGATCCGCCGCATAGTCATCGAGCAGCGCGAGCGCCTCGGTGCGTGCCGTTTGGTCCTTGCGATTCAACAGGATCGAGGCGGCCTTCGACCGGGCCTGCAGCGCCAGGGATGAATCGGCCAGTCTGCGATAGCCGGAGAGTGCCGCATCGCTGTCACCGTCGCGAGCAGCGATGTCAGCGAGGTAAAGGAGGGCCGCATCCGTCGCCTGCCCGTGAGCCGCTAACTCGGTAAAGCGCTGTTGTGCCTCCCGCATGTCACCCGCATCGAAAGCGAGCAGCGCCAGGCGCCGGTCGATGTCCTCAGGGGAGACGACCTGGGAGGAGCGTAATCTCTCCAGCTCCTGATGAGCCTCTTCGACGCGATCGAGCGCGATGAGAATCTCCGCCAGCTCGAACGTCCCTCGCTTCGTATCCTCGCGCATGATCTCGCGTGCAGTCGCAATCGCCCTGGTCGGATCTCCGCGCACGACATATGCGCTCGCCAGCACCCGTTTGGCCGCAAACTGCTTCGGGTCAGCCTGCAGCGCCTGCTCGGCGTAGTGCTCTGCGCGCTGCGCGTCGTTGGCATCGAGGGCGAGCTCCGCCAGCAGTGAGTCTATTTGTGGCGAAAGCATGGCCGGATCCAGGGCCGAGCTCATCGCCTCGAAGACGGCCGGCGCATCCGACTGCTCCAGCAGCAGCCCCGCAAGCTCCGTCAAACCGGCCCCATCGGAGCCGCCCGGGGTCTTCGCGAAATCCGCGATGCCCGCCTTCGCGTCCGGAATCCGGAACAGCTTGATGGCGACTGCCGCATACATCGCATCCGCTTCCCGATCGGCCGGCGCAAGCTCGCGCCACCGCGTCGCCGATTTCCATGCCGCCGGCACGTGCTCACAACCCAACGCAACTTCACTCGCCCGGCGGGCCAGCGGCGCTGCGCCGTGTTGGGCCGCTTCCGCGTAGCTTTCGGATGCTGCTTTGCAATCGCCACGCGCCAGGGCCACCTCCGCGACGATCGTCAGCGCGGCCGGGTCGTGGCTGTTCGCGTCAGCTTTGGGGGGCGCCGAGGCACACCCCGCGGCAAGCAGCGCGAGGGTGCCCAGCACCGCGGCGATGAGAGCTCGAGGTCGTTGCATGTGGACTACTTTACGGCCTGACGCCGAATGTCCACCAGAGGTCGTTCGGGAGAGAAGCATGGAGGCCTTACCGCCTGCGTGGCACCGCCAAGAGGCGGTTCGGGACCCAAGGGTGCCATATCGGGCGCCCCGGGAGGGGTTACACATTGTGTGCCTTGTCACAGCACGGAGCGATCCCGGAGAATGCCGCGCCCGGCAGCACCCATGAAAGAGTCCCTGCGTCAGCGCCTGGAGAAGATGACCGACCGCTTCGAAGAGGTCGGGCGGCTGCTTGCAGCCCCGGAGGTTGCGGGCAACTCCCAGCAGTTCCGCGACCTGTCCATGGAATATGCGCGCCTCGAGCCGCTGGCACAGGGCTTTCGCGGCTACAACAATCTGGAGCGTGACCTGCACACCGCCCGGGAAATGCTCGACGATGCCGACGCCGGGATGCGCTCGCTGGGCGCCGAAGAGGTGGCCCGCGTCGGGCGCGAAATCGAATCCGCCGAAGCCCAGCTGCGCAAGCTTCTCATACCCGGCGATCCGCGCGATGAGAAGAACATCTTCCTCGAGATTCGTGCCGGCACGGGCGGTGACGAGGCCGCGATCTTCGCCGGCGACCTCTTCCGCATGTACTCGCGTTACGCGGAGAGCCACGGTCTGAGCGTCGAGATCGTCAGCGAGAATCGCGGCGAGCACGGTGGCTATCGGGAGATCATCAGTCGCGTCGCCGGCCGCGGCGTCTTCTCACGCCTGAAGTTCGAGTCGGGCACCCACCGTGTGCAGCGCGTTCCGGCCACCGAGGCCCAGGGCCGCATCCACACCTCCGCCTGCACCGTGGCGATCCTTCCTGAGCTCGATGAGGTCGAGGACATCGCCATCAACCCCTCCGAGCTGCGCATCGACACCTTCCGCTCCTCAGGCGCGGGCGGCCAGCATGTCAACAAGACCGACTCTGCCATCCGCATCACCCACCTGCCCTCGGGAATTGTCGTCGAGTGTCAGGACGAGCGATCCCAGCACAAGAATCGCTCGCGGGCGATGGCGCTGTTGAAGGCGCGGCTGCTTGCGGCGGAGCAGGAGCGCCAGCAGAGCGCACAGGCACAGACGCGGCGACTGCAGGTCGGCAGCGGCGATCGCTCCGAGCGCATCCGCACGTATAATTTTCCGCAGGGCCGGGTGACCGACCATCGGATCAATCTGACGCTGTATCAGCTGCAGAGGATCATGGACGGCCAGCTCGATGAGCTGCTCGATGCCCTGCAGCAGGAATACCAGGCCGAGCTGCTCGCCGAGGACTCATGACTCCCTCCAGCCTGGTCGTGGACAGCGTAACGGGAGTGGACGTGGCGCTCCCCATCGCTGGACCGGGTGCTCGCGCCTTCGCATTCCTCATCGACTGGAACATCCGTGCCGTCCTGGCCATTGCCTGGTACGTGGTCGCGGCGCTGATCTATCACCGGGCCTGGAACCTGACTCCACCGCTGGACCCCGACGCCCCGTGGTTCATGTACATATTGCTTCCGCCTGCGGCCATCTACTTCCTCTATCACCCCGCCTGGGAGCTCGCAACACGGGGCCGCACGCCTGGCAAGCGCATGGCAGGCGTCGAGTTGGTCGGCCGCGATGGTGGGGCGCCCGGCGTCGGCGCCATCCTGACGCGCAATGTGTTCCGCCTCCTGGACAGCCTGCCGCTCTTTTACGCCGTTGGCCTGGTCGCCACCATGGTGACGCGCGATCACGTGCGGATCGGAGATCTCGGCGCCGGCACACTTTTGGTCTACGTCCGCTCGACTGCGACTCTGCCGATCTACCCCACCAACCGCCTGGCGGGCACCACGCTCGACATGACGTCGGCCGAGATTGTTGTCGAGCTGCTCGAGCGCTGGGCACGGCTCGATGGGGTAGCTCGGCGCCGCCTCGCAAAGGCACTCCTTCCTGCTTCGGAAACAGCCGCAGCAGACGATGACGCAGCACTGCGGGCGCGCCTCGAGCGCCTCTCGACAGGGTCTGCCTCATGAGTCACTCTCCGCGCGAGCAAACCCTCCGGTTGACGTTGCTTCAGCGTTCGGCGCTTTGGAAGGAGGCGGTTGAACGCACGCGCCGCCTCGCGCGAAAGCGGACGGCCGATCCTGCCGATGCCGCCAGGATGGCGGATGACTATCGTCTTCTGGCTCATGATGTGGCACGTGCCCGGAGCCTGATGCCGGAGACGAGAACCCGCGAGTATCTGGAAGCCGCGTACGCGCAGGCGCATACAAGCCTGCATCGGTCGGCGTGGCATCCGGGCTACGCCCTGCTCCACCTTTTCCGCGATGAGATTCCGGGAGTCGTCGCATGGTTGCGCCCGTACATCATCTGGGCGACCACACTGTTCTTCCTGACCGTGGCGGCAGGCTATGCGCTGGTGCGCGCCTATCCCGATCTCATTGCGCTGTTCGCCTCGCCCGACCTGATCGCAAGCGTCGAGCGCGGACAGCTCTGGACCGAGGGGCTGCTCAACATCGTTCCCTCCTCGGTCCTCTCCGTTCAGATCCTGACCAACAACATCGTCGTGAGCTTGTTCGCCTATTGCGCCGGGTTCCTGTTCGGCCTCGGCACCCTGTACATCCTCGGGATCAACGGCCTGATGCTCGGAGCCATCTTCGCATTCACCGCCCGCCACGGCCTGGCGGACGATCTGTTCGCTTTCGTCGTCGCGCACGGCTGTGTCGAGATCTCGGTCATGTGCCTTTCCGGCGCAGCCGGCGCCGCGGTCGGCGAG
>DASTDD010000052.1:0-2721 GCA_035710545.1 Steroidobacteraceae bacterium
GGGCGGCCGGTTCACGGGCAACGGGCGCATGCTCGACGGGCGGTCGCTCCGGGCCCCGCGGCGTCGCGCGCTCGGGCGGACGCGCACTACCGGCGCCCTCATGCCCGGACGGCCGGTCAGTTCGAGTCATTGTGCGCGAGGGCTCATGAGCAGGCTCGGGCTGGTGGACCGTCGCGCCCGCGCCGTGCTGACCCGTCGCATTCGGCGGTCGGTCGCTGCGGGCCTGCATGGCGGGGCCATGAGCCTCCGCACCGCGGCCCTCTGCCGGATGCGCCCGCCCGCCGGCCGCGCGGGCGGCAACGACGTTCTTGCCCGAGAAGTTGCCGGGTCGCGACATGGCAGCGATCCGCGGCTTGCCGCCGTTCACGGAGGCTCTGAGCTCGCGGTTAGTCGAGGCCAGTCGCTGCTGCTCGCGCTGAGCGGGGGTGAACTCCACATGATGCTCGTGCGCCGCCGACAGCTCGCGCGCGGTCGGCCGCGCCGTCAGACCACCTGCACCGCCGTTGTAACTCACCCGGTTGACGGTGATGTTGTTGATCACCGTCTTGTTGTAGACGTTGGTGACGTGGATGTTGTTGATATTGGATACCGAGCGATTGTAGTAGAACGCCCCTCCACGCCAGTAACCACCCTCATATCCAGCGCCGGTGTAGCCGTAGCCGTAGTTGACGCCGCCGTAAAAGCCGACGTGCGGACCCCAGTAGCCGCCGTGCCAGATGTAGAAGCCGCCGTCCCAGCCCCAGTAGCCCGGCGTCCAGAGAAGGCCGGGGTCCGGAGGCAGAATCCACGTGCCCGGGACCCAGTAGTAGCCATCATCGCCATACGCCCAATAGCCGGGAGTCCAGAGGTAGCCGACGGCCGGACAGGGCGGCTGTTCGTAGACCGGCAGCACGGGCGGGGCGAGCGTGATCGAGACGCCGACTGCCACGGCGCCGAAGGACGCCAGCGGCAGTGCGCCGAGCGCGAGCCCCGCGGCGAGGATGAAGTGTTGGATGTTTCGTTTACGCATGCTGACCTCTTTTCGAGCGTTGACTGAACGCCGCCTGAACGGCATCGCTACAACATTCCCTGATTCTCGTCTCTCTGACATGGGCAACGCAGTCAAGCTGTCCTCGTTGACCCTTTTTGCAGCGCCGCGATTTGCCGCCCTCGTGTGGCGCACGACGCCGGGGCAATGCATTGTGCATCGATTGGGCCCGCCTGCGTGACATCGCCAGCACATTTCGTGCGCCGTTCCGCGCATTGACGCCGCGCGGCGACAAGGACGGAGCGAAGAAGATTGCGGGCGGAGGCGGGGTCGTGCCTACCGCTGGACGAATGCCCGCTCGATGACGTAGTCGCCGGGCTCGCCGATGTGTGGCGAGATCGTGAACCCGCGCTGGTCGAGAAGGGCGCACGTATCCGCGAGCATGCTGGGGCTGCCGCATACCATCACGCGGTCCTCCCCGGGCGCGAACACCGGCAGGTGCAGATCCTCGAACAGCCGGCCCGTGCGGATCAGAGTGGTGAGCCTGCCGTGATTGGGATGCGGCTCGCGCGTGATGGTCGGATAGTAGTGCAGCTTGTCGCGCACCGCCTGGCCCAGGAACTCGTGCTCGCGCAAGTCGTCAATCAGGTGCTTCACGACCGCGGTCTCACGCGCCCAACGCACGCCATGGACCAGCGTCACGTGCTCGAAACGCTCGTAGACCTCCGGGTCCTTGATCACCGCCATGAAGGGAGCCGCTCCGGTGCCCGTGCTGAGCAGGTAAAGCCGCTTGCCGGCCCTGAGGTCGTGCAGCACGAGCGTACCGGTGGGTTTGCGGCTCACCAGGACCGCATCGCCGCGGCGGATGTGCTGCAAGCGGGAGGTCAGCGGGCCATCGGGCACCTTGATGCTGAGGAACTGAAGGTGCTCCTCGTGGTTGGCGCTGGCGATGCTGTAAGCACGCAGCAGCGGCCGGTCCTCCACCTGGAGACCCACCATCAGGAACTGGCCGTTCTCGAAGCGCAGTCCCGAATCGCGCGTCGTGGAGAAGGTGAATTGCGTATCCGTCCAGTGACGCACCTGGAGAACGCGTTCCGTGCCAATCGCTGCCAAGATCCAGTTACCTGCCGGTCCGTTTCCTCAGGCAGAATCTTACCCGACCGGCCGGCTGCCACGAGTCTTCCGGGCTATGGCCTGATAATTCACGGTTATCTGGATCGCGAGGGCAGGGCGATGAGTGATTCCGCGACGACCTCGCTGCGCGGGCGCACGCTGTTCATCACAGGCGCGAGCCGTGGGATCGGTCTGGCAATCGCACTGCGTGCGGCGCGCGATGGCGCGAACGTTGCGATTGCCGCCAAGACCACCGAGCCACATCCCAAGCTGCCGGGCACGATCTACACCGCGGCGGCGGAGGTCGAGGCCGCAGGGGGGCGGGCCTTGCCGCTTGCGGTGGACATCCGCCATGACGATCAAGTCGCGCAGGCAGTCTCGCGCACCGTCGAGACCTTCGGCGGCATCGATATCCTCGTGAACAATGCCAGCGCCATCAGCCTCACCACGACGCCGCAGACGGAGATGAAGCGCTTTGATCTGATGCATCAGATCAACACCCGCGGGACGTTTCTGTGCTCGAGCGTGTGCCTGCCGCATCTGGCACGCGCCCCCAACCCACACATCCTGATGATCTCGCCGCCCCTGAACATGCAGGAGCGGTGGTTTGCGCCGCATGTGGCCTACTCGATGGCCAAGTA
>DASTDD010000053.1:0-9268 GCA_035710545.1 Steroidobacteraceae bacterium
TCAGCTCCACGATCCGCTTGTCGGCCGCATCGAACCCTGGGGGCACTTGCAGGAAGTGCAGATTCCCGGCTGCGGGCAGGCGCAGCGGCTTGTTGGCCACGAGCGTCATGGTCACACCGGTACGCTCCGCGGCGCGGAAGAGAATTTCCCTGATCACCACCGGGCAGGCATCGGCGTCCACCCAGATCTGCATGGGTGGATTCTAGCCTCAGTTGCCTGGGCACCCAACGCCTCGTCAAAGCCCGGGCTGGCGCGAGCCGAGTCCGGGGGCTCAGTGCTCCGGGTTTCTGGGCACCGCCACCCGGCGGGTCAGCCGCTCGATCGAGCGCCGTGCGGCCGCCTTGGCGATGTGCTTGCACCACGGCGGCTCCTTGTGAGCCGTCCAGCGCCGAAACTTCTCGCAATCGCAGATCCATTGAATCCGATCGTCCTCCATGAGGACGACCTGCACCGTGCGGGTGGGAAACGAGTAGGTACCCAGCACTGCGACCGGAGTCTGTGGCTTGGATGGGCGGCGGATGCGGATGGCCATGTGCGCAGCATAGCCCCGCTCGATTGTGGATTGTCTGTGGATTACTTGTGGGTATATGGCACGACCTCCGATTTCCCACGCAGGACCTGCGATTTCGAGCTCGCTGGGCCCCGGTAGATGGCTGCCGTCCCGGCCGCGCTCACTTCAGCGGCGTTATCGCCAGCAGCACCTGCGACGGCCAGGGAACCACGCGGTAAATATCGCCGTCCTGCGATGTCTGCCGCGCGACCCAGTAGTAGCCGGGCGCAGCCATGCGCAGGTCGTACCGCAGAGGCTTTTCCGCCGTGTCGATCTCGCCCGACAGGCGCGCCGCCCGATCGACATACAGCAGCATCAACGGCTGCCTGGTCGCGGAATCGACCCATTCCACGCGACCGACCTGCTCGATGCCATCAGGCTCCAGCGCCATCGGCGCCAGGCGGGCGATGCGCGCCTGCGACGGTTCGATTGTCAGGTTCGGGAGGCTGAAGTCCGTGGGCTCGAGCGAAACCAACAGCGCCGGCAGACTTGCGTTCAGGTCCATGTCCAGCCGGTAATCCGCGCCGAGCACCGGCTGAACGAAATCGCCCGTGGTGGGCGCGCCGTACAGATCTCCGGCGATGTAGGGAAACACCAGGCGAAACTGCGACAGCGGCAACGCAGCTCTCGCGGTGGTCAGATCCTGCATCAGAAAGACGATTCTCGAGTGGATTACCCACTCGGCATGCGGGCTGACGGGTGCCTGCCTGCTGCAGCCCGCCAGCATTGCCAGCGCCGCGAGCGCCGGCAGCCACGGGCGGGCGGATCCGCTCACGGAGAGACGATCTTGGCCTTGATCGCTTCGTACTCCGCATCCGTGATGAGCTTCTCCTCGAGCATCTGCTTGGCCTCCTGCAGGCGACGCACGGCGTCCGGCGCGGCAGGTGCGCCCGCGGCCGGGGAGGAGCTGACCTGTATCCCGCCCGAGCGGGCACGCAGCTCCTCCAGCTCGCGGATGCGGCGCTTTTCGCGCCAGGCCTGATCCTGGGCCTGGCAGATCCGGTAGACCGCCTGGGCCTGCCCTTTGCGCAGTCCCTGGAAATCCAGCGCCCGCGAGCCGCTGGCTCCCTGCGAAGCCAGATCGGAGGCCCTGCCGGCGCGCACGGCAAGATGCGCCGCGAAAATTCCCACTCGCAGAGTAACCTCCTCCAGGTCCTGCCAGCGGATGTCGCTCACGTCGAATCCCCCCAGCAGCGGTCTCGTGATCATGATCAGCCGGCCGCTCGTAGCCGCGACCAGCACGCGTCGGTGCGCCAGGGCGTACAGCCGGTGCTGGATCGCCCAGGCTTCCAGCGACTCGCTTGGAATGAGGATCGAGCGCAGGTACTCCAGGGGCCGCTGCAACCCCGGCTCGACGGAATCGATTGCATCGCTCATCGAGTTCTCCTCCGCCAATCAGACTCTAATGCGTCACCGGCTCCTCGGGTCGGCTCGCCACGGCGCTGCGCAGCTCGCGCAGCTTCGCTTTCACGATCGCCGCATTGGCAGGCCCCATGCGGATGAGCAGCTTCTGTCCCGAGGAGAGGGACTCGAGCTTGGGATCCGCGAACTGATAGAAGACCTTCGGCTGAATGAGCTGGATGGGCCCCTGCACATCCGGCGCGCGCAGCAGGTCGTCGATCACCGCGACCAGACGGTCGTTGAAGTATTGTCCCGGGTAGCCGAGATCCTCGTACGCCTGCTGGAACAGCGGATACAGGCGGAAATACACGGCTGCCAGGGATTTGGAATCCGTGGCCTGCACTACCTTGATGAACGGCGCGTAGCGCTCGTAGTTCGCCGTTCCGAGAGTGGTCATGTCCGCCTGCGTTGCCACCGCGGTGCCCCCGGGCGTCGGCTTGACCGGACGCAGCTCGACGGCCACCTTCTTGCGGGGCATGTTGTCGACCGTCACCACTATGTGGCGCACGACATTCTGCGGCACGAGGAACTGCTCGATTGACTTGGCTCCGAACAATCCGACCAACGAGTCGCGCACTTCCTTGTCGCTGTCGTTGAGAGCGGGCAGCGGCTTGTTGTCCGCCGACGTGCCTTCCGGAACCGGGTTGCGGATCGCCGGCTCAGGAGCCGGCGCCGGTGCGGCAGGCTTGGGAGCGGGCTGTGCGGGCGGGGCGGGCGCCTTGGCGTAGTACCGATAGTAGGCCCCGGCGCCCAGGAGACCCAGGACGACGATTGCGGCGGACCCCCAGATGACCTTCTTCCGAAACGCCTCATCAACGTCGGTCTCCGAATTCCACATCACGCGCTACCTGCTGCTGCTCCGACCGGCTACTGTACTCCCGGCGCCGATACTGCGGCGAGTTTCCCGCGGCCGCCCGTGTCTGGCCCGTGGTGGCCCCGGCAAGCCGAACCGGTAGAATCCGCGGCATGCTCGAGCGCTCCGTGGAACGCATGTTGTTTGCCTGCCGCTGGTTGCTGGCGCCGCTGTACCTCGGGCTGTCACTCGCGTTGGTGGGCCTCGGCCTGAAGTTCTTCCAGGAGGTCGGACATGCGCTCGGGCGCATCTTCACCCTCGCCGAGACCGACCTGGTTCTGATGGTGCTCTCGCTCATCGACATCGTGCTCGTGGGCAGCCTCATCGTGATGGTCATGCTGTCGGGCTACGAGAACTTCGTCTCGAAGATCGATGCGGGCTCGGCGCAGGAGTCCCCCGCGTGGCTCGGCAAGCTGGACTCAGGAACCTTGAAGCTCAAGGTTGCGGCTTCCATCGTGGCGATCTCCTCGATCCACCTGCTGCGCATCTTCATGGATGCCGACGCCACCCCGAACGACAAGATCCAGTGGTACATCCTGCTGCATCTGACATTCGTGGTCTCGGCAGTCCTGCTTGGCGTGCTCGACCGCATAGCTTTCGCGGCCCACCGCGACTCCTGAGCCTGCCGGTATTTCCCGATCCAACTCGATTGCGCGCCCCGCATAGCGGGCACACTGCACGCCGCATAGCGGCCACACTGCGCGCCGCATAGCGGCCACATCGCGCGCCGCATAGCGGCCACACCGCGCGCCGCATGGCGGGCACACTGCGCGCCCCGCACACTGCGGGCACGTTGCTCGCCTTGCACAGTGTGGGTACCTGCCGAGACCTGTACGTCCTGTGAATCCTCGCATCGCCCTCTGCCAGGACATTCCATTATGTGATTCAATTCCCCGTATCCCATGAATGCGCTGTCCTCGTTCCATCCCGCGGTGGCTCGCTGGTTCGCCACGACCTTCGATGCGCCGACCCTGCCTCAGCAGCAGGCGTGGCCCGCCATCCAGGCCGGGCGTCATGTGCTGATCGCGGCGCCGACGGGATCCGGCAAGACGCTCGCGGCCTTCATGGCAGCGCTCGACGGCCTCGTCCGTGAGGGGTTGCAGAACGGACTGAGCGACGAGACTCGCGTCGTGTACGTGTCTCCGCTGAAGGCTCTATCCAACGACATCCGGCGCAATCTGCAAGCGCCTCTCGCGGGAATCGGCGCCGAGCTGGCGCAGCTGGATCTGCCGCAGATACCGATCAGAACGTTCGTGCGCACGGGCGACACGCCACAGCACGAGCGCACCAGCATGCGCAAGCACCCGCCGCACATCGTCGTCACGACTCCGGAATCGCTCTACATCCTGTTGGGCTCGGAATCTGGCAGGAAGATGTTGTCGACGACCCGTACGGTGATCGTGGATGAGATTCATGCCATGGTGGGCAGCAAGCGCGGCGTGCACCTCGCTGTCTCACTCGAACGGCTCGAGGCCCTCACGGGCGGGCGCCTGACACGCATCGGACTGTCAGCCACCCAGAAACCGATCGACGAGGTGGCGCGATTTCTGGTCGGAACGCGGAATCTGCGTGCACAGGGCAGCGCCGATTGCGACATCATCGATTCGGGGCACGTGCGCCGGCGTGACCTGGCGCTGGAGATCCCTTCGGCCCCGCTCGAGGCGGTCATGTCGGGCGATCTGTGGACGCAGGTTTATGACCGCCTCGCGGAGCTCGTCGGCGAGCACCGCACGACGCTCGTCTTCGTCAACACCCGGCGCCACGCCGAGCGGGTTGCCCGCCACCTGTCCGAGCGCGTGGGCGAGCAGCAGGTCACCGCGCACCACGGCAGCATGGCCAAGGAGCTTCGCCTGGATGCCGAGAGCCGCCTGAAGCGGGGCGAGCTGAAAGCGCTCGTGGCCACTGCCTCACTCGAGCTCGGAATCGACATCGGTGAGGTCGACCTCGTCTGCCAACTCGGCTCACCCCGATCGATTGCCGCGCTTCTGCAGCGGGTCGGCAGATCCGGGCACTCCGTTGGCGGCACCCCCAAAGGGCGGCTGTTTCCACTCTCGCGCGACGACCTGGTGGAGTGCGCTGCGCTGCTCGATTCGGTGCGGCGCAGTGAGCTCGATCGCCTGCGAATGCCCGTGAAGCCTCTCGACGTGCTGGCGCAGCAGATCGTGGCGGAGGTGGCGGCGCTCGAGTGGGACGAGGAGGCGCTGTTCGGGTTGCTCCAGCGCGCCTACCCCTATCGCGAGCTCGCGCGCGAGGAATTCGACGAGCTCGTGCGCATGCTGGCCACCGGATACAGCACGCGCCGCGGACGCCACGGCGCACTCATTCATCACGACCCCGTGAACCACGTGTTGCGTGGCCGCCGGGGCGCCCGGCTCACCGCGATAACCTCCGGCGGAACAATTCCCGACGCCGCCGACTACCAGGTGATCCTGGAGCCACAGGCGACATTCGTCGGCACCGTGAACGAGGATTTCGCGATCGAAAGCCTGCAGGGCGATATCTTCCAGCTTGGCAACGTCTCCTATCGCATCCTGCGCGTGGAGCAGGGCAAGGTGCGCGTCGAGGATGCGCAGGGTCAGCCGCCCTCGATTCCGTTCTGGCTCGGGGAAGCGCCGGGCCGCACCGATGAGCTGTCGTTCGCCGTGTCGCGCCTGCGACAGGCAGTGGCGGCGCGCCTTCAGTCGGGACCTGAGCTCGCAGAGCAGACAGGCCTCGATCTCGCCGGCCAGACAGGCTTGCAGGCGGCCCGGCAGTGGCTCATCGAGGAGGTGGGAGTGGGCGAGCCCGCCGCAGCGCAGCTGTCAGCCTACCTGGCAGCAGGATACGCCGCGCTCGGCACGCTCCCGACGCAACAGACGATCATCTTCGAGCGCTTCTTCGATGAGGCAGGGGGGATGCAGCTCGTCATCCACTCGCCTTTCGGCAGCCGGGTGAACCGCGCCTGGGGTCTTGCGCTGCGCAAGCGTTTCTGCCGCTCGTTCAACTTCGAGCTGCAGGCGGCCGCCACCGAGGACACGATCATTCTGTCGCTCACCACGGCGCACAGTTTCGAGCTGCCCGACGTCGCGCGCTATCTGCATTCCAACACTGCGAGAGCCATCCTGGTGCAGGCGCTGTGCGCTGCCCCGATGTTCACGGCGCGCTGGCGCTGGTGTGCGACCGTCGCACTGGCCCTCCCCCGATTCCGCGGCGGCAAGAAAGTGCCGGCGCCGCTGGCGCGCATGGCGGCGGAGGACCTGTTGACATCCATCTTCCCCGACCAGGTGGCGTGCGCGGAAAACCTGCCCGGCGAGCTCGAGATACCCGACCACCCGCTCGTTCGCCAGACCATTCGCGACTGCCTCGAGGAGGCGATGGACATCGAAGGTTTCGAGCGCCTCCTGCGCGGACTGGAGGGCGGTACCATCCACGTCCTGGCGCGGGACGTGACCGAACCATCGCCGCTCGCTCTGGAGGTGCTCTCCGCGAGGCCTTATGCATTTCTCGACGACGCGCCGCTCGAGGAGCGTCGTACGCAAGCGGTCATGAGTCGCCGCTGGCTCGATCCGCAGTCGGCCTCCGATATCGGGAGGCTCGACCCCGAGGCAATCCGGCGGGTGCGTGAGGAGGCCTGGCCGGATGCCGCCAACGAGGACGAGTTGCATGATGCCCTGCTTTGGCTGACATTTCTGACGCAGCAGGAGGTTGCCGATCGTGTTGGCTGGACCGAGCTGACGCAGAAATTGATCGAGCGGGGGCGGATCACGCGGCTCGACATTCAGGCGCTCGACACTGACGGATCCAACAGCGAGGCGGCCCGAGGTTCCGGGCGGAGCGCGAGCCGGCCGGATTCGAGGCATCTGTGGGTTGCAGCCGAGCGTCTGCCGCTTCTTCGCGCGGTATTTCCAGCTGCTACAACCCATCCGTCGATCGAGGTGCCGGCCGCCTGCAGGCAGGACTTCACGCCGGAGGCGGCACTCGTCGAAATCGTGCGTGGCCGGCTCGAAGGACTGGGACCGGTCACGGCGCAGTCCATCGCGCGATCGCTGGGTGCGGCGCCGGCCCGCATCGAGACCGCACTGGCCGCTCTGCAGACCGAGGGCTTCGCGATGCGCGGCCAGTTCACTTCCGGTCCGGATTGCTCACAAGCCGGTCAGGAGTGGTGCGAGCGGCGTCTTCTCGCCCGTATCCACCGGTACACCGTGAAGCGGTTGCGGGCGGAGGTGGAGCCGATTGAGCCGCGCGACTTCCTGCGATTCCTGTTCGAATGGCAGCGGGTGACCCCCGAAGGCCGGATGGAGGGGCCGGACGCCGTGGCGGCGGTGCTTGGACAGTTGGAGGGCTTCGAGGCCCCCGCCAGCGCGTGGGAAACCGAGATCCTGCCTTCGCGCATCAGCGAGTATGAGCCCGCGTGGCTCGACGAGCAGTGCCTCGCCGGGCGGTTCGTCTGGACGCGCCTTGCTCACCGTCCTTCGGGTCCACGCAAGAACGACTCCGAGCGCGGTGCGGCTCCCGTACGTGCAACGCCTATCACACTGCTCTCGAGACGCAACCTGCGCACCTGGTCGTCGTTGTCAGGACCGGACGATGAGCGTCCGGTGTCCGCAAGAGCTCGCCTCGTCGCCGATCACATCCGCGATCACGGCGCTTCGTTCTTCGACGAGATCGCCGACGGCACCGGGCTGCTCCCGGCGCAGGCCGAGGAAGCGCTCGCGGAGCTGGTGGCGCTCGGCGTCGTCAACTCGGACAGTTTCGGCGGGCTGCGCGCGCTGTTGGTTCCCTCGGATCGCCGCCGGCCGGCCATGGGTGGGCGGCGCCGGCGCCGCATCTCGCTCTTCGGAATGGACGCGGCCGGGCGCTGGGCTCTCATCCACCGTCGGCCACCGGGAGAGGCCCCTCTCAGCGAAGGTTCGGCGCGACGCCAAAACGATGAGATGGTCGAGCACGTGACTCGGGTACTGCTACGCCGATGGGGGGTCGTCTTCTGGCGCCTGTTGGCCAGGGAGGCCGACTGGTTGCCGCCCTGGCGCGAGCTGCTGATGTGCCTGCGTCGCCTCGAGGCGCGCGGCGAGATCCGCGGCGGCCGGTTCGTTTCCGGGCTCACGGGTGAGCAGTTCGCGGCCCCCGAAGCCATCGGACTGCTGCGCGACCTCAGGCGCAAGCCGCAGGCCAACAACTATGTCTCGCTTTCAGCGGCCGACCCGCTCAACCTCGTCGGCATCGTGACGCCGGGCGCCCGACTGCCTGCCCTGAGCGGCAATCGCGTGTTATATCGCGACGGCGTCCCGGTCGCGGTCCTTGCAGGCGGCGAGACACGCTTTCTGCAGGAGCTCGAGGGGCAGGAGCGATGGCAGGCTCAGAACCTTCTCCTGCGTCGTCACGTGCCGGCGATGCTGGCGGAATTTGCCTAGTTAATGGGAAAAAACGGTCTGCGACCGTTTTTAGTAGTCGAGACTCACGCCGGTGATGCCGCCGGTCAGCAGGGAGGCGACCCAGCCGAGCACCAGCCCGCAGATGGCCGCTGCCGCCGTGTAGCCGGCCGCGCGTTCCGCCGGGACCTGCATCAGCAGAGGCAGTCCCACATACAGCAGATAGACACTGCAGGCGCCTCCGGCGAGCGTGACCAGCACGCTGAAGGAAGGCAGCAGGTGGCCGAACCCCGCCAGCCAGATGCCCGTGCACGACCAGGCCGCCGTCTTCAGCGCCTGCACCCGGTTCTGGAGGCCTCCAAAGCTTGGAGCGAGCGCATCGATGATCACGGCCAGGAGGTAAATGGCGACGAGGGTGACAGCGTAGCTGACAATTGCCGCGGCCAGACCCGTGCCGATGCCCAGACGATAGATCCGAAAGCCGTGCCAGCCATAGCCGATGAGGCTGGCCTTGAGGAACGTGCACACCGGCCCGATGGCGGCGAGAACCGCGACCGGGTCGCGGTACAGCTCGGCGATCGTGACCGGCTCCGAGGCGATCACGGGCCATTGTGTCCGCGGTGACACGAGCAACTCTCTGACGCGCTGGATCAGCCTGCTGTAATCCATGCTCGCCAATTTACTCGCCGTACCCGACCAGCTCCACATAACCCCGGCCCGCGGCTGAAGCGCCACCCGGCCCGCCACGCACATCCACGGCACCTTCCCAGTAACGGGGCCGGGTTCCCAGCTCCTGGTTCGCGAGCACTGGACGGATCTCCACATCGATGCCCGCACCAGGCACTCGCAGCCGCCATCGCGAGGGGTAACGTCCGCCGAGAGGACTCACCCAATGATCGAGAACGTCGATCTGGACGTCGCCACTGGAGAGGGAGCGCACCGTACCCCGGGCGCTGACCCAGGTTCCGGCGCTGTGCGGGTCACGCGCGCCGTTCTTGTCGCGAAGCGCATAAAACATGAGCGCGCCGCCATCCTGCAGCTCCAGCGCGAACCAGTCCCAACCCTGCTGCTGCGGACCCAGCGCGCCGCTACCCCATTCCCGATCGAGCCACGCAA
>DASTDD010000054.1:0-39457 GCA_035710545.1 Steroidobacteraceae bacterium
GACCGCGCCACCACCGGACCGGGCCACCACCGGACCGCGCCACCACCGGGTCGCGCCACCACCGGGTCGCGCCACCACCGGGTCGCGCCACCACCGGGTCGCACCACCACCGGGTCGCGCCACCACGTCAGGCGGGACCACGCCAGCGGGTCTTTCGGGAGGCATAATCCCGGGATGCGCTGGATTACCGAGCTTTTCGTCCTCGCGATGGCAGGTGGGGTCTGTCTGCGCCTCTGGCTGTCTGTACGCCAGGTAAGAGCGGTCACGGCCCACCGGAACCAGGTGCCCGAGGCGTTTGCGGACCGGATATCTCTGCCTGAACACCGCAAGGCAGCGGATTACACAGTCGCCAACGCGCTGCTGGGCCGGACCTCGCTCGCGGTGGATTCGCTGGTCACCCTGGCCCTGACACTCGGCGGCGGCTTGGCCGCTATCGATGCATTGTGGGCACGAGCAGGATGGCCGGCGCTCTGGACAGGTGCGGCGGTGATTCTGACCGTTGCCTGCCTGACCGCTCTGGTCGATCTCCCGCTGTCGGCCTGGCGCACTTTCAAGGTGGAAGCGGCCTTCGGCTTCAATAGGATGACCCCTCGGCTCTTTTTCGCCGACCTGGCCAAGAGCGCCGCCCTCGCCGTGCTCATCGGAGGCCCTGTCGTCCTGGGTGCACTACTCGTCATGGACCGGGCCGGCCGCTTCTGGTGGCTGTGGGCATGGTGCGGATGGGTCGGCCTGACCTTACTCATGACCTGGGCCTGGCCGGCGTTCATCGCCCCTCTCTTCCACCGCTTCTCGAGCCTCGAAGACCCTGCCCTGCGTGGGCGCATCGAGTCGCTGTTGCAGCGGTGCGGATTCACCTCGCAGGGAATATTCGTGATCGACGGATCGCGACGGTCCTCGCACGGCAATGCCTATTTCACGGGCATCGGGCGCAACAAGCGGATCGTGTTCTTCGATACCCTGCTCGCAAGCCTCACCCACCCGGAGGTCGAGGCCGTGCTGGCACATGAGCTCGGCCATTTCCGGTTGCGCCATGTGCGCAAGCGGCTGCTGGTGACGATGGGCGGCTCGTTTGCCGCCCTCGCCCTCCTTGGCTGGCTGGCAGCGCAGCCCGGCTTCTACGCCGCGCTCGGCGTTACGGTCCCTTCATCGCATGCCGCATTGCTGCTCTTCGCTCTGGCCGCGCCGGTATTTCTGTTCTTCGCAACTCCGCTAGGCGCGCTGTGGTCCCGGGCGCACGAGTTTGCCGCCGACGCCTTCGCCGCGCGGCACGCGAGCGCGGGCGAGTTGGCGATCGCACTCGTCAAGCTCTACCGCGACAACGCAACGACGTTGACGCCAGACGTGTTGTATTCGAGGTTCTACTACTCACACCCGCCGGCTGTGGAGCGCATCCGGCGGCTGCGGGAACTGGCTTCTCCGGGCACCTCGGAACCGGCTGCTGCGGCGCCGGCGGCTAGCTGACACGGGACGATCCCGCGCTACGCTCTCTACACTCGCCGCTGCGGGTTTTGGGTCCGAGTGTGGGCGACGTCCCCTTGCGTCTGAGCTCTCTTCCAGGGGACGAGCCCACAATCGGACCCAAAGCCCAGCCTCCACTCAAGCGGCGAACGGGTGCCGCAGCACGATCATCTGGTCGCGGTCAGGCCCCGTCGAGATCAGCCCAATGGGGACGTTCACGAGAGCCTGAAGGCGCTCGAGATAACGGCGCGCGTTGACCGGCAGCGCCTCGTACTCCGTAATCCCGACCGTGGACTCCGCCCAGCCCGGCATTTCCTCGTAGACCGGCTCGACCCCGGCGTAGCCCTCGATGCTCAGCGGGGGCTGCGCCAGCAGCTCGCCGCCGAAGCGGTAGCCGACCCCCACCCGGATCGTGTCGAGCCCGTCCAGCACATCGAGCTTGGTGATGCACAGGTTCGAGACGCTCGAATGCACGATCGCGCGCCGCAACGCCACCGAGTCGAACCAGCCGCAGCGGCGGCGCCGTCCGGTCACCGAGCCGAATTCGTGTCCCACGCGGGAAAGATGCTCGCCGTACTCATCGAACAGCTCGGTCGGAAACGGACCGGCCCCGACCCGTGTCGTATAGGCCTTGACGATGCCGATCACTTCATCGAAGGCGAGCGGACCCAGGCCCGTGCCGGTAGCCGCGAAGCCGGCAGTCGTGTTCGAGGATGTGACGTAGGGGTAAGTTCCCAGGTCCACGTCCAGCATCGCGCCCTGCGCTCCCTCGAACATCACGTTGGCGCCACTGTCACGCAGTGACTGCAGCGCAAGGGTCACGTCCGTAACCAGGGGCGCGATGCGTTCAGCCAGTGCGAGCTGCTGATCGAGGGTCTTCTGGAAATCAACCGCCGGCAGCCGGAAGTAGTCCTTCAGCACGAAGTTATGGAAGTCGAGCACCTCGCCCAGCTTCGCCGCGAAACGGTCACGCTGGAACAGGTCCGCCACCCGAACCGCGCGCCGCGCCACCTTGTCCTCGTACGCCGGCCCGATGCCGCGCCCGGTGGTGCCGATGGCATTCGGACCGCGGGCCCGCTCGCGTGCCTTGTCGAGCTCAACGTGCGAGGGCAGGATCAGCGGGCAGTTGGGCGAGATGCGCAGCCGATCAAACACCGGCACGCCGCGCTCCATGAGCATGGTGCTCTCGGCCATCAGCGCCTCGAGCGACAGCACGACCCCGTTGCCGATGAAACAGCGCACGTTCTCGCGCAGGATGCCGGATGGAATCAGCGACAGGATCGTCTTGCGGCCACCGATCACCAGCGTATGGCCGGCGTTGTGACCGCCCTGGAAGCGGGCCACCGCCGTGGCGTGCTCGGTGAGCAGGTCAACGACCTTGCCCTTGCCTTCATCGCCCCACTGCGTGCCGATGACGACGACGAACTTGCCCACGTGCCCGCCTCTATCTCGTCAGGAAAAGAATGATCAGCCCTACCAGCATGCTGCCGAGCCCGGCGATGCGCAACTCACGGTCAGTCACCGTCAGCAGTTTCTGGAAGGCGCGCTTGACCCCGCGTGGATGCAGGAAGGTGGCAATCCCTTCCAGCACGAAGCACAACGCCAGAGCCGCGAGCAGATCCGAGAAATTGACGGACACGCAAACCTTCGCGCGACGCTTCAGTGCTTGGCCGGATGGCCGGGATCCTTCAGGTACTTGAAGAACTCCCCGTCGGGGGTGACGACCAGCAGATCCCCGTCCTTGCCGAGCGCGCGCTCGTATGCCTGCAGGCTGCGATAGAAGGCATAGAACTCGGGATCCTTCGAGTAGGCCTTCGCATAGGTCTCGGCCGCCGTCGCATCGCCCTCGCCGCGGACGCGCAGCGCATCGCGCTCGGCGTTGGCCAGGATCTCGGTGCGCTGCCGCTCGGCGGAGGCCCGCAGCCGCACGCTTTCACTCTGGCCTTCCGCTCTGAGGCGGCTCGAGATCTTCGCGAAGTTCTGCTTCATGTTCTCGTAGACGCGCGTGCTCACATCGTCGGGCAGGTCGATGCGCTGGACGCGCACGTCCACCAGGTCTATGCCGAGGTTGGCGACGTTGCGGCTTGCCTGGCCGAACATATCACCGGTGACGGCCGCACGCTCGGAGGCGACGATCTGCTCGAGAGTGCGCTGCGCGACGACGCTCTTGATGCCATCCTTCACGATCTCGGCAAGGCGCTCGCCGGCGAGATCCTCGCGTCCGCCGGTCGCCTGGAAATAACGCGACGCGTCCCTGATACGCCACTTCACGTAGAAATCGACGATCAGGCCGCGGTTGTCGTTGGTAAGGAAAGTCTCGCCCGTGTAGGAAAGGGACAGGATGCGGCGGTCGAACTTCACCACCTGGTCCCAGGGCCACTTCGCGTGCAGTCCCGGCGCGTAGTCGAGCCCGACGATAGCGCCGAACTCGGTGCGGATGGCGAGCTGCGCCTCATTGATGGTGAACAGCGAGGTAGCCGCTACGATCAGCAGCGCGGCGACCACCACGAGCGCGATGACGCGGGCGGGCTTCATCTGTCCCCCCGGCTGCGCGCTTCGACCGTCACCGAGTCCTGGTCCCTGTTTTGCGCCGGCTGACTGTTGGAGGACTCTCCGCTGCCCGA
Organism: Steroidobacteraceae bacterium; assembly: GCA_035710545.1. Taxonomy (GTDB): domain Bacteria; phylum Pseudomonadota; class Gammaproteobacteria; order Steroidobacterales; family Steroidobacteraceae; genus 13-2-20CM-66-19. Next base: position 4,083 of record DASTDD010000054.1, read on the forward strand.
CTCCGCCTCGCTGCGCGAGCTCGCCTTCTCCAGCAGCTTGTCCAGCGGCAGATAGAACATGTTGCCGCCACTGGTCCCGTTGGCCTTGGCATCGATCAGGACCTTGTGGGCGCGCGCGAGCACGTTTTCCACCGTATCCATGTAGAGCCGGCGGCGGGTTACATCCGGCGACTGCGCATACGCCTGTTCCAGCTGCGTGAAGCGTCCCGCCTGTCCTTCGGCAACCGCCGTGATCTGGGCCTTGTACGCCTCCGCGTCCTGCAGGATGCGAGCGGCAGCCCCGTGCGCCACGGGAATGATGCCGTTGGCGTAGGCCTGAGCCTCCTTGACGTATCGCTCCTGGTCGGCGAGCGCCTTGTTCGCATCGCGCTGGGAGGGAACCACCGGCTCCGGTACCTGCACGTCCGTCAGGTTGACCGTGGTCACCGTGATACCGGTGTTATAGGCGTCCAGCGTATGCTGGATGAGCTCCTTGGTGCGGCGTGTGATCTGCGGACGGGTCGCCCCGACCAACACCTCGTCGAGCTCGCTGCGGCCGACGATCTCGCGGATCGCCATCTCGCTGACCTCGCTCAGCGTCGCTTCGGGATCCTTGACGCGGAACAGCGCCTTGATCGGATCGCTGAGCTGATACTGCACGGCGAAGCGCAGATCCACCAGATTGACGTCGGAGGTGAGGACGCGTGACTTGTATTCGCTGGAGTTCACGCTCGCGACATTGACTTTCATCACCGTCTCGATCGGCCACGGCAGATGCCAGCCCAGGCCTTGCGGCCGCACGCGCACGAGCTTGCCAAAGCGCAGCACCACGCCCTGTTCGGCCGCCTTGATCTGGTAGATGCCGCTCGCCAGCCACACGGCAACGGCCACGATGCCGACGATCCAGAACAGGGTGCCGCTCTCGCCGCCGTGCCCGCCCGGACGCAGCAGCGAGTCGAGCCGGCGCTGCCAGCCCTTCACGCGCTCCTCGAGGTCCGGACCGCCGCCGCCCTGGCCGGGCCGGCGGCCCCATGGATTGTTCTGACCCGGTTGATTCCACGCCATAAGACAAATTCGAGCTGCGCGCCGCGCGCAGGTTCCAACGGGTGTTCAGCGCAGCTTGCTCGCCCGTACCGCGGCCGAAACGGCCGTCGATTGTAGGTAGGCGCTATCGGGCGCACAAGGCGTATTCTCCCCCTGCACCTCGAGGATCTGCACACCGGGAGTGCGGGCCAGGGTCAGCAGCTCGACGTCCGGCAGCTCCACGCGCAGCTCGATGGAGCCATCCTGAACGGACTCCTCCTCCCGGACCGCTTTGGCGGCATACAATCGCGAGCGCAGCGCTCCCGCGGCGGCCGGAACGCGAATCCGCGCCCACCGCGCAAGTCGCGCCAGCCGCTCGGCGACCGCCCGGGCCAACAGGTCGAGCCCGCTGCCCTGCTGGGCGGAGATCCATACGGCGACGGCACGCCCCTCGACGTCCCGGTCGATCCGCGGACTCACCTCCAGCCGATCGATCTTGTTGTACACGATGAGCTGCGGGATGGCATCGGCACCGATCTCCGCGAGCACAGCATCCACCTGCGCCATGTGCTCCTCGCGACGCGCATCGCTCGCATCCACCACGTGCAGCAGCAGGGTCGCCTCGCGCGCCTCCGTGAGTGTCGAGCGGAATGCCGCGACGAGCTCGTGCGGCAGCTCGCGGATGAAACCAACTGTGTCGGCAACCACCGCCGCCGATCCGCCGGGCAACATGATTCGTCTGACCGTCGGGTCGAGCGTCGCGAAGAGTTGGTCCGCGACGTAGGCATCGGCACCGGTCACGGCCCGAAACAGCGTGGATTTGCCGGCGTTGGTATAGCCCACGAGCGCAAGCGACGGCACCGGTATATCGGCGCGCATCTGCCGGCCGGTCTCGCGCTGCTGCGCGATGCGGGCCAGCCGCTTCGTCAGTACCCGCACACGCTGGGCGATCAGCCGACGGTCGGTCTCCAGCTGGGTCTCACCGGGACCGCGCAGACCGATTCCACCCTTCTGACGCTCGAGGTGCGTCCAGCCACGCACCAGACGCGTGCTCAGATGCCTCAGTTGCGCCAGCTCGACTTGCAGCTTGCCTTCGAAGCTGCGCGCCCGCTGGGCGAAGATGTCGAGAATGAGACCGTTGCGATCGAGCACGCGGCGGCCCGAGAGCTTCTCGAGGTTGCGTTCCTGGCTTGGCGAAAGCGCATGATCCACCAGGACCACGTCCGCATCGTTGGCGGCGGCCACGTCGCGCAGCTCCTCGGCCTTGCCGCTGCCGAGGAAATAGCGGGGATCCGGCCGCTCACGGCGACCGGTGAGCGTGGCGACCGGCAGGGCTCCGGCGGAGACCGCCAGCTGCCTGAATTCCTGCAGATCCTCGGGGTCCACGGGCGCGCCCAGCCCGAGGCGCACGAGCACGGCGCGCTCACCTGTGCGAGGGCGCTCGGTGGTTTTCATGCGCTCATTCGGCGGGATTCGTCTCCGCGGCAGCGCCACCTTCCTCGGAGGCCAGGCGCACGTTGCGCGCCGGCACGACCGTGGAGATCGCGTGCTTGTAGACCATCTGACTCACGCTGTTCTTGAGCAGCACGACGAATTGGTCGAACGAATCGATCTGACCCTGCAGTTTGATGCCATTCACGAGGTAGATCGAAACGGGGACCCGCTCCTTGCGCAGTGCATTCAGAAAGGGGTCTTGCAGGGACTGGCCTTTGGCCATCGGGTTCTCCTTGTTTTCCACACACAGCTTGTAGTTGTTCGAAAAAGCATCGCAAGCGAACTTCCCTGTCCCGCGATCAAGCAAGCTCCGTGCCTCGCCGGGGGGCGAGGACCGATGCGAACCATCTTAACATGCGATTTCCGTCAAAGCCCAAGCTCTCGCAGGCTGCGGCGCGCGTCGCCAATCCACGACGCTTGGATGTGCGATTGCTGTGGATCCAGGCGCACGAATGCAGGTTCCCCGCGCAGCCAGGTGAGTTGCCGCTTGGCGAGCTGTCGCGTCGCGGAAATGCCCCGCGAAATAGCCTCTTCGAGCGTGTAGTCGCCCACCACATGCGCCCATAGTTGACGATAGCCCACCGCACGCATCGAGGGCGTCCGCGCGTGCAGGTCACCACGCCGGTGCAATGATCGCACCTCCTCGAGAAATCCCTGCTTCATCATGGCCAGAAAGCGGATTTCAAGGTGCCGATGTAACACTGCGCGGTCACTGGGGACGAGGGCCCACGCGCACACCTGCAGATCGGCCAGGGGGCTCACTGTACGCAGCTGCAGCTCCGAGATCGGCCGCCCGGTTGCGTAGCAAACCTCCAGGGCGCGCTGGATTCGTTGCGCGTCGGTACTGTTGATGCGGGCTGCGGCCGGCGGGTCCCGAAGCGCCAGCTCGGCGTGCAGCGCCGCCCACCCTTCGCGGGCGGCCCTCTCGTCGATCTCGCGGCGGACGAGCGGGGAAGCCTCCGGCAACGGCGCCAGCCCATGCAGCAGCGCCCGGAAGTACAGCATCGTGCCGCCAGCCAGCAGCGGAACGCGGCCGCGGGCGTGGATGCTGCGGATAGCGGCCAGCGCGTCGGTGACGAAGCGTCCCGCCGAATAGCTGTCCGCGGCATCACAGATGTCGATCAGGTGATGGGGAATCCGAGCCCTGAGCGCGCTCGAGGGCTTGGCACTGCCAACGTCAAGCCCGCGGTACACCAGCGCCGAGTCAACGCTCACGATCTCGATCGGCGCGACCTCCGCGAGACGGCTGGCCCAGTCGCTCTTGCCCGCCCCCGTCGGCCCGGCGAGCATGAATACCGGCAGCCGGGCAGTGGCTGCGACGGCACTCACTAGCGTCCCCGGAGAAAGAGCTGATCCAGCTCGGTCAGGGACAGGCGCGCCCAGGTCGGTCGCCCGTGATTGCACTGATTGGCGCGTTCCGTCGCCTCCATCTGGCGTAGCAGGGCATTCATTTCCGTGAGCGTCAGGCGGCGGTTGGCATGAATGGCCGTCCGACAGGCGAGTGTGCCCAGGAACTTGTCCGCGGCGCCCTGCAGATGGTGCCCGCCTCCCTCCCCCTCGAGGTCCCGGACAACCGCGGCCACGATGCCCGCCACGTCTTCGCCGATGAGCAGCGCCGGTATTCGCCGCAAGCCCAGTCTGGTCGGACCGAGCTCATCGAGCTCGAAGCCTGCCTGCTCCCAATCTCCGCGGCCCTCGAGAACCGCATCCATCTCGTGAGGCTTGAGATCCACCACGATCGGCTCGAGCAGTTGTTGGGAGGCTGGCGTCGTCGAGCCGTTCGCCGCCTTCAGGCGCTCATACAGCACCCGTTCGTGCGCAGCGTGCATGTCCACGAGTACGAGCCCCGCCGGGGCCTGAGCCAGAATGTAAATGCCATGCAACTGCGCAATGGCTACCCCCAGCGGGTGCTCGTCCGAACCCCACACCCCAACGGGAGCCCCCGCTGCGGTCTCGGCCCCGCGAACCTCGGCTACGACGTTCCAGCCATTGCGTGAAGATGCGAGAAGCGCAAGAGAGGCCTCGGCTGGAGGGGAGAAGACTGCCTGAGCTGCGGGCGCAGCAGCGGACGTGGGACGTGTATCCGCCAGTACCCGCTCCAGCGCGCGAAACACGAATTCGTGAATCTGGCGGCCGTCACGGAAACGCACCTCGAGCTTGGAAGGATGGGCGTTCACATCGACGAGCCTGGGATCCAGTGTCAGATACAGCACGTACGTCGGATAACGGCCGTGATAGAGAACGTCCCGGTACGCGAGCCGGACGGCATTCATCAGCAGCCTGTCACGCACACTGCGACCGTTCACGAACCAGAACTGCCGGTCGGGCTGGGCACGGGATGCGGTGGGCAGGCCGACCCACCCTGTGATCTCGACAGGACCGGCTTGATGTCGCACCGGAACGGAGCGACCCAGGAAATCCTCTCCCAGTATCCGGCTAATGCGACCAGCGCCCTCATCCGTGCCTCCGACCGGAGCCTCCAGCAACACGCGATCCCCGCTTCGCAGCCGGAAGGCAACGTCGCTTCGGGAAAGTACGAGACGCTCGACGAGTCGCGCGATATGGCCCAGCTCCGTCGCATCACTGCGCACGAATTTGCGGCGAGCGGGGACGTTGTAGAACAGATCGCGTACCTCGACGGTGGTGCCGGCTGGATGCGCGGCCGGACGGACGGAAGAGACCTTGCCGCCATCAACAGTGATTTCTGACGCCCCCACCGCACCCTCTGCCAGTGAGATCACGCGCTGGCGCGCGACCGAACCAATGGACGGGAGCGCCTCGCCCCGAAAGCCCAGTGTGCTCACCGCTTCGAGATCTTCGAGCGAGCCGATCTTGCTCGTGGCATGCCTCGACACGGCGATGGGCAGCTCGGCGGCCGCAATGCCGCGTCCGTCATCGCGGACGCGCACCAGCCCGACGCCGCCCCGCTCGATGTCGATGTCGATGCGGCGGGCGGCGGCATCGAGGCTGTTCTCGACGAGCTCCTTGACCACCGAGGCGGGTCGCTCGATGACTTCGCCGGCGGCAATCTGGTCGATGAGCTCGCTGGGGAGCACCCGGATCGTCATCGTGGCTGAGCGGCTGCGCGGAGCGGATTGCTCCGCCGCAAGTGTAGCGCCGGCGGATCAGCGGGTGGCGGGCGCGGCGAGCACGCTGGCGACGGTGCTGCGCTGGAACTGCGCGGCGAAGCGTGTCCCCGCCGGGGGATTTTGGGAGAAGTAGCCGCGAATGCCTTCGAAGATCGCGTTGGCGAGATCCGCCTGCTGGCGCACGCTGCGCAGGCGCAACTCCTCGCGGGGATTGGAGATGTAGGCGGTCTCCACGAGCATCGAGGGGATGTCAGGCGACTTGAGGACCACGAAGCCCGCCTGCTGAACCTGCGACTTGCGCACCGCCCCCACTGCGTCCAGAGAGGACAGCACCCGCTGCGCTGCGGTCATGCTGGCGCTGATGTTCGCGGACTGAGACAGATCGAGCAGGACCGATTTGAGCGTCTCGTCCTTGCCGTCGAGAGAGACGCCGCCCATCAGGTCCGCCGCATTCTCGCGCTCCGCCAGCCAACGGGCCGCCTCGTTCGACGCTCCCCGCTCCGAGAGCACGTAGACCGAAGCGCCGGAAATTTCCCGGTTCGCAATGGAGTCGGCGTGCACCGAGACGAACATGTCGGCCTTGGCCACGCGCGCGCGCCTGATGCGGTCGCGCAGCACGAGGAACTCGTCGCGATCCCTTGTCAGGACTGCCTTCATACCCGGCTGCTCGTCGATCCGATGCGCAAGCAGCCGCGCGATCGCGAGCACGACGTCCTTTTCGCGGGTGCCTCCCCGTCCGATTGCTCCGGGATCCTGCCCGCCGTGTCCTGCATCGACGGCGACGATGACGGCGCGATCAGAATCGATCGGTGCGTGCGCCGCGCGGATGACGTGCGGCGAGGCATCCACCTGCGCCGGCGGTTGGTCACCGAAGTCGATCACCAGCTCTCGATGGCCTTGCGGGGTGGCCAGCCAGATGCTGTGCGGGGCCAGAGGCTCGGCCAGTTGAACGACGATGCGCACCGTGCCGCCGGGCTGGCGGCCCGTGCGGATTCCCGACACCACGCCTGCGCTCGTCGGCGTCCGGAATCCGCGCGCCAGATGTGTCTGTGCCAGGTCGATCACCGCCCGGTACGGCCGCTCGAGCGTGAAGATCCGCTTGGTCGCAAGCCCACTGACATCGAGCGACAGGCGGGCTGAATGGGCATCGCTGGAGAGATGCGCCTGGCGCAACTCGGCGCCCGCGGCGGGCGAAACACCCGCGCCAGCCATTGAGATAATGAGAGCCCCCAGCTGAAACGTCTTCCTTATCATGAACTTCGGCACGTGACCTGCATCGTAATCTACGTCCCGGCGGCCCTCTTTTCAACCTGCGAGGCGCTCGCTATCGCCGAGCGCCTTCAGCCATGACTCACCCAACGCCGTTGCGGCGATAACGTTGATCTCGTGGGCCGATTCACCCGCCGTGAGCTGGACAGTCAGGTCCGGATCCGGAAGGTGTCCGACCCCGCGCTCGGGCCACTCGACGAGCCAGACAACTCCCGGGCGTGCCCACTCTCTCAAGCCGAGGGCCGCGAGCTCGGACGGATTGCGCAGGCGGAACAGATCCGTGTGCACGATGGACAGGGCCCGAGTCTCATGAACTTCCAGCAGGGCATAGGTGGGGCTGCGGACCGGTCCCTCGATGCCGCAAGCGCGCAGGAATCCGCGCGCGAACGTAGTCTTTCCGGCCCCCAGCTCGCCGCTCAGATACACCACGCCCAGCTGCTCACCGGCGGGTCGCGTTCGCGCGAGTCTCCCGCCGAACGCTTCGGTCTCCTCGCCCGTCTGGGCCTGCCATCGCACGGACGTTAGTTCACTACAAGTTGACGCAGTTGTGCAGTTCCCGCGCGACATCGCTCGCGAGCAGGCCACGCTCACCGCTGCGCGCCGCAGCGTCGCCCGCCATCGCGTGCACGAGTACCCCGACGCGCGCGGCGAGCCAGGTATCGCGGCACTGGGCGAGAATTCCCGCCACGGCCCCTGTCAGGACATCGCCGGTACCTGCGGTCGCCATACCCGGGTTGCCGCGCTCGCACAGGCCGGGCGTGTGGCCGGCGGTTCCAACAAGCGTCCCGGCTCCCTTCAGCACGACGGTACCCCGATAACGTTCGACCAGGCGCTTCAACGCCTCGAGCCGGTCGTTCTGGACCTCAGCGGTGTCAATACCCAGCAGTCGCGCGGCCTCGCCTGGATGGGGAGTCAGTATCCAGTTCTCTCTGTGGGCGGTTCCGGTCTCGGCAACCAGGTTGAGGGCATCAGCATCCACGACCACAGGCTTTTTGCAGGCCAGGACCGTGGCCAACGCCCTTCGGGCCCATTCCGTACGGCCGAGTCCGGGGCCGATCGCGACGACATCCGCCCGCTCCAGCGCCTCGGTGAGCCCGCCCTCGCCCCCGAGGGGCAGGCAAATGAGCTCGGGCCGGCCGGAGGAGATCGCCGGCACATTCTCCGGAGCCACGGCCACCGTCACGAGCCCCGCTCCGACCCGCAGGCAAGCCTCGCCGGCGAGACGGGTCGCACCCGGCATGCCGACTCCACTGCCCACGATCAGCACGCGCCCGAAGTCACCCTTGTTGGACGACCGACGCCGATGGGGCAGCGCGCGCGCGATCTCGTTTTCGGAGATCCGCTCGAGCGGCGGCAGGAAAGCCTTTGTTGCGGGTGGAGCAATCTCCAGGTCATCGAAGAACACAGTGCCTGCGAACTCCGGGCCGTCGCCGATGAACAGACCCGTTTTCAGTCCGACGAATGTCACGGTGCAATCTGCGCGTACGGTGGCTCCCAGGGGCACGCCCGTATCACCGTTGAGACCGGAAGGCACGTCCAGCGCAAACACGGGACGGCCTGCCGTGTTGATTTCCTGGATGATGCGCTCCAGCTCCGGCCGCGTGGAACCCTGCAGACCGGTACCCAGCAACGCATCGACGATCACCTCGCCTTCGCGCAGCAGCTCGGGGGAGAAGGGCCGCAGAAGTCCCTCGCTGGTCTTGAAGTCCTCCCAGGCCTGGCGCGCGTCTCCCCGCAGAGCTTCGGGCCCGACGGCGGCCAGGACCGAGACAGTGAGTCCGGCGGCCTGGGCAAAGCGGCCGAGGACGTAGCCGTCGCCGGCATTGTTACCCCCGCCGCAGACGATGACGATCCTGTGAGCGGTGGGCCAGCGCGTGCGCAAGTAGCGCAATGCAGCCTCTCCCGCGCGCTTCATCAAGGTGTAGCCCGGCACGCTCAGCGTCCCGATCGCGTGCGCATCGAGCGCGCGTACCTGCGCCGTGGAGTAGAGAGCGATCGGCAGGGCCATGGGCTGATTATACTGACGGCGGTGCCAAACCCATGACCGGACAGGAGAGTCTCGACCTTCACGCTGCAAAGCGGACGCTCGCCGAGGGCGCGCGGGCGCTCGGCTTCAGTCAGCTGGGTGTGGCGGACGTCACCATTCCTGAGGACGAACGGCACCTGCTGCGGTGGCTGGATGCCGGCTTCGAAGGCGAAATGGCCTACATGCGGCGGCACGGCACCCTGCGCAGCCGCCCCCAGGAGCTGGCCCCCGGCTCGGTGCGCGTGGTCAGCGTGCGTATGGACTACTGGCCCGCCGAGTCGGCCGACGCACAGGCCACCCTCGCAGACCCGAGCCTGGGCTACGTGTCTCGTTATGCGCTTGGGCGCGACTACCACAAGCTCATGCGACGCTCGCTGGCGCGCCTGGCCGAGCAGTTGCAGCAGCGTATCGGCCACTTCGGCTACCGGGTCTGCGTTGACAGCGCGCCGGTGCTGGAAAAAGCGTTCGCGCGCAATGCCGGGCTGGGATGGATCGGCAAGCATACCAACCTCATCGCCCGCGATGCCGGCTCCTGGTTCTTTCTAGGCGAGCTCCTCACCGATCTGCCGCTGCCCCTGGACGAGCCCGCCTCCGCCCACTGCGGAAGCTGCCAGGCGTGCATTCCCGCCTGCCCCACGGGCGCCATCCTGGCCCCCTACCGGCTCGATGCGCGCCGCTGCATCTCCTACCTGACGATCGAGCATGGGAGCGCCATTCCCGAGGAGCTGCGGCCGCTCATCGGCAATCGGATCTACGGCTGCGATGACTGTCAACTCGTCTGTCCGTGGAACAAGTTCGCGCACAGCGCCTCGCATCCGGACTTCAAAGTCCGCCACGGCCTGGATTCAACCCGTCTTACGGAGCTCTTCGCCTGGAGCGGGGCTCGGTTCGAGGAGCAAATGCGCGGCTCGGCGATTTACCGCATAGGGTACGAGCGCTGGCTGCGCAACATTGCGGTGGCGCTCGGCAATGCGCCCTCCTCGCCGGAGGTCCTAGCCGCCTTACGGTCACGAGCGAGTGAGGCGTCGCCACTGGTACGCGAGCATGTGCAATGGGCGCTCGCACGGCATCTTCACAAAGATGCCGGGCACTGACGGGTTCAACGCCTGACCTGGATGTTATCGATCAATCGCGCTTTGCCTAGGTGTGCGGCGGTGAGCACCACGAGGTGCGCGGTGTTGGGCCGTGCCGCGCCCAGATCCGCCGCCTGCCGGATGGCGAAGTAGTCGGGCCGAAACCCGGCGGCTTCGAGTGTCTGCACGCCGGAGCGCTCCATGCTCGCGAACTCGTTGTCCCCTGCCCGCAGGCGCGCGGCCACCCCGGCCAGAGTCGCATGAATGCGCGGCGCAAGCTGTCGCTCCTGTTCGGTCAGATACTGGTTGCGCGAGCTCATGGCGAGCCCGTCAGCATCCCTGACCGTCGGCGCACCGACGATCCGCACGGGAAAGCACAGATCGCTCACCATGCGCCGGATGATCGTGAGCTGCTGGAAATCCTTCTCGCCGAACACGGCGATGTCCGGCTCGACGATGTGGAACAGCGTGGCGACGACTGTCGTGACGCCTTCGAAATGACCCGGACGGAACTCGCCGCACAGAATGCGCGACAGTCCCGGCACCTCGACGCGGGTGGCCCGCTCCGAGCCGCCCGGGTAGATCTCCGCGACATCCGGCATGAACATCAGATCGCAGCCGGCGGCGGCCAGCATGCGCTCGTCGTCCCTCGGCGTGCGCGGATAGTGTGCGAAATCCTCGTTTGGGCCGAACTGCATCGGGTTCACGAAGATGCTGGCGATGAAGCGGTCGCCCACCTGCCGCGCCGCGTCGATCAGGCTGACGTGGCCGGCATGCAGGTTTCCCATGGTAGGCACGAACGCCACGCGCAGTCCGGCCGCGCGCCAGGTGCGCACGCGCTCGCGGACCGCCGCAATGCTCGTCACTGTCTCCATAGTCCGAAGAGGTCAGCTCAAAAACAATGTTCGGGAGCGGGGTACTCGCCCGTTCTGACCGCCCGCACGTAGTTGGCGAGTGCCTGCTGATTGGTGCCCGCGCCTTCCATGAAGTTGCGCACGAAGCGTGGCTTGCGCCCGGTCGTGATATCCAGGATGTCGTACAGCACCAGGATCTGGCCGTCGGTGTCGGGCCCGGCGCCGATGCCGATCACCGGCACCTGCAACGCCTCGGTGATCGCGCGACCGAGCGCCGCCGGAATGCATTCGAGCAGCACGATGTCGGCACCGGCGGACTCGAGCCGCTTCGCGTTCTCGATCATCATGTCGGCGGCATCGCCGCTGCGCCCTTGTACCCGGAACCCGCCGGTCTTGTGCACCGACTGGGGCTTCAGTCCCAGATGTGCGCACACGGCGATGTCGTGCGCGGCCAGGAACTCGACGATCTCGATCTGCAGGGCGCCGCTTTCCAGCTTGACCATCTTCGCCCCGCCCTCCTGCATGAGGCGCACCGAGTTGGACAGAGCCTGCTCGCGCGAGGGATAGCTCATGAAGGGAAGGTCGCCGATCAGAAATGGCCGGTGCAGCCCACGAGCGACCGTCCGGCAGTGGTAGACGATGTCGTTCATCGACACGGGCACGGTGGTGTCATAACCCTGGATCACCATTCCGAGCGAGTCGCCTACCAGTACGACATCCACATCCGCCGCATCCAGCAGCACGGCAAAGCTCGCGTCATAACACGTGAGGCTCGCGATCTTCTGCCGGTCGGCTTTCATCTGCGCGAGCGTGCTCAGTGTCACCGGCGGCCGGTCGGAACCGCGTAACTGCAGATGTGTGTACATTTCGGCTACTTTACTCCCGTTCGGTGGAGCAGGCCGCGAAAGTCGCGCCTTACGGCCACCCCGTGAAATCTCGCCTGCCGAGACGAACAAGCGCACACCGTCGACCCGGACGCGAGATTTCCCGGGGACCCCGGCTCGCGGCCGGTAACGCAGCTGATGTCCGCAAAATCGCCGCAGGCGATTTTGCCAATAGACTAGATGCCGCGGCTGCGCAGCGGGTTGAAGTACAGGCGGCCGCGCTTCATGCGCCGGATGGCGCTCAGCAGCTCCTCATAGTCGGCCTGATTGTTGATCGGGTCGATGGCCGCGGCGTTGACGATGAGCAGCGGCGCCTCCTTGAACTCGTGGAAGAAGCGCGCATACGCCTCGTTCAGCCGCTCCAGGTACTGACGCTCGATGCCCTTCTCGTAGTCGATGCCCCGCTTGCTGATCCGCTCGAGCAGCACGTCGACGGGCGCCTGCAGGTACACGACCAGGTCGGGCTTGGGCGGCTGGATGTCCAGCTTGGCGCAGACCTGCTCATACAGGCCATACTCGGCCTCATCGAGGGTGACCCGCGCGAACAGGCGGTCCTTGTCCAACAGGTAGTCGGCCACTCGCAGTGGTGCGAACAGATCCTGCTGCTTGAGCGCCCCGAGCTGCTGGGCGCGCTGGAACAGGAAATAGAGTTGGGCCGGGAGCGCTCCGGCGCGGGGATTGCGGTAGAAACGCTCCAGGAACGGGTTCTGCGCCGCCTGCTCGAGCACCGGCTCCGCCGCCAGACTCGCGGCCAGCCGCTGCGCCAGGCTGGTCTTGCCGACGCCGATCGGGCCTTCCACCACGATGAACCGGTGCTCGGGATCGGTTGGCTTCTTGCTCATAAGCGCTGCAAGCCGCCGGACGCAACACGCCCTTTGAGCTCGGCCACCCGCCCGAGCCCGGGCACTTCGAGGTCCGGGGCAATATCTGCAAGAGGATACAGAACGAAGTTTCGCTCCACTACACCGGGGTGAGGGAGGGTCAAGCCCGGCTCGCTGATGCGCTGGCGGCCGAACACCAGCAGGTCGAGGTCCAGGACCCGCGGCCCCCACTTCTGATGCCGCTCCGGCCTGCCGAATGCCACCTCGGTGGCCCGCAGCGACGCAAGCAGCTCGGACGGCGGAAGGCGTGTGAGGAGGCCGGCCACGGCATTGACGAAATCCGGCTGGCTGACCGGCCCCAGCGGCACGGAGCAATACAGGGGCGAGCGCAGGATCAGGCGCGTTGCCGGCAGGTCCTCCAGTGCATCATAGGCGCGTAGGACCTGCGCACGCGGATCCTGCAGATTGCTGCCCACTCCGATATAGGCGGGCTGCCAACCATCCACCGGGGCGCCCGTCAGTCGGTGGCCGAGGGACCACGGCGGCGGCGGCGGCGGCGTCCGCCCCGCCGGGGACCATCCGGCCGCTGCCCTTGCCCGGTGAGAGAGTCCGCCATTCGGCCGCGCTCCTCGGTGGAAGCCTCCTGCACCCGGGTCCACCACTCGGCAATGTCGGGAGGTGCCATGCCGAACTGCGTACGCAGCAGCAACAGATCGTACGCAGCCCGGAACCTCGGGTGCTCGAGCACTCGCAGCGCGCGGCGCCCGCGTGGATGCTCCAGTCGCGGCTGCAAGGCGAACATCTCCCGCATCCCCAGCGAGAACCGCTTCGGCAAGCTGATGCGTGACTGAACTTCGCGCGCGGCGCGATCACAGGCGTCGAGTATGGTCGACAGCTCGTGCCAGCGCTCGGGTGGCGCGGACTCGATGATGGCGGCGATCGGACCATAGAGCAGCAGCGCGAACAGGAAGGTCGGCGTGACCGGCTTGTCGGCTCGAACCCGCGCGTCCGTGTTGTCGAGTCCCTGAAGCAACAGCTTCTCGACGACACTGTCGGGATGCTTGTCGAGATAGTCGGCCACTGTCGGCAGGAGGGTGCCCAGCAGACCTCGGCGGCGCAACACCGCGAAGCTGCGGGTGCCGTGCCCGGTCAGGAACAGCTTCAGGGTCTCGTCAAACAGTCGCGCAGGCGGCACCCCGGCCAGCAGTCCCCGCAGTCGCTCGATCGGCTCGGCGGTCGCGGCATCGATCTCGAAGCCCAGCTTGGCCTCGAATCGCGCAGTCCGCAGCATCCGCACGGGGTCTTCCCGGAAGCGGGTGCCTGGGTCGCCTATGAGCCGGAGCTTGCGCGCGGCAATGTCTTCGTAGCCGCCTACGTAGTCCCAGAGCGAGAAATCCGCGATGTTGTAGTAAAGCGCGTTGGCGGTCAGGTCGCGCCGCCACACATCCGCATCGATCGAGCCGTAAACGTTGTCGCGGAGGATCCGACCGGTCTCGTCGAACAGCCGCTCGGAGCCCTCACCCTCATCCGCATCGCCGGCCGCGACCTCGAGCTCCTCCTCCAGATCGGACTCATCGAGCGCCGCAGCTTCCAACACGGCCTCGTCTGCATCGAGATCTTCGCCCTCGACCTGATCAGCCTCCGACTCCTCGCCGGGAGCGGGCGCGGTGGCGGCGCGGAAGGTCGCGACTTCGATGATCTCGCGGCCGAAGAACACGTGCGCGAGGCGGAACCTGCGGCCGACCAGACGACAGTTGCGAAACAGCTTTCTGACCTGCTCCGGCAGCGCATCCGTGGCGACGTCGAAGTCCTTGGGCTCGATGCCGATGAGCAGGTCGCGCACGCATCCCCCCACGAGGAAGGCCATGAACCCCGCATCCCGCAGGCGATACAGGACGCGGAGTGCGTTCGGCGAGACGTGGGCGCGCGATATGTTGTGCTCGGATCGCGGGATGATCCGGGGAGCGGGCGTGGGCGTCACCGTGGACGCGGAAGGTGAATTCAATTTCCGGCTTTGCTTTCGGCTTGAGCAATCGACTCAGTTTCCTATAATACCGCGCCCGGCATCCGGCCCCCACAACAGCCGCTCCCATCGTCTAGAGGCCCAGGACATAGCCCTCTCAAGGCTAGTACACCGGTTCGAATCCGGTTGGGAGCGCCATAAAATCAAGGGCTTGCGTAATCGCTGCATCTGATGGGCGGCTGGCGCCCGCGGGTCAGCTGGCACGCGGCCAGCGGTCGGAGCCGCCGCGACCGGGCGTGTATGATCGGAACTCGCAGACTGGCGGCGTGCAGGAAGCGCGCGAGAATAATGTGTGATCCGGGGGTCCTTTCATGAACGCAGTTCCATCAGTCGCCTCCAGAGGCGAGTCCCGAGTATTGCTCGCCGTCATCCTGTTGGCCCTCGCCGCCGGTGTGCTGTGGTTTCTGGCCAGCAATGCCTGGCACTACACGGACTACTCACCGACCGCCTACACACCCTATTACTGGGGTCGGCGCGGCGGTCTGATACCACACATTGCCGGAGGCGTGGTGGCGATTACGGCCGGCCTGATTCAACTCTGGCTCGGCCTGACCCATCGCACCGGTACCCTGCACCGCACGCTGGGCAAAGTGTACGGCGCGGGGGTGTTGCTCGCCGCTGCCGGCGCCTACTACATGGTGTTCACTATACCCGCGAAGTACCTGGTCTACGGTGTGGGCCTCTTCGGACTCGCCACCGCATGGCTGCTCACCACGTCGATGGCGCTCGTGTCGATTCATCGCCGCAATATCGAACAGCATCGCGACTGGATGCTGCGCAGCTACACGGTCACATTCGCCTTCGTGACATTCCGTCTGATCGACAATTGGCTGACGAGCAGGCAGGTTGCGCCGGGGGACTCGATCGATGCCATCATGGCCTGGGCGTGTTGGTCCGTCCCGCTCCTGTTGCTGGAACCGCTGATCCAGCTCCGGCGTATTCGAGGCGCGAGGCGCGCCGCCGCCCTCCACTGACGAGCCCAACGCTGCGGGTCCGGGATGGCCTCCCGGATAGGAGCTCACCCCACCGGCACGGATCCCGCTGACATCTCGAGCGTTCCTGTTTTAGCGGCCGGCGAAGGGGCCGGCACGGGGTAGGGTATGGAACACCGTTGGGGTCATAGGCTTGAAGTGAACCAACCGGTTCGGCTGCGCGTCGGCGGCGGCCAATGGGTGAGCGGGCGCATCCGCAACGCCAGCATCAGCGGCGCGTTCATCACGTCGCGGTTGTCCGTCATGCCCTTGTCCCCCATCACCGTCCGCTTTCCGAGTTCCCGGAGCAAGCAGAGCGAGGAGCTGGCGCCTCAGGAGCTGGATGGCCTTGTCGTGCGCAGCACGCGCACCGGACTGGCCATCGAGTGGCGCGAATTCGCGCCCGCTCGCGTGCGGACATTGATTTTCATTCCCGTGTTCGAATCGCTGTGGTCCGCCCCCGAGGGATCGGGTCGGCCCGTCAGCCCGGGCGCGGGCTTCCCGGCTGGAAATCGGGAAAGCTAGGAACTGTGGCGTCCGGTCTCGGCCCTGCGCGTGGCCGGGTTGTGGACCGGCGTGGCGGAGTCGGTGGCCGCCGGGCTCAGGACCAGTGTGTAGGTGCCTCCGCACCGTTCCCACACGTCCAGCAGATATTCCAGCGAACAGCGCTCGGCCCCTTCATTGACCAGCGTATGCAGCTGGGAGGCTCTCATCTGCAGGCTCTCGCACACCGCCTGTTGCGGCCCACTCTGCATGTTGATCCAGGCAACGATTCGGCGCAGAACCGCTTCCCGCGCAGCTCTGGCGACTTTGGATCGGGTACCGGCCATGTCGCACTCCTTAACGGAAACCGCCCCCGGCCGGTCCGGACGCCCACCCCGGCCGTGCCCACTGAGGGACACAGCATTGTCTCTGTCCGATAAGCGCTGAATATCTCGCCGGCATCCCAAAGAACAGTCAATGCCAGCGGGGGCCTCAGCGGATCGGCGGGTGCGACCTACCCGAACGCGAGCCTCGACCGTGGCGATATTACATGCTTCGCGGCCACGCACGAGCTTATCTTGACGTGCGCGCCCCTAACGGTGATGAGTAAGGCTATTGGCGAATTCGAGCGCGACGGTTTGCCGTTCCACCTTTCTCGCGTTGTCGCAGCGGGGCGACGCTGGAAGCATCCCCAGGCGGCAATGTCGTATCCAACTTCGATGCGCGCAACTTGCGTGTGACGCACGCGACTCCCGTTCACACGCAATTCGCGAGTTGCACGTGCGGTCCTCAGTTCCCGCATCGGTGCCGCGTCACACACGGTCAATCGCGCTCATTGCGACGCCCGTGTACGAGTGCCACGCGCTCGAAGCCGGTGCAGCGACGCCCGCGGTGCGGGGAGCATTGCAACGAGAACGTGATCTCGCCGGCAAACTTTTTTTGTCATGCTGCGAGCTTGCAAAACCCCCGACAGAGCTCCCCGTGCTGGGGCCGTCCTCCAAAGCGCCGGCCGTGTCAAGTGGCGGCGCACCGCATCCCCTGCTGAAAAGACGGGCTTGACACTTCTTTGCGGTGGACCGCGCGTCGGCCTTCGCCAGCGGATTTGACAGCTTGATGAAAGGTACGGGCGCGTGCACAGTACGCATACGGGGACCTTTGATGATGCATTCAGAACTATCGCGCTACGTCGATCGCGAGCGCAGGCCGAACCATTCGTTCAAGTTGAACCGCGCCGTCCACCCATGAAAAATCCGTTGCTACAGATCCTGCTCGCCGCCGGCGCGCTCATCGCGATCCTGGCCATCTGGCTGGCTGCCCAGTACGTCTCGGACAGTGAGCGTGTCATGGTCGTGACGACGCTCACCACCGTGGTCGTGTTCGTGTTTGGAATGATCGGAAGCGCGGCCTTGGGCCGGCGCCGAAGTGCCTCCACGCGCAGGGGCCGCCGCGCGTTTTAGCCTCTGTTCGTCGCGCCCGCACTCTGCGGGCGCTTCCGGCGAGCGCGACTTATGCTGCGCGCTCGATACCGCGCCTCATCCGCGGCGGCTGCGCGCGCATCTCCGCCGGCAGTGCGTCATCGATCTTCTGGCAGATCTCGGCAACGTCGTCGCGCATCTCGTCCCCGTCCAGAAGGTAGTTCTCCAGAACCACGCGCGCCTGCCCGAGTAATGCCATGTAGTCGGCTGTCGTCATGCATCCCCCCAAAACTGTATGGACATCCAGCTACTATATATTGTGTCCATTCTACGCCAGGCCCGGTGTGAGACAAGATGTAGTGTGTGCCGGCGTTCTGCCCGAAGGGAGGCTCTATCAGCATCGCCTCCTTGCGTGACGCTTCCCGACCCGGCCGCTTTGCCCCGGGGTGGTGGCTCCTCCCGGGGGCAAAGCGCGCCGCGGATGTTGTGTTAGCTTTGCGGTGAAGGTAGATCGCACTCTCCCACCAAACTCCGCCAGTGAGCCTCCTGACAACCATGAGCCCCGCCGCGCCCGTCTCCATCGCATTCCTGGCGGCAAGTTTCATCCTGGCCATCACACCCGGTCCCGGTGTGATCTACATCGTGACGCGAAGCGCCAGTCAGGGCCGCGCCGCGGGGTTGGCCTCCGCCGCGGGCATCGCACTGGGAAATCTCTGCAATGGGCTGATCGCCTCGCTCGGCCTGGCTACCCTCTTTGCGGTGTCCGCGCTTGCCTTCACCCTCGTGAAGTATGCGGGCGCGTGCTATCTGATCTATCTGGGAGCGCGCACCATCCTCGGTCCAGCCGTGAATGCATCGCCAGCGGAGCCGACGCCGCCGGCGGTGCCGCTTCGCCGAATCTTCGCGGACGGCTTTCTCGTGGCCCTGTTCAACCCGAAGACGGCGATATTCTTCGCGGCGTTTCTGCCTCAGTTCCTCGACCCGTCCGATGCGACCGTGACCGCGACGCTAGCCCTGAGCGTGGTCTTCGTTCTCATGGCCGCCGCTACGGATTGCGTGTACGCATTGCTGGCGAGCAGCGCGAGGCGTTGGCTGGCGAAACGGCGCGGCGCCGTCCGCGCTGGACGTTACGTCAGTGGAGGGGCCTTCATCGCGCTGGGGCTGTTTGCGGCTCTCACGGGTCGACGCGCGAGCCAGTAATGCCTCGGAAGGCAGCTGCACGCTCGAGCGGCAGCGATGCGAGTCGGCCAGGGATGATTTTCGCAGGGAACGCGCGCCGGACAGCAGTGTCCGGCGCGACCCGTGAAACTCCTACTTCTTCTTGCGTGCGCCGGCCCGGCGCGCGGCCCTGAACGAGATTCCCGTGCGCATGGCCTTCTGCTGAACCGCAGCGGGGGTACGCCCGAGCTGCCGCGCGACCGCGCTCGTCGGAGTTCCCGCTTTTGCAAGTTGTCTCAGTGTACGCAGCTCACCGGCGGACCAGGAGGCACCATCGTTGGAAGGACGTTTCGCCATTAGTCGATCTCCAATTCACCCAAACACGGGTCCACGCGAGATGATACACGGCTGGCGCGCATGTCGCGCGCCCAACATGGTGTATTGACATGTTGTAATCAGTTGTGTCGCGGACACGGCCGCATCGCTGGCGCGCGGAACGATTCACCCGGATGCGGCGCGGCGAGTGCGTGACGCGCCGAGTTGGAATGTAGGGTCAGCACGAGCTGTCGCTGAAGCTGACGCCACTTAAGAGTTGGTACAGTTGGTTACAAGATCTCGCGGCTACTCGCCGGTTCGCGAGCTCAGCGCGAGGCGCAGCTGCTGCAGCTCGCCGGCCTCGGTATCTGACACTGCCCACAGCTGCAGGCCGCCCTGCCTCCAGTGCAGCAGGTTGTAGCCGTCGCGGCGCAGGGTGCCCGTGCCGGCGGGATCGTCGGCGGTCGCGGGCCAGACGAATACGTTGATGACGTGTTGGTGGCGTCTGTAGATGAGAGCCGCGACCACGCGGCCGTGCACGTAATCGAGCCTGCCGCCGCTGAGTGGAAAGCCCTGCTCGGCGAGATCCACCACCGGCGGTGAGAAATCGACCTTGCCGGCGAACCAGGGCTTGACCACGTGACGGTCCGAGGTGGCTACATCGGTCAGATGTGCCGCCAGCAGCGAGCGCACATGGCCGGCCACCAATTCCCCGGCCAGGTTGCGCTCCGGCAGACGTATCAGCAACGCGAAAGCGAACGCGGCCGCCACCGCGGCCATCGTTCCCCCGAACGCCCAGGGTGCGAACGGCCGTACCCGCCTCACTCTGCGCTCGCTGACGGCGGCCTTGCCTTGCGCGTCGATCAACGCCCCGACGACGCGGCGGCGCAGATGCTCCGGAGCCTGGAGGCTGATAGCGGCGCGAACCTGGCCGCGCAGGGCGCGCAGGCGCTCGAGCTCCGCGGCACAAGCAGGGCACTCGCGCAGATGCTCCTCGAACGCGAGCGAGTGCACCGCATCGAGCTCCCCGTCCGCAAAGCCGTGCAGCGATGCGACTTTATCCGGGCATGCGCTCATTGCACCCCTCCCAAAGCCTCCGCCAGCATCTGACGAGCCCGCGCAAGGCGCGACATCACCGTCCCCACCGGCACGCTGGTAACCTGCGCGATCTCTCGATACGACAACTCCTCCAGCTCCCGCAGGATGAGAGTCTGCTGAAACGGCTCCGGGAGCCTGCCGATCACCGTCCGGACCCTCTGGATCTCGCTGTTGCGCGTGGCGGCGTCTTCGGGGCCATCCTGCGCCAGATCCGGCAGCTGGTCCGGATCGGCCTCGGCCTCATCGGCCCGCACCCGGCGCGCCTTCGAGAAGTCGTACGAGCAGTTGCGCACGATGGCCAGGAGCCAGGACCTGGAGTCGCCGCCGCGATAGGAATCGAAAGAGCGGAACGCCCGCAGGTAGGACTCCTGGACAATGTCGTCTGCCGCAACCGCATCCCGCGCTATGAAACGCGCGAGGCTGTATGCCGCATCGAGATGAGGGAGGAAAAGGTCCTCGAAGCGCTGCCCCACGCTAATCCCGTGTTGCCATCTCAGTAGCCGCCGGACCGGCGACTGCGGAAGGTTTCACACTTCCCCCCAGGGAGCAAGACTGGGGAGGTGCGGGATTTATTCCACGGCTTTGCGGGCAACCATCCGCATGCCACGCGGGCATGCCCGGCACGCGGTGAATCGGGCCTCCTCTACAGAGGAGGGCCGTTCTTCGGCCGGTCCCCATCGCTGCGGGTGGGTCCCAGATGCCGCCCCTCCACGAAATAGTAGACGAGGTATGCCCCGCCGACTGCAACGGCGATCCAGCCGAAGGACCAGTAGTCATGATCGAAGCGGTAGCCCGGCATCACCAGGGCGAAGCCGATTCCAAGCCAGACCAGGCCTCGCAACAGGTAGCGTGAGCCGCCGCTCGGGGACCTGCGCTCGCCGTAGTAGGTCTCGACGTGATTCGGAGGCGCCGGATCCGGTGGCAGCTCCAAGCCCTTCTCGATCGCCGCCATGCGCTCCCGGTGCCGGAACTCCAGCTCGTGCAGCCGCCGCCGGTGGCTGCCTACGACCGCGACGATCGCGCACCCCAGCCCGAGCGTGATGGCGATGATGGGGATGAGGACACCCAGTTCAGCTGCTCCCACAGACGCCTCCCGTCAACCCGTGATCATGTGAATGATGGCCTCGATAAGGGGCCAGTGTTGATGCGCGAAATATCCTACTATCGCGCCCAGCACCGCTGCTGAGAGATTCTCTTTCACGCTTGGCCCGTCCGATACGTTCCCCTGCATACGGGATTGATACGCCGGGGCCGGTCGAAAGGTTTCAGCGTGGGCAATTTTCGCGGCGGGGTGAAACGCCGAGGCCATCTCCCGCGTATCAATCAAGTGATGCCGTATCCAACCGGGGCGCATGTGCGGTGCTGACGGACGACGGCGTCATGGCGCTGGCGCGCTCTGGCCGACGCGACGAGGCGCTGGCAGCCGTGGTACGGCAGTTGCGCCGGAAGGTGTTCGGACTGGCATACAGCTATCTCGGCAATCGCGATGCGGCGGAAGACGTGGCTCAGGACGTATTCATCAAATTATGGCGCGCACTGCCCGACTACGATGGCCGGGCGGCGTTGTCCACGTGGGTGTACGCCATTACACGGAACGCGAGTCTCTCGGCCCTGCGCGCGCGGCGCTCCGCCGCCTCGCTCAGCGACCCGGAGGTATCGGCTGAAGTCGATTCGGCCAGCGCGGTCGCGCCCGATGAGTCCGGGCCCGAGGCGGAGGCGGTGCGGCGTCTGGTCGAGCAGCTCCCCTTGAAACAGCGCCAGGTTGTGACACTCTTCTACATGCAGGAACAGTCGCACGAGGAGGTTGCCGCCATGCTGGCCATGCCGGTCGGAACGGTGAAGACTCTGCTGCACCGCGCTCGCGCACGGCTGAGCGAGGCCGTATGAGCACCGGGATGCCGCCGGACTTCCGGGTGCTGGACGAACGCCTCACCGGGGCGTTTGCGGGACTGGATGTCAGTCCGGACTTCGACGCGCGCCTCACAGCGCGCGTCGCGCGTGAGTCGGAACGGGACTTCGCCCAGCGCCTGGGTCAGGCACGGCGCCTGGAACAGGAACGCTACCGCAGCGCGCGACGGCATCGCGGCTGGCGGCTGGAATTCCGGGCCCTCTTGCGGGTGTTCACGCTCGAAACGGTGGGTGCAGCCGTTCTGGTCGCCCTCGCCGCGACCACACTCTCGTCACCGTTTACCGCATGGGCGGACGGGCAGATGCCGGGACTTGCCGATGTGCTGCGTCAGAACGCGACGATCATCTGGCCGTCGCTGCTGGGAATTGTTCTGGGCCTCTGCCCACTGCTGCTGCGGCGGCGGCGCCCGCATCTCTCAACCTGACTCGCCGCACCGCGTCCAGGGATTTCCCGTGGTGGCTTTCCAGGGCCAAGCCGCATGCGACAGGCTCACCTGGGCTTACGGAAAGCGGCCTCGACCGTATTGGACAGCAGCATGGCGATGGTCATCGGGCCCAGCCCTCCCGGGACCGGTGTGATCCATCCGGCCCTCCGGGAAGCCGTTTCGAACTCGACATCGCCAACGAGGGTGCCCGCAGCGGTACGGTTGATGCCCACGTCGAATACGGCGGCTCCCGGCCGAATCCACTCGCCAGGCACGAAACCGGCCTTGCCAACAGCGGCCACCACCAGGTCCGCGCGCTCGACCTCGGCTCTGAGATCCCGCGTTCCTGTGTGACACACGGTCACGGTCGCGCGGGCCAGCAGCAGCTCGAGTGCCATGGGTCGCCCCACGATGTTGGATGCGCCGACCACGGTCGCGCGCGTGCCCGTCAGCGGGATGCCGTATTCCTGCGCCAGTCGGATCACACCGAAGGGAGTGCAGGGACGCAGACCAGGGCGCTTCTGCGCAAGCAGCCCCGTGTTGACTGGATGAAACCCATCGACGTCCTTCGCGGGGTCGACCGCATCCATGATCAGGTTGGTATCGAGGCCCTTCGGCAACGGAAGCTGCACCAGGATGCCATCCACGTGCGTGTCCCCGTTGAGCAGGCGAACGAGCTCGAGCAGCTCACTCTGGCTGGCGCTCGCCGGCAGATCGTGCGCAAAGGACTCGATGCCCGCCTCGACGGAAGCCTTGCGCTTGTTGCGCACGTAGACCGAAGAGGCTGGATCCTGGCCCACCTGCACCACGGCAAGTCCGGGCCGGCGGCCGACGCGCCTTGCAAAGTCGGCGGCGCGTTCGGCAACTTCCGCCCGCACCCTGGCCGCGATGGCCTTGCCGTCCAGCAGGATCGCGCCGCCCGGCGTGCGCGGCGCGACCGTGTTAGCGATTGCTGCTGCAGTTCCCCCATCCCCTGCGGACATGTTGCTCACCTCGAAACGCCGGACTGCAGCTCGGTGTCAGTAGCGGTAGTGATCGGATTTGTAGGGGCCGCCCCTGTCCACACCGATATACCTCGCCTGCACATCCGTGAGCTCGGTCAGCTGCGCGTTGAGCTTCTTGAGCTGCAGCCGCGCCACTTTCTCATCGAGGTGCTTGGGCAGCACGTGCACGCCCACCGGATAGCGGTCCGGATGGCTGAACAGCTCGATCTGCGCGATGGTCTGGTTGGCGAAGCTCGAGCTCATCACGTAACTGGGATGGCCCGTGCCGCATCCCAGATTCACCAGGCGCCCTTCCGCCAGCAGAATCAGCCGCCGGCCGTCGGGCCAGATGATGTGATCGACCTGCGGCTTGATGTTCTCCCAGGTGTACTGGCGCAGGCTCGCCACGTCGATCTCGTTATCGAAGTGGCCGATGTTGCACACGATCGCGTTGTTCTTCATGCGCTTCATGTGATCGTGGGTGATGACGTGGAAGTTGCCGGTGCAGGTGACGAAGATGTCGGCCTTGTCCGCCGCATGGTCGAGGGTCACGACCCGGTAGCCCTCCATCGCCGCCTGCAGCGCGCAGATCGGATCGATCTCGGTGACCCACACCTGGGCGGAGAGCGCGCGCAGCGCCTGCGCGGAGCCCTTGCCCACATCGCCGTAACCCGCCACGACGGCCACCTTGCCGGCGATCATCACATCCGTTGCCCGCTTGATGCCGTCCACCAGCGACTCGCGGCAGCCGTACAGATTGTCGAACTTGCTCTTGGTCACCGAATCGTTGACGTTGATGGCGGGGAAAGCGAGCCGCCCTTCCTTGGCCATCTGGTAAAGGCGATGCACGCCCGTCGTCGTCTCTTCGGTGACGCCCTTCAGGTGGCGCAAGCGGGTGGAGTACCACTTGGGATCGGACTTGAGCTTGCCCTGGATCGCGGCGAAGAGTGCTGTCTCCTCTTCGCTCGCCGGCTTGCTTATCAGGCTGGCGTCGCTCTCCGCTCGCGTCCCCAGGTGCACCAGGAGCGTCGCATCCCCGCCGTCGTCCAGGATCATGTTGGAGTAGCCGCCGTCGGGCCACTCGAAGATCCGGTGGGTGTATTCCCAGTAGTCGGCCAGGGACTCGCCCTTCCACGCGAACACCGGCGTGCCGCGGGCGGCGATCGCCGCGGCAGCGTGATCCTGCGTCGAGAAGATGTTGCAGGAGGCCCAGCGCACCTGGGCACCCAGGGCCTGCAGCGTCTCGATCAGCACCGCCGTCTGGATGGTCATGTGGAGTGAGCCGCTGATGCGGGCGCCGCGCAGTGGTTGCAGCGGTGCAAACTCCTCGCGGATCGCCATGAGCCCCGGCATCTCGGTTTCGGCGATGAGAATTTCCTTCCGGCCCCAGTCCGCGAGTGCGAGGTCGGCGACCCGATGGTCGGCGTGGCGCGCGGCATGCTTCAGTGTGGCGTTCATACTCGAATGCTCCGATAAAGTACGAGCGCCGTGTTGACGAATCGCGACGCCTCCGAGCCTGGCAGACGCGGCACGTCCATGCTGTGCCGGGTCCGTCGCAGCGCTCCTCGGCAGGCGCGCGCTGCCGCATTGGTTGCGGCGTGATGGATGTCAGGCGGCTCGCGCAGCTCCCTTGGCATCGTCGGCCAGTTCCGCGGCCTTGTCGGTCCGCTCCCAGGAGAACTCCGGCTCGGTGCGCCCGAAGTGCCCGTAAGCGGCGGTCTTCTGATAGATCGGCCGCACCAGGTCCAGCATCTCGCGCAGTCCGTAAGGTGTCAGATCGAAATGCTTGCGCACGAGCTGGGTCAGTCGCTCGCGCGAGAGACGGCTGGTGCCGAAGGTCTCCACCATGATCGAGGTTGGCTCGGCCACGCCGATCGCATACGACACCTGCACCTCGCAGCGCTCGGCGAGCCCAGCCGCCACGATGTTCTTGGCCACGTAGCGGGCGGCGTAGGCCGCCGAGCGGTCGACCTTGGATGGATCCTTGCCCGAGAAGGCGCCGCCGCCATGGCGGGCGTAGCCGCCGTAAGTGTCCACGATGATCTTGCGGCCCGTGAGGCCGCAGTCTCCCACCGGGCCGCCGATCACGAACCGGCCCGTCGGATTGATGTGATACTTGGTCCGCTTGTCCACCCACTTGCCCGGCAGGCTCGGCTTGAGGATTTCCTCCATCACGGCCTCGCGCAGCGCCTTGGTGGAGACTTCCGGGCTATGCTGCGTGGACAGCACGACGGCCTCGATTCCGACCGGCTGGTCGTCTTCGTAGCGCAGCGTCACCTGGCTCTTCGCATCCGGGCGCAGCCAGGGGAGCTTGCCGGCCTTCCTGACCTGCGCCTGGCGCTTCACCAGGCGGTGCGCGAGCGTGATGGGAGCTGGCATCAGCACATCGGTCTCGTTCGTGGCGTAACCAAACATCAGCCCCTGGTCACCGGCGCCCTGCTTGCGCTCATCCTTGCGATCCACGCCCTGGGCGATGTCCGGCGATTGCTTGCCGATGATGTTCACCACGCCACAGCTCGCCCCATCGAAGCCCATGTCCGAAGAGTTGTAGCCGATGTCGAGAACGGTCTTGCGCACCAGCGCCTCGACATCGATCCACGCCTTGGTCGTCACCTCACCGGCGACCACTACCACGCCGGTCTTGATCAGGGTCTCGCAGGCGACCCGGCCACGCTCGTCCTCCCGCAGTATCGCATCCAGCATCGCATCGGAGATCTGGTCGGCCACCTTATCCGGATGGCCTTCGGAAACGGACTCGGAGGTGAAGAGGTAGTTGTTCGCCATTTGAATTAATCCACAAACCGTTTGCTGAAGAGGGGACGCGAAGTCTACCGCACTGACGGCCATCGCCGC
Organism: Steroidobacteraceae bacterium; assembly: GCA_035710545.1. Classification (GTDB taxonomy): domain Bacteria; phylum Pseudomonadota; class Gammaproteobacteria; order Steroidobacterales; family Steroidobacteraceae; genus 13-2-20CM-66-19. The sequence continues at coordinate 30,227 of DASTDD010000054.1, forward strand.
CGTGCGCCGGTCGCGAGACGGCCAGGTTTCCGAACACGCTCAGGCACTTGGAGCAGGGCCAAAGCTCTGCTCGAGCCGCTGCTCGAACTCGGCGCGGGTGAAGCGGTGATTCTGGGTTCCCAGGGATTCGATCTTGATGGCCCCCAGCAGCGAGGCGATCTGCCCGGTGGCTCGCCAATCCAGTCCATGCAGCAGCCCGTGGATCAGCCCGGCCCGATACGCATCGCCACACCCCGTCGGGTCCACGACCGCTTTCGCACTCGCAGCCGGGATTTCGATCTGCTCCTGCGCGGTATGAATCACCGATCCGTGAGCGCCGCGGGTGACGATCAGCGCCTGCACGCGCTGCGTCAAATCCTTCACCGTCCAGCCGGTCTTCTGCTGCACCAGCTGCCACTCGTAGTCGTTCACGGCTACCCAGGTCGCCCTCTCGATGAACCGGGCCAGCTCGCCCCCGTCGAACATCGGCAGGCCTTGTCCCGGGTCGAAGATGAACGGGATGCCGGCAGCGGCAAACTGCTCGGCGTGCTCGAGCATCCCCTGGCGGCCGTCGGGAGCCACGATACCGATGCCGATTCCCCCCGCCTCGCCGATGCGGTTGAGATGGGACTGCTGCATGGCGCCCGGGTGGAACGCGGTGATCTGGTTATCATCCAGGTCCGTGGTGATGAAAGCCTGAGCCGTGTGCTCCGACTCGATCACCCGCACGTGATCGGCGGGCACGCCGACGCGCGCCATCCAGTCCCGGTACGGGCCGAAATCGCGTCCGACGGTGGCCATCGGGTAACCCACGTCGCCGAGGAGCTTGAGGTTGTAGGCAATGTTGCCCGCGCAACCCCCGAATTCGCGCCTCAGTCGCGGCACGAGGAAGGAGACGTTCAGGATATGGATCTGCTCCGGCAGTATGTGCCGGCTGAAGCGGTCTTCGAACACCATGATGGTGTCGAAGGCCACCGAGCCACAGATGAGGGCTCGGCGCCGCGTGGCGGGGATTGACTGATTGTTCATCGTTTCGACTCGCTCGATGGTGGGCGGCTCACGACGAAGGTCTCGTCGTTGAACCAGAGACCGGAATATTTCTTCAGCACCGCCTGCGTCGCCTCCAGGTACGCGCCGGACTGCACCGCGGCATCCAGACGCTCGTCCTCGATCTGGTTCACATAGATCGCCGCGTTCCACGCCGCGAACAGCGTCGAAGTCCCAATGCGGTCACCGATCTCCGAGGGCAGGGTATGCATCTCGTATCGGAACAGCGACTCGTCATCCGCGGGGTCCGCGAGCTCGTAATCGAGCGTCTGCTCCGCCAGCTCTGCCCGCAGCGCTGCGAGCAGCTCGTGGCGATTCACGCGGAAGGGGTCTTCTGCCGGCCAGAGCCTGCGAATGATCTCCAGCCCTGGATCATGGCCGTAGGACTGGATCGCCAGCAGGCGCCCGCCGGGCACGAGGCTACGCGAGAGGGGCGCCAGCACTTTCTGTGCCTTGAACTGCGCCGGCATGCGTGCGCGCCACGGTTGCGAGGCGAGCACCAGATCGTACCCCGGGACCCTTTCCCCACGGCGCGGAATCACGCTGTTCAGCAGGAAGGCGTGATCGGCGCGATAGATCACGAGTATCGACGGACGCACGTACACGGGATTGCCCGAGCGGGCACTCGGCTTCGTCTGCCATCCGTCGGCCAGTATCGATGCCAGCTCTTCGATCTGCCCCGCATACTCGTCCGCCGAGCTGCCCGAGAGGCGGACCTCCCGCCAGTTGAGCGGTGCCGGGCTGGGCGGCTCCCGCGGCTCGAGCTGCGGCGCGTCCGCGTAGTTCAGATTGGTGATCACGAGCACGGTGGCGGGGTGCTCGAAGAACCGGTCCGGCATCTTCTCGAGCCCAAGCCGCACGTCCTCGAGACTGATCTCCTTCGCGACGGCGAGCAGGGGCACCGTGGGAAACACGAAGTGGGTGCTGCGCATCAGGCGCGCCAGCACCGTGGCGTCACCCATTCCGGCATCGAAAATGCGCAACGCCGGCGGCCTGGGCCGCAGTTTGCGCAGCTCCTGCGCCGCGCGCCTGGCGATGGCCGCCTTTTCGTTGCAGGTGTTGACGAATGCCAGATACTTCTGGCGATTGTCGTAGAAGCGAAACGGAGGGGAGCCGGAGGCGATCGGACTGCCTGCGGCCGGAGGATCCTTGCGCGGCGTCATCCGTTTGTCAGCCCGCGGCGTTTCATCTCAGACGCTCTGGATGGGTGTAGACCACATGCTGCTCCCGGCGCGCGAACGCCACGAGTGTCAGGCCGGACTTGGCGGCCAGCCGTACCGCAAAGGCCGTGGGAGCCGAGAATGCGGCCAGAAACGCAATGCCGACCGTGGCGCTCTTCTGAACCATCTCGAAGCTGGCGCGGCTGGTGATGAGCATGTAGCCGGAGTTGAAATCGATGCCGCCGCGCACGAGCGCGCCGATCGCCTTGTCGAGTGCATTGTGACGGCCGACATCCTCGCGAACCAGCTGGATGCCTTTTCCCGGGACGACCCAGGCCGCGGCGTGCACGCTGCCGGTACGCGAATTGATCGGCTGCATCGTCCCGAGCTGTTCGATCGCCGCGTGCAGATCCTCGACGGTTATGCCGGCAGGTCCCACGCCAACGGGCGGGATTTCCCGGATGGCATCGTCAGCCGTCTCGGCCCCACACAGACCGCAGCCGGTACGCCCCGTGAGATTGCGCCGTCGCTGCAGCAGCGCCGAGAAACGATCCCAGGCCACCGTGACACGCACGTCGATGGCCTCCTCGCCGTGTGTCACCTCGACGGAGCGGATCTCCTCGGGGCGCGCGACGAGTCCTTCGCTCAACGTGAATCCAACCGCAAAGTCCTCGAGATTGGCGGGAGTCGCCAACATGACGACGTGCGGCACGCCGTGATAGACGAGCGCGATGGGGGTTTCCTCCGCCACCTGGTCGGTCTTGTGCGTCACCGCCCCGCGGACCCAGCGATCCACGGTGACCTCGGCACTCACCGCCCTGGGGTCGAGGCTGACCACCTCTGTCATGCAGATACTGCCTTTGTCCACACCCGGACGGCCGCTTGGACGCGACCCGGAACGAGTATACGTCCCGAGGCCGGAAGTGGTGGCGATGACACGGTCCAGCTCCGTCCTCGGCCCGCGCGATCAGCGGACGCCGAGTGTCCTCGCGTGATGCCTCAAGTGGTCCTCCATGAAGGTGGACATGAAGTAGTAGCCGTGGTCGTAGCCTTCGTGGCGGCGGAGAGTCAGGGGGTAGCCCACCTTGCGACTGGCTTCTTCGAACAGGTGCGGGTGCAGCTGCTTTTCCAGAAACTGGTCCGCGAGCCCCTGATCGATCAGGATTGGGGGCCGCTGCGCGGCATCCTTCACCCCGGCTACCAGCTCGGTCGCATCGTGGGCGCTCCATTGACCGTGATCCGGGCCCAGATAGCCCGTGAAAGCCTTCTGGCCCCACGGGCACTGTCTCGGTGCGGCAATCGGCGCAAACGCGGAGATGGATCGGTAGATGCCGGGGTTGCGCAGACCGAGCGTGAGGGCACCGTGCCCCCCCATCGAATGGCCGAAGATCCCGGTGCGCGCCCCATCGGCCGGAAACTGCGCCTCGATCAGCGAGCGCAGCTCCTGCGTCACGTAGGTGTACATGCGGTAGCGACCGGCCCAGGGCTCCTGAGTCGCGTCCACGTAGAAGCCGGCAGCGACACCGAAGTCCCAGGAATCGCTCTCGCCGGGCAGATTCAGGCCGCGCGGGCTCGTGTCCGGTGCGACCAGCATCAGGCCCAGCTCGGCGGCGACGCGCTGGGAGCCGGCCTTGATCATGAACGTCTCCTCCGTGCACGTCAGGCCGGCCAGGTAATACAACACCGGCACACGCCCCGCCCGTGCTTGCGGGGGCGAGAACACCGCGAAGCGCATCGAGGAGGAGGTGCTGTGGGAGTCGTGGCGGTAAAAACCGACCATGCCGCCGAAACATTGGTGTTGGCTGATGACATCAAATGCCGCTGTGCTACCCATGTCGCTACCCTTGATCGACCGTGACCCGACTGTTGCGCGGGCATTATGGCCGGGAACGCGCTCCGGCGTGACGCGGGCTGGCCGGGCAGCCCCAAACCTCGTGGTCGTTGCGGGATTGAGGCAGATGGCACGGCACACCGTTCCCCGAATGGCACTAAACTGGCGCCCGGTCGCAGAAGACGCCGGCCTTGCGAGGCTCAGTGGGTCAAAGTAGACATCCAGTCCGCCTCCGCGCGGCCGTTGTGCAGATTTGTCTGGCCGGAGCAGCCCTCCAGGCGGGGAGCGTTGCCGAGGCCCTCACGCCCGGGGGTGATTTGACGGTGACCTCCGACTATATCTTCCGGGGCATCTCCGAGAGCGCGGGCCAGCCGGCGGCGCAGGCAGACCTGCACCTGAGCACCCGGGATGGGACCTTCGTCGGCGCGTTCGTCTCGACGTTGCGAAAGATCAACCAGCACGGCGCCGACTTCGAGCTGGAAGAGTACCTCGGGCACCGGTTCGACCTCTCGCCGCTCTGGAGCACGGCACTCACGGCGGTCAACTACTCGTATCTGGCGAGAAACATCCCGTTCTCCAACGATTACCAGGAGCTCTCGGCGTCTCTCTCCTATCTCGACCTGGGGACGCTGTCCTTCACCTACAGCCCCAACGCGGTGCGCTATGCGGCAGGCTACCGTCTGGGGCGGTACGCGGCTTATGTCACTGACGCATCCGCGCAAGTTCCACTCGTCGGGCGCCTGTTTGCCACGGGAGGCGTCGGGTACTACACGCTGACCGGCCCGGACGGGAGCAGCTACGCGTACGGAAACGGAGGAATGGCGTTTGAGTACAAGGCTTGGCGGATCGATGCGGCGTACTATGTGACGCAGGTCCGGTCCCAGTACCTGTTCCCCTACGGCGAGGCCCGGAACCGCTTCGCGGTGACTGTGAGCTGGCATTTCTGAGACGCCGTGGGGCTCGCGAGACGGCCTCCTTCCAGGGCCGCTACGATTCCCTGGGCCGCGAAGGCGCTATATTGAACCCCGCACCCTGCAGGCGACACTTACTGGGAAAGGGTAGAGGCGTGAGAGGTCCATCGCACACGGAGCCACAAGGCTCACCGGGCACGGGGGAGCCGGGCTATCGCAGCGGCGCGTCAGCGGCGCGCGAGGCGGCGCTCATTGCCCGAATCGCCAATGGCGATCGCCGTGCGTTTGAAGAGCTCTACAACCTCTACCACAGGCGGCTCGCACGTTTCCTGACACGGCTCACGAGGCGTTATGACATCGCAGAAGAGGTCATCAACGACACCTTCTGGATCGTATGGCGCAAGGCCGGCGACTTCCGCGGCGACTCCCAGCCCTCGACGTGGATTCTCGGAATCGCGTACCGCAGAGCGAGAAACGCGTTCCGGGCCTCGGCGAGGATGGGTGCGGTGGAGAACCCGGATGAGTCTCTGCAGCCACCTACGAGCGAAGAACCGATGCGCGCCGAGGAGCTGCGGGACTGGCTCGTACGCGCCCTGGCTCACTTGCCGGTCGAGCAGCGGCTGGCGGTCGAGCTGTGTTATGAGCTCGGCTACTCGTGTGAGGAAATTGCAGCAATCATGGCCTGCCCGGTGAACACGGTGAAGACTCGCCTGTTCCATGCGCGGGCCAAACTGCAGAAAATCCTTCCCGTGCTCGGCGGAACGGCCGGGTCCGGGGAGCGACGAGGCGGGAAATGATGACCGTCGATGAACGTAACGAACACCAGGAAGTGTGGCTCGTGTTGCCATGGCTCGCGAGCGGCCGCCTGGACCCATCCGAGCGTGAGCGGGCGGAGCAGCACGTGCGCGTCTGCGCGCGCTGTGAAGAGGAGCTGGCGCTGCAACAGCGGATGTGCGGAGCGTTTGCTGAGCCGGACCGGGTGATCTACGCGCCGGGTCCGTCGTTCCGGAAATTGATGGAACGGATCGACGCGGAAGCCCAGGCTGACAAGCGTGACGTGCGCGCCCCCCAGCAGCCTCGACTGTCTCCGCGCGGGATTGCAGCGCGGCTGGGGCACGTCGCGCTCTGGCGTCCACCCGGAGCAGCGTGGGCAGCGAGCTTCCTGGCGCTGTTCGCTCTGACCGGCCTGCTGACCACCGCCTACCGCTGGTCCGAGCCGGTGTACCGGACACATACAGATTCGGCCGAAGCCATCCAGAATGTGCTGCACATCGCCCTCGACCGGTCGCTGACCATCGCGCAAGTCGAGGAGCTGCTGCGTGCCAGTGGCGCCCGCGTCGTCGAGGGGCCGGGAAGCACGGGCGTCTTCGGCGTTACGCCGGTCGGAATGCAGCCCGGGACGTCGGCGGTGGCGGTGAACCGCCAGTTGCAGAGGCTTGCGACGCGTCTGCGTGCCGATCCGCGGGTTCTTTGGGTCCAGCCGCTGGCGCAGGACGACACGCCGGTGAACCAGCGAGCTCCCGCGCCGCCGGAGCGCTGATGCGCCCCCTTTCGTACCTGTGGACTCTCATCGCCCTCTGCGTGATGGCAGTTGCGCCTTGCGCCTTCGCACAGGAACCCTCCGAGTCGGGCTCGAGCCGGCCGCTCATCGTCGTGACCTTCGCGAACGAGCCCTATCGGTCGGCCCCGCGCGCGGGCACGACGGGCACGCGCTACGCGGGAGATCGCTACGGCGTTTCGCTGAGTGCCCACGAGAGGGCCAGGCGGATCGCCGCGTTGTACTCGCTGCGCGAGGTGGCGAGCTGGCCGATCAAAGAGCTCGCCGTGCACTGTGTCGTGTATGAGATTCCGGACTCGCGCACCGTGGAGGACGTGCTGAAGACGCTCGCGAAGGACCCACGCGTCACGCTTGCTCAGCCGCTGCAGGAATTCCACACGCTCACGCAGTCATCCCCGGAGCCCGCACAGACTCCGCCCGCCGGGCCCTACAACGATCCTCTCTACGGCCTGCAAGCCAACCTGGTATCGCTGGGAATCGCCGCCGCCCAGGAGCACTCGCAGGGCGAGGGCGTGCGGGTCGGGCTCATCGACACCGGAGTGGATATCTCGCATCCGGATCTGCGTGACCGGATCGTGGGCACTCATTCCTACATCAACTCATCGGGCACGGCCGCGAGCGCGTACCGTCACGGCACGGCGATGGCCGGCCTGATCGCGGCAGTGGCCAACAACCATCTCGGCATCGTCGGCATCGCGCCGCTGGCCCGGATCGAGGTGTTTCAGGCTTGCTGGCAGCTCCGGCCCGACGCGGATGAGGCAGCCTGCAACACGTTCACGCTGGCGAAGGCCCTCGCCGGGGCGATCGAGGCACGCTTGCCGCTGGTGAACCTCAGTATAGCGGGACCGTCCGACCCGCTGTTGACGGAGCTGGTCCGCGAGGGTTTGAGGCGCGGCGTGATCTTCGTCGGCTCGATGGCGGATGCACCGGGCGCCTTTCCAACCAACATCGAGGGCGTGATCGGGGTGGGAAGCGCGGAGCACCTGCAGACCAATGCAACACTCGCCGCCCCCTCCACTCATGTCCTGACACTGCGCCCGCAGGGGCAGTATGACTTCGTCTCGGGAACCTCGGTCGCGGCGGCCGAGATGACCGGTGTCATCGCCTTGCTGCTGGGCGCCAACGGCCATCTGCGCAGTGACAGGGTCGTCTCGCTGCTGAAGGAGACCGCCACCGGCCGCGGCGACTCGGCTCCCGGGCCGGCTGCAGTCGACGCTGCGGCGGCGGTCGCGCGCGTATTCGCCGAGCAATCGGGCGGCAGAATGGCCGCCGCCACCCGGTCTGCGCGCTAGCTGGATCGTCCCCGCCGGCTGGCTGGCCGGATTTGCAATTCTCTCACGCAGCTGAGCGCGAGCGTCTCGTAGGCGACCGTGGCGGTCGGACGGGCGCTGAGTGCCGGAGTGCGCGCGATCAGGTTGCGCAGCTGCATGGCGACCCGGCCGCGCTCGGCCGTGTCCAGCGCCGCGATGAAGCTGACGGACAGAAAGCGGTCCACGATGACCTGTTCGGCCGGCCCGCTGTGCTCGTGCGCAAACCGCCACTCCTGCAACGGACCGAACCCCGGGGCTGGAAAGACCTTTCGCCAGGCTCCATCCGAATAGCGCGGCGCATCGCCCTGGTAGGGCCTCAGGATGCGAGTCAATTCGCTGGCCCACTCCGTCGACTCGTCACGCACGTTCCAGACGAGTCCCAGATGCCCGCCGGGGCGCAGAATCCTATGGATCTCGCGCAGCGCAGCCGCAGTAGCGAACCAGTGAAATGACTGCCCGCAGACCACGGCATCGACGGAAGCGTCGCTCATGGGTATCGCCTCTGCAGTGCCGGAACGCGCATCCACCTCGGGGAAGTCCTGCCTCAGGCGCGCAAGCATTTCCTCGACGGGGTCAACCGCCCACACCTGCGCACCGGTCTTCAGGAGACGACGGGTGAGCTTTCCAGTCCCCGCGCCCAGATCCAACACTGCGCGCGTTACGCACAGCCCCAGCCCATCGCGCAGCCACCCATCGAGCGCGGCCGGGTACTCCGGTCGCCCACGCGCATAGGATTGCGCGTGCCGCGCAAAACCTCTCGCCGCCAACTCGTGTACTTGGCCCACCGGTAATATCAACTGCCCCCGAACCCGGCCGTTACACCCTCTCCAGAATCATCGCGATCCCCTGCCCTACGCCGATGCACATCGTGCATAGCGCGTAACGGCCGCGTGTTGCGATGAGCTGATACATCGCCGTGGTCGCGAGCCGAGCGCCCGTCATTCCCAGCGGATGACCGATCGCAATCGCGCCCCCGGGTGGGTTGACATGAGGCGCATCATCGGGCAATCCCAGCTCGCGCAGCACCGCGAGCCCCTGGGATGCGAACGCCTCATTGAGCTCCACGACATCCATGGCGCGGAGCTCGAGCTTGCCGAGCGCAAGTGCCTTGCGGGTAGCGGGCACCGGGCCCATGCCCATGATGCGCGGCGCCACGCCCGCGGTCGCTGCCGTGACGATTCGCGCTCGCGGTGTAAGGCCATGGCGCCTGGCAGCGCCGTCCGAGGCGATCACCAGAGCGCACGCGCCGTCGTTCACACCGGAGGCATTGCCGGCCGTCACGGTGCCGTTGGTGCGGAACGGTGTAGGCAGTTTCGCAAGCTGCTCGAGCGTCGTTTCCGGGCGCGGATGCTCATCGCGGCTGACGAGGACCGGGTTGCCCTTGCGCTGCGGAATCTGCACCGGGGTCAGCTCGGACTCGAAGAAGCCGCGGGCG
>DASTDD010000055.1:0-19868 GCA_035710545.1 Steroidobacteraceae bacterium
CTCGTTGCCCTCGAGGCTGAAGCGAACCTTGATGTTCGGATGCTTGCGGATGATGGGCACCAGCTTCTCGGGGTGCAGTCCGTTCGAGCTGATCTCCAGCACGCGCGCCTTCGGGTGCAGCAGATCCACCAGCTCCGCCAGGTCGCGTCGCAGCGTCGGCTCCCCGCCTGAGACGTTCAGGTTGTCGAAGCCCCCTGGCAGCTTCGAGAGCGTCTCGAGCGTCACCTCCTCGCGCGGATCGGTGGGGTTCTGCCAGATGTAGCACATCTGACAGCGCGAGTTGCACCGATACGTGGAGATGATCGTCAGGTCCATTCAAAGCTCCTAGAGACGCGGGTGGTTCTGGACTCGGCCGTGCTGCTTCCGATCGCCGCAGGACGATCGACGTGCCCCTTCGCTGACGCTCTGGCTTGAACGCAGGGAACGTTGCTGATCCAGAGCAATTTTTGTGCGCGAGTCCGGCGCCTGCTACGGGGTAGGGGGAATTATGGTCTGCGCATGACGAAATGTCGATCACGCCCGCTGCCGATTCAGTGACTTATGTGCACGATCGAGGCTTGACATAAGCGCCGGCCGCGCGTCAGCGAGCGCGTTCGCCGAAAGGACAGCGAAAGGACAGCGCGGCGGTGGCCCTGCGCCTAACCCGGCCTGCGTGCACAGAATGTGATCGTCAGATGCCCCATCTGGTTCACTTCGTCGCGGAAGCGCCTGCTGAGGCCCGAGGAGACCCCGTGGGGCCCCCGGGTCTGCGTCAGCGGACGCATCTGAATGTCGATCCAACCGTTCCGCTGAAACGCCTGCGCATACTGATAGGGCCGCACCCGATTGGGGCTTCCGCGGAACCGGAACATTTTGTAAAGCGGGTCCGGGAATCGGTAGATGTTGTTGGGATCGTGGTCGCGGACCCAGCGTGAGTGGGTCTTGAGGTCGATCTCCGCGACGATCCGCGCACCCGGCCGGCACACGATCGTCAGACGTCGCACGACTTCGTCAATGTCCTCGAAGTGCTCGAAGGCCGCCTGACTGAAGACCATATCGATGGAGCCGGGCGCGAAGGCAGCCGAGATGTCGAAATCGCTGCGCACTACGTAGTTCAGACGCGATGGCGCCCCCGCGATCGACTGACGCAGAGCCTCGCGCATTCCTGCAACGTCGATCCCGTCGTTGCGCGGCAGGGACGCGAATAGCGCATCGTAGAAGGCCGCCGGCGCAAGCTTCGCCAGCTCATGCACGTCGCACGCGTTGTACGAGGCAGCTCCCCTGGCGAGCAGCAGCAAGCCGACCCCGAGATCCGACCCCGGACCGAGCTCGAGGATGTCCTTACCCCGCAAGTCCGTGTCGCCGTCCGTGTAGCGCGCCAGCACGCCCAGCCAGTCAGTGACCACCTGGGTGTCGTACGCCACGCAGCGATCGGTCTGCGAGAGGTCAAAGGGCTTGGGCGAGGAGTACCCGCGCAGCACGTGTTTGGCCTTGGCGAGGGCGAGAAAGCCCAGACCGGCGGCGAAGTAGCCTGCGTCGCGAAGATTCACTTAAGGGCTCGCTTTCGGATCGGGGCCGACGAGGCGGCCGAGAGTGTAGGCCGAGAATAGGATGAGGAAGAAATCGAGTGGCAGCCGGTAGCGCGTGGTGGGCATGAACAGGGAGTAGGCGCTCATGAAGACCGCGAAGTACGCGTATACGGGCAGCAGCGCGCGCCAGTGCCGGCGTGAGAGCACGAGCCCGATGAGTCCCAGCACGAGCACGGGCAGATAGGAGAGGGCGGCAACCCAGATCGCGGCTTTGCCTTCGTAGGAACCGCCGCGGTGGACTGCATCGGGGATGGGGCTCCAGTACAGCAGGAACTTGCGCACGGTGAGCGCGGCGGCGCGCGGCAGGTCCGCGCGCAGGAAGCTGAGACCGTTCTGCCAGGAGCCGGCGTCCTCCTGCAGGATGAGCTGATCGGGCGTGGGGTGCAGGCTCTTCAGATGTTGGTGCAGCGTGCGGAATTGCACGCAGAAGGTCGTCTGCTCGTAGCCGCGCCCGCAGGGGGGCGTCACGCCGATCTTGCCCAGCTCGTAGTACGTCTCGCTGTTGGCCATCCAGAAGTTGAAGCCGCCGGCCTTGTTGACGAGGATCGGAGTGCCATAGGCGGCATAGTTGCGCAGACTCCAGGCGGCCACGGGCAGGCTGAGGGCCAGCACGAGGAGCGGTCCGTAGATCCAGATGCGACGGCGCTGCTCGAGCAGCAGGCAGCCCAGCAGCAGGGGCACGTACAGCAGCACGGTGGGAACTGTGAGGATGGCGAACCCGAGGCACAGCCCACAGAGGAGGAGGACGCTGATGCTCCGCGACCGCGTGAACGCCTCATAGGCCAGGAATACGAGCGCCATGAGCAGCATGAAGAAGGGCTGCGGATACTCGAACAGCGCAGACAGATAGATGAGCGGCGGGTACAGCGCGAGCCCGACGCCGCCCAGCAGCGCCGACACGGGCCCGAACAATCGCCGCGTGAGCTCGTAGCCCGCGGCGCAGGTCGCCGCCCCGATCACGGCAAAGAAGATTCGCAGCGCGAGGAAGCTGTCGCTGGACACGAAGCGCACGGCCGCGAGCAGCACAGGCTGCGTCGGCACGGAGAGCGCGTTGTCGCCCAGGCTGCCAAAGCCGGCGCCCGCGAGCAGATGGTCGGCAACGAGCAGATAGCGTGCGCCATCCGGCCACAGCACCGCCGCCGGCAGGCGTAGCGCCATCACGACACGCGGCGCCAGCGCGAGCACGAAAATCAGTGCTGCGGCGCGGCGCGGATGCCCGGCCAGCGCCTCCGAGCTGCGTTGCACGAAGTTGAAATTCATGTGGCGGCAGTCTGACGGGCCGGCCGGCCGCGGTCCGAATGCGAAGCACGTCTCAGCTTGCGGATATGCGCAATGCGCGCATCGCTCTGGGCCGCGGTGTCGCAATGGTTCGACAGTTGACTCACGTTTTGACCAAAGATAATTTCACGGCCATATGTTGAGACTTGCGCTTTTTCGCACCTTGCGCGAGTTTGAACGCAATTTGTGACGCAGGTCTCGTTAGGCGCCGGGGAATGTCGGCGGGGGTCCACTGATGATGCGAAGTAAACTTATCGTCGCCGCGCTGGCGGGACTGCTGGGCGCTGCGGCCATGGCAGGGGCACGTACGCCCAATCCGCCCGCCAAGATCTGCATAAACAACCGCTGCACCACGCCGCTCCCGGTCGGCGGCCAGGGCAAGATCAAGTGGAACCCGGGCCACTACATGGCCTCGGACGGCATCATGTACCCGGGACGCGGTGTCGGCCAGTTCATGAACGAGCTGAAGGACCTCAACTACGACAACATCATCGGCTATCGCGTCTTCACCACCTGGGGCGCCCTGGAGACCGCCCAGGACCAGTACGATTTCTCGGCCCTCGACGGGGTCCTGCAGTACCTGAAGACCCATTACGACAAGCCGAAGCACCTCGTCGTCGCGATTCTGCCGGCCAGCTTTGGCACCAATCTCGGCAGCAACGACGGCCGGGTGATACCGCTGTACATCCAGACCAATAGCGCGTATGGGCCGAGCCCTACGCCGGGCCGCTACGGCTGGTGGGGTGCGAGCTCCAACGGTAAGTCCACGAGTGCCTACAGTGCCGCGCTGTGGCGTCCGGCGGTGATGAACCGCTTCATCAAGCTGATGCAGGCGATGGGCGCGCATTACAACAACGAGCCGTACTTCGAGGCCGTCATGTTTCAGGAGGACTCGGGGCCTCCGGGGGCGGCGGTGGCCAATCCCAAGGCGGGCGACTACTCCGTCTCGGCCATGGTGACGCAATACCAGTCGATGCTCTCGGCCATGGTCGGAGCCTTCCCCAACACGAGCGTGGTGTTCGAGAACACCTGGGGCGTGAACAACACGCCGGCGACGCAGGATCTGGAAGTCTGGATGGTCCAGCACCGCATCGCGCCCGGCTCCGCCGACGTACTCGGGCAGTCGGCCTTCGACTACAAGGATAACCACATCTACCTGAACTTCGGGATGGCCGCCTACCTGGGTATGGGTACTACCGGCACGCCGTACGGTGGCGGCGACCTGCGCGATCAGTCGCGCGCGATGCTGGACGTCGAACCCTCCGACATGGCGGGAACCTACTTCTCCCGCTGGGGCGGTCCCTTCTCGACGGCCGATCTCTTGAATGCGCTCAATCAAACGTACAAGGCCTCACATGCCTTCTGGACGCACCTGGTGGGAACCGAGTGGGCCCCGGGTAACACCACGGTCAACGCCTCGAACCCGGATGCGGTCTGGTCGAAGGTCGCCCCGTACATCAACAGCCATCCACTGACCAACACCAGCTATCCGCCCAACTATCCGGATCCGCAGTAGCTGGAAGACAGCCCCCGGCCGCCGGGCGGGGCGCTGTCCGGCGGCCTTCACGTGGATGCGCGGGGCTCATGAATCTGCGATGGCCGGCCCAGCACGCGCCTGTAAACGGCCAGTGTCTGCGCGGCGATGCGGTCCCAGTCGTAGGTGCTCGCGACCCACTCCCGGCGTGCCTGCACGGCGGCGGGCTCGACCGGGATTTGCGCAAATCGGCTCAGCCGCTCCGCGAGTGCCTCCGTGTCGCCGACCGGGAAGTAGCTCGAGGGGTCCAGGCCGATCTCGAGATTCGCGGGGATGTCGCTCGCGATGACCGGGAGGCCATGGCTGAGCGCTTCCAGGATGGCAATCGGCAGGCCCTCGTGCGAGGACGGCAGGACGAAGGCGCCGGCGTGCGCATAGAGCTGCCGCAGTACCGCTCCTTTCTGAAACCCCGTCAGTACGACCCCCTCGGCCCGTCCGGCGGCCTCGACCCTTGCGGCGTACTCGCCGGTTCCGGCGCCGACGATGGCGAGTTGCCAGCCCGGCGGTCTTGCCCGCGCGAAGGCACGGATCAACTCCAACTGGCGCTTCTCGGGGACGATCCGGCTCACTTGCAGGAAGTACCGTCTGCGCTGCAGACCGTAACGCTCGATTTCCTCGGTTTCGCGCGGCAGCTCCACGGCTACCGCGCCGTTGGGTATCAAGTCAGAGTCACGACCGACGCGCGCGCGGATGGCATCGACGATCACGCGGGAGATGGCAATACGGGCGTTGGCGTAAGTCATGCCCAGCTTCTCGCCGCTGCGCAATATCGATCGCGCAAACCAACCCCACTTGTCGCGCTCGTAGTCCGGGCCGTGGTGCGTGACCACCACGCGCAGTCCCATCAGACGGGCGAGTGGCGTGACGATTGCGGGTCCGACGGCGTGGATGTGCAGCACATCGGGGCGTGAGATCCCCGCATACACGACGCCGAGCAGCGAATGGACGAGGGCCTCGAAGCCCGGTGCGCGCGGCGACCAGATGCGCCGCAGCCGCACAGCGCCGAGATGCCTGTGCTTCCTGGGGGTAAAAGGGGTCCGGACGAGCGCTTCGACGTCACAGCCAAGCTTGGCCAGCCGTGGGTAAAGCTGCTCCGCATGGGTCTCCACTCCACCTTGCACGCCGGACAGACTCCGGATGCCCAGCACCATGACCCTCAAGCTATCCCCCTTCCCGGCTCGCAGAGGACTCTAACCGGAACGGATCGGCGCTGGAACCGCCAGGCACGCGGACACCCAGTTCGCGATAGGTCGAGAGGATGCGCTGCCGGTACATCTCCAGCGTGAAATCCTGCTCGATCCAGCGTCTGCCCGCGCGACCCATCTCCACGAGCTGCCCATCCGCTCGGCCCGCCATGTTTCGCAGGGCTTCCACGAGGGACGCAACGCTGCCGCTCTCGAAGCACACGCCCGTCTCCTCCTCGCGCACCAGTTCGGGGATGCCGCCGATCCTCGCCCCGAGGACCGGTTTGCCGAGGGCGTAGCCTTCCAGCACGCTCATCGGGGCGTTCTCGTACCACTCCGAGGGCAGCACGACTGCGCGAGCCGAGCGGATGGTGTCATGCAGCATGCTGCCGCTCAGATGCCCGAGGAACCTGACGGGCGCTCCCAGGCGCGCAGCGAGGCTCTGCATGGCCTCCATGTCAGGCCCTGTGCCTGCTATCAGGAGCGGGGTACGCGCCTCTGCAACCGCGTGGATCAGCGTCGCAACCCCCTTCTGGGGGGTGAGTCGTCCAAAGTAGATGAACGCCTCGCCGGGCTCGTAGCCTGGCTGATAGGCCGGTGGATGCACGAAGTTCGGCACGTAGCGGAACTGCTCGCGGGGGAAGCCCCACTCGCTGAATTTGTCCAGGTAAAACCGGCTCGGGACGATGAACCGGCTCACGCAGTCGCGGTATGAGCCGAGCGCGCGGTGCAGGACCGCCTCCAGCATCACCACGAAGCTCATCGCGGCGGAATTGCCGATGCAGCGGTTCACCACGACGTTGTGCAGCCGGCCGCCCTTGCAGCGTTCGCAGACAGCGCCTCGCGTCATCATGCTGTATGCAGGGCAGGCGATCTTCAGGTCATGAAGTGTGAGCAGCGTCGGTATGCCCCGGCTCTTGAGCAGCCCGAGTATCGACGGGGAGATGTGATGGTAGATGTTGTGGCCATGAGCGACATCCGGCTGCACGCGCTCGAGCAACCGGCTGAGCTTGTTGCGGGCCTCGAACGAGTAGATCACCTTGGGCAGGCGCACGACCTTCTGCGCGATCGAATAGTCGCCGCTCATTTCCAGCTCTTCGATGAAGTACTCCGACCAGGGCGTGGGAATGTTGCGCGCCAGCTTCATCGAGAAGGGCACGACCGTCCAGCCCTGGGCCTCGAGCATGCGGTTGTGTCCGAAGAACACGGCCTCGGAGCCACCGCGGTCGTAGTAGTAGTTGTTGATCGAGAGGAGGGTGCTCATGCTCAGGCGGCATCCAGCAGCGTGACCAGGGAGTGGGCGTTGGCCAGCGAGTGCATGGAGCGGGCGTGCTCGCGGGCGCGCTGCGCCAGCCGGCTTCGTAGCGCGGTGTCCAGGAGAAGCTGTCGCACGGAGGCATTGAGCTCCTGTTGGGAGCCGTGGCAGAACATGCCGAAGCCGCCGCTCTGCAGCAGTCCGTCGGGGTCGACATGCAGGCTGACGACCACCACCTCGCGCATCCAGGCCTGGATGAACGTGTTGGGGAAGCCCTCGTACAAACTCGTATTCACGAACACATGTGCCCGCGCGAGAAGCGCGTTCACCTCATCCTGGCTGCGCGCCCCCCGGTACTCGAAGTTGGGCGTCGCCTCCATTCGCAGCCGCACAGATTCGATCCAGCGCGCCGCGCCCTGCCAGGGGCCGATCATGACGAAGCGCACCTCGGGCCGGTCACGCATCGAGTCGGCCAGGTCGAGAAAGGCCTCCGGCCGCTTGAAAGGCTTCAGACTGGAAACCCACGCCACCGTGAGCGGACCGCTCTTGTCGAGCGGCT
This sequence comes from Steroidobacteraceae bacterium, assembly GCA_035710545.1. Classification (GTDB taxonomy): domain Bacteria; phylum Pseudomonadota; class Gammaproteobacteria; order Steroidobacterales; family Steroidobacteraceae; genus 13-2-20CM-66-19. Next base: position 7,379 of record DASTDD010000055.1, read on the forward strand.
CGCGCGGCTCGGGGTGGAAATTGGGAATGACCGCGTCCGGCTTGCGCCGGTAGTTCTTCTCCAGCAACTGCGCCTGGTGCTGGGTCTGCGCGACGATGCGGCTCGCGCGCCGGATGCCATATTCCACGCAGCGCTTCTCGAGAAAGCGCCGGACGGGATTGCGTCCGTCCAGGGATTCCTGCGGACTCACGTCGGTATCGGAGGATACGTGCCACACCAGCTTCGTTCCGTGGCGCTGTGCGAAATGCGCCGCAATGCCGGTGTAGCCGCAGCCGACGCGCTGGTAGATGACATCGGGCTGCAGTTTCGACAGCGCCCGATAGAGGGCGGGCGTGTGCGTGATGTAGCCGAAGCGTGGCATTCCGCGGGAGTGGCCGATGCGTACGATTCGATAGCCATCGTGTCGCGACTTACCCGAGACTACCGCAGCCAGGTAGTAGATCTCGTAGCGCTGCTGGGGAATCAGTACGTCCAGCAGGCATTCGATCTGGTATTCCGAGCCGCCGGGCTGGTCGGTCTGGTACGGCGTCACGATGCACAGCCGCTTCTGGCCTAGCGCGGCGGCAGTCACGGGTTGACTCCAGCCACGATGCGCAGCATTTCGCGCTCGACCACATCGGCGATGGCCGGGTAACCGCGGTTCGCCACCGCATAACGCCTGCCGCGCTCGCCCATCTCGCGCGCGAGCTCCGGTGCGCCAAGCAGCTTCACGATCGCCTCCGCGAACGGCTGCTCCTCGTACGGCACGCAGTAACCGCACCCGCTTTCCTCGATCAGCATGCGCTGATCGGGGTGCGTGTTGGCTACGACTGCCTTTCCCTGCGCCATGTATTCGACCAGCTTGGTCGGTGTGGCCACCTCGTAGATCGGCGTCGGGTAGAGAGGGGAGACGCACACATCGGCTTCTCGCACGAGGCGGAATGCCTCCCGTTGCGGGAGCTGGCCCGAGAACACCACGGAGGCGAGCACTCCCAGTCGGCGCGCCTCATCCACCAGGTACTGCTCATCCTTCGGGTCTTCGGCGCTGCCGACCAGGTAGAGCTTTGCCTGCGGAATCTGCGCCAGCACCCGCGCGAAGGTCCGGAGCAGGAACTCGATGTGGCGCTCGCGGGCGAGCGATCCGAGATACAGCACCCTGGGCTCGTTCGCCCCGATCAGGCTGCGGCCGGCCGCTTCTGCCGGGATGCCGAGACTCTCGATCCTGATGCCCATCGGCACAGCGGTCAGCTTCGCAAGCGGAATGCCCTGTGCCGCCACGTCCTGACGCATCTTCTCGCTCTGGACGAAAACGTGGTCGGCGGCCGGCAGCACGATCCGGTAGAGCAGGAAACGAAACGCTTCCCCGCGAATGCGGTACAGAAGCGGATAGCGTGCGGTGCTTTGGCGGGCACGCATCAGATAAAACTCGGGGAACGGATACGACAGCCAGTAGATGAAGCGCTTGCGGTAAAGGCGTGCGGCAATGGCCGCGAGCAGTGCCGAGATGAACTTGTCCTTGACCTCGATCGCATCGTACCGGCCACTGCGCAGCAGCCCGAAGAGCTTCGCGTCATAGCGGATGCTCGAGAGGTGCTTGCGAAAGCGACGCAGCAGAGAGTCGCCCCGATCCGCGGGGGCGACCCAGACCTGGCCGCCGCCCCAGGGAGCGACGTAGCCGCGCTCGCAAGCGGCCTCGCTTTGCAGGATCAGGTCGATCCGGTGTCCGCGCCCGGCCAGTTCCTCGCCGAACAGGATGGTGACGTCGACACGCTGCGGCGGGTAGGTATCGGAGGCGAGCACGAGCAGCCGGAAAGGCCGCGAGCCGCGCTCACCTGCCTCCCCGCCGTCTGGCCCCGTCATGCGGTACCGCCGTTTCCCGCCGGGCGCAGCAGCCCCATCCATTGCAGGGGTCGGGCCTCGCGGCCCCGGAAGAGCGAAGCGAGGATCTCGCGGTCCGAGCGGCAGATTGCCGGACTGCGGGTGTAGATCGGAACAGCCGCGGCGCAGACGATCCCTCCGAGCAGGAGTTGCACGATCGGCGGCACGGCGATGTACGTCTTCAGCGCATAGCAGGCGAGTGTCACCCCGCCCCACAGGAACAACCCCGTCAACAGGAAGGGGACGACGTTCACCCACACCGCGAGCCGTCGGACGTACCACCAGATGAAGGCGTTCTTGAGCGCCACCGCCGAGCCGCGTGCCAGCATCGCGCCGTAGAGTCCGGCCATGGGCACCAGGACCAGCAGCGCCAGGATGTTGTAGACCGCGGTGATCTTGCTCGCCAGGATCACTCCCGGCCGCTCCTCGTATTGGGCCACCAGGGTCACCGGAGTGGCGATCGCGTTGATCATGGTGAAGAGGATGCCCATCGGCAGCAGCCAGGACTGCTCGATGAACTTGCCGCCGAACACCACTGCCACGAGCTCCGAGTGATAGACGATCGTGAAGGCGAGCACCGGCCAGTAGGGGACGAAGTTCAGGTTCAGCAGCAGAGTGAAGTACTGCGGGATGCGCCGCGGGGCGTCCTGCTTCTCCGTGGCAAAGAACATCGGCTGAATGACATTATCGAAGAGGCTGAGCGGCGTGGCGCTGCTCACCATCTCGCCCAGGCGCGTGTAGAAGGAGTAGATGCCGACGGAGACGGGATCGATGATGGCGGCGATGAAGAAATTATCCATCTTGGAATCGAGGAGCAGCGTGCCGGCTTCGTTGAAGTTGTTGAAGATGCCGTACGTGAACAGCCGCTTGCGCTCCTCGCGCGGCGGCCGGTAACGCTGCCCCGCCACTGCCCGGGAGCACTGCAAATGATAGACCGCGCGCAGAAACAGGAATGCCACGACGTATGCGGCGGTGTCGCCCAGGATGGCGCGCTCGAGCGTGAGCGAGCTGAAGAGGTAGAGAGACACGTACGCGATCAGCTTGCCGACCGAGAGCACGACGACGGCCCCGACGCTGAACCGATGCAGCATGTGAGAGGCGAGGGTCATCTGATAGATCTGCACCTGGAAGTGCACCAGGATCAGCAGCGAGAACAGCATGAACGCGCCGCGGTAGGGGGTCAGTTGAAAGAGCGGGGCGATGTGATTCCACGCGAGCAGCAGGATCGCGAGGATGACCACGTTGGCGCCGAAACGCGCGGAGGAGACGAACCGCAGCAGCCAGGCGGCGGCGGGGGCGTTACCGCTCTGCAGGTATTCGGGCTGATAGCGCCGCAGCGTCTGCTCGAGCCCCAGCGAGGCGACGGTGCTGACTACCGGGATGAAGGAGTACAGCAGACTGTAGACGCCAAAGTCCTCCTTGCGCATGGCCCGCACGAGGACGATGTAGCCGATGATGGTCGCGGCCTGCGACAGGGCGCGATACATCACGGTGTCGATCAGGGATCGACGCGCTCGGCTTTGGTTGTAGATCGACACAGGGCGTATCGATACGGCCGCGTCAGGCTGCGTTGCTAGTCCGATCCGTAGCCGTAGCCGTAAGCGTACTGCGCACCCGTCTCGGACGACCGGTTGAAGACGAGCCCCGCGATCGGAAATTCCGACATCAGCTGGACCGCGCGCTGCAGCTCGGATATCGGGGTGACCCCTTCCGAGGCCACCAGCAGCAATGCATCGATGCGTGGCGCGACGACGAGCGCGTCATCCGGGCTGAGCAGCGGCGGCAGATCGACGAGAATCAGCGGGCTGGTGATCGATTTCTTCACGAACTCCAGCAGCTCCTCGAGTCGGGTGCTGGCGAGCAGCTCCGATGCCAGGTTGGTTGCGGTGATGTTGCCGGCCAGGATGAGATTATCGACGCCGACCGACATGAACAGGTCCTGCGGGCTGGGGCCTTTCTGCTCGAAGAAGTCGCGCAGCTCCACCGGAGGCTCGATGCCCAGGCAACGGCAGGTGCTCGGGTTGCGCATGTCCAAATCGATGAGCGCCACCGTGCTGTTCTGCTCTCTCGCCAGGCTGAAGGCCAGGTTGAGCGCCGTCAGGGACTTGCCATCCTGGGGGGCGGGGCTCGTGATGCCGATCGTCGTCCAGCCCTTGGCGCGGGCACGATGCAGCAGGCGGGTGCGCAGCATCCCATAGGCGGCAATCGCCGGCCGGTCCTCCTGCACCGAGCTGCTCAGCAGCAGACGGTTTTCGCGTGCCGTGCGCGTATCGAGGGTCACGCGCTGCGGCTGAAACAGGACCGCGGGGGCGGGGCCGTCATTGATGCGGCGCGAAGGCCGATGCACGGCCGCCGGAGCGGCCGGTGAGTGCATCGCCGGACGGCCGGTCTTCAGTGCCTTGGCTCTTTCTAGCGCTGATTCGATGATCGTCATGATTCGACCGCCTGCGCGGGATCCCCTTATTGAGCTTGCGTCGTGGTGCTTTGAACGTGCGCCGTGCTGCTGATGCCGGTAATGACAGCCACGCCCACGACCAGCACGGCCGCGGTATAGGCAGCAACCCAGGTGGCGAACTTGAGGCGGCTTCGGCGCCGATCGGTGCTGTTCGCAATCAGCGGAATGCTCGCAAGAATCGGTGCCTCATCGAGGTCCGGGAAGTCGCGAACGCTGCGGACGGTCGAGTCCGCCGATTCCGCGATCGCCACGGCGATCGCCGCGAGCGCCCCGCCGAGGAGCACGCCCAGCAGAATCAGCCCGATCCGGTTCGGATAGACGGGGAGCTTGGCGGCGAAGGGCGCGCGCAGCAGCACGAATTTCTCGCCCTGCTCCTCGCTCTCGAAGCTCTCGGCGAGCTGGGCGTGCTGCAGCTTGTCCTGAATCTGGGCGTAGGCGGTCTGCGCGCTTTGCCGGCGCCGCATGATGTCCGAGTACTCGCGCTCCACGCCCGGGGTCTTGCGCAGCAGCTCCTCATACTTGTTGATTTCGTCGCGCAGCCGCTGCGCCTGCCCATGTAGCGAGGAGAGCTCCTGGCGTGCCGATTGCAGCTCGCTCGCGGTGCTCAGGTACTGCGGGTTGTTGGCATTCGAGACGATGCCGCCCTTCGTCGTACCCTGCGCAGCCATGAGGTCCTGCAGCGCACGCTTCAGGCGCTTCACCTCGGGGTGATCGGGCGTATAGCGCTGCTCGGCCTCCGCCAGCTTGGTCCGCACGGTGGCCACATCGGTGAGATCACCCGCCTGGGAGATCATGTTGGGGCTGATCTGACTCAGCTCCACGCTCAGCAGACCTTCCTTCTCCTGCACGCGCAGGATCTCCTGCTGCAGTGAATCGAGGTCGTGCTGGTCGCGGTCGATGGCCGACTCGTTGCGCGCCATGTCCTCCGGCAGCGCATCGCCGTGCGCGTTCTTGAACTTGTTGATCTCCTCGTCGATCTCGCGCATCTGCTGGCTGACGGCCTGGGCCTGCTGCTTGAGAAACGTCGCGGCATCCTGCGCGGCCTGCTCGCGCGAGCGCTGGTTGTACGTCAGGAACAGCTGTGCCAGGCGCGTGGCGGTCTCGGAAGCGCGTTGCGGGTCGGGATTGTTGTAGTGCAGGGAGAACGCGTTGGCGTCCTGATCGGGCTTCATCGTGACCGGGTCGACTCGCTCGAGCGTCGTCGCCTGCAGGACGCGCTGCGCCTTCTGCGTGGTATCCGAGAGCCTGTCTTCCGGATAGGGGTCATAGCTCTTCACCAGGCTCCTCAGCGTATCGAGCTTCAGCACCCGGCCCTCGACGATCTCGATCTGCTGGTTCGAATAGCTCGCCACCGTGGGCGCGACGACGTCCTTGTTCACGCTCGAAGGCTCTATGAGGATCGTGGCCGTCGACTGGAACTCGGGCGGCAGCGCGAAGGCCAGGTACACGGACGCGAAGATGATCAGCGGTGCGATCGTCGCGACGTACAGCCGGCGCCGGCGAATGATGCCGAGGTAGCTGTTGACTCCGCTTGAGCTCTCGTGCGTATCCATCAGCGTTGGCGTCCTCGTGCCAGGTAGCCGAACTGCAACAGGACCTGGTTGTTGGCTGCGCTGTTCGGGTCGAGCTGAAACTTCTGCCAGATATACGAATAGCCGCCCTTCACGAAAATGACCGGCGTCATCATCCAGCGCAGGAACACGCCCGTGGTGGCGTAGTTGCGCGTGTCGCTGGCGAAGTTGCTCGCCAGGGTCCCGATTCTTTGATAAAGCACGGCCCCGGTAAAGGTCAGGCGCTCCGTGAAGTCATGCTCGTACTGGAACTGGACCTGGTCCGTGTTATAGAGCGAGCCGGCGCTGCTCGGCAGGATCGAGCGGCCGAAGATCAGCTTCAGCCGGTCCGCCTGCGCGGTGTACTGAGTCTCGAAGGTGGCGCCCCAGTCATTGGTGCGGTCGTGGAACGGGTTGGGGCTGATCTGGTCGAGCGTCGTGCGCTGGTACAGGACCTCCACGGTGCTGCGGAATATCGGTGACCAGTCGTGGCGCACCTCCACATCCCCGCCATAGTCCTTCGACACCGAATCGATGTTCACCGCGTCGTAGTGCGAGGCGAACGCGCCGACGGTGATGAGCGTGCGCTGACTGTACTGGAAATCGTAGTACGGCCGGCCCTGGTAGTAGTTGTAATCGACGTGATCGAACTGATCGTCCGGGCTGAAGCTCATGCGCTGGTAGGTGGCCGACAGTCCGAGGTCGCTCAGCGGCGTCAGGCTGTGGGAATAGCTCGGAACGATGTAAACCTCGTTGCGCGTCTCGTTCGCGACGACCCGGCCGGTGGTCGGCGTGGTGGGCAATCCCGGGTTCACGGGGTTGAACTGGGCTTCCGGTTGCTCTGCGCTGAGGTCGGTGCGTCGGTCCGCACGCGCCAGGATGCTGAAGCGGTCCCGCTGCCAGCTGAACTGAGAGTTGACGTCGAGGAAGGCCTCGAGGCGATTGAGCGAGGTGTCCTGCGGGTAGTAGTCGTAGCGGACATCCGGCCGCAGAGTGGTCTGAGAAGTCGGAGTCGCGATGCCGATCAGGCTCGCCAGATCGCCGATGTAACCTTCCGCGCTCTGCTTGTCGGCGGCAATGGGTGTGAGCTCCACGTTCGTGTTGTACGTGCCCGTGAAGCTCACCTGCGGCTGCCAGTACAGTTCCTGGCCTTGTACGGCCATCCAGCATGAGAGCGACCCGACACCGGCCGCGAGGGCCGCAACGTTACGGTACGACGACGACATCGCCGGCCTCCAGTTGCACGTTCTGCTCGAGATTCCTTCCGGAGGCAACCTGACTGTAGTGGAAATTCAGCACGCGCTGACCACCCGGCGCGCTGCGGATCACGATGACCCCGTCCAGCTTGGCGTACGGATTGCCGCCGCCGGCGAGGGCGAGCGCCTGCAGCACGTTGATGGTTGGATTCATGATGAAGGAGCCGGGCTTGTTCACCTGGCCGATGACATAAGCGACGTTGCCCAGCACCTGCGTGACCGCCACGGTCACCACCGGCTCGGAGACGAATTTCTTGAGCTTGGTCTCCATCTCCACCCGCAGCTGGTCGACCGTCTTGCCGCCGGCGCTGATCACGCCGATCAGCGGAAAGGCGAGTTTGCCGTCGGGCGCGACGGTGATCTCCACCGGCTGCATCTTCGGGTCGTCATACAGGCCGATCAGGATCTTGTCGCCGGGATGGATGTGGTAATCGGTCGTGGTCTGTGCGGCGGCGGGGTTGGTGGCCCAGGCGCCCAGCAGACAGGCCGCCAGCAGTGGCAGGCGCACGACACGGAAGGGGTGCTGCATAAATCGGATCCTCAGCAAGCGTCATGCCGCGAAAGGATCGCGACAGGAACGGTCCCATGGGAAACGGCACCCCGGTGCGGCAGGAGGCGCGTCGCATTGCCTGAAACACAGGCGTCGGCAGGCATTGGCGAATCCCCGGTCATGTGCACTTCAGCGCACGTTTCTTGGCACAATCGCACGCGTGCGTCTGCCGTTGTTCTCCGCGATCCCCACCTCGTTGACATATCGCCGGAGGTGCGCGAGGAGGGAGGCTCTTTGCGACGATGCGCTGCGCCGATCCAGTATACAGGCGAACGACTTGCCGGCATACCGCCGCCGGCGGCCGATGCGCAACGATTCGTCGCACGCGGGTGTCGGTCAAATAAGACAAATGCGCCGCCGCGCGCGAGGGCTGAACGCGCGCTGAATCGACGGCGCGGCGCTGTTCCAACGGCATGGTGTCAGCTTGTGGGCGCTGCGTTCGCATGGCTCGAGACAATGGCGATGTCATGCTCCCGGGAGCTCCATTCGAGCTGCCACGTCCCGGGCGCGAAGGCTGACTCGATCTGCGCCAGGCGGCTCGACTCCAGCACCAGCCATACGCGCCGGCCGCGTGTCAGCTGGCTGCGCAGTGCGCCAATCGAGTGCAGCAGCGGCAGGCTGCTCCAGCGCTCGAACTGGCCGCGACGACAGGACCAACTCTCGAAGCGCGGGTCGGTTTCCTCCATGTAGTAGAAATCGGCGTGCCGGTAGTAGAAATCGACGCTGGGGAAGCTGTTGATCACGATGTCCTGCCCGCGGTTGACGTGGGCGGTGAGCCATTGGGCGGCCGAGCGGACGTCGCTGCGCTCCTGATAGTGCGCCGCCTCGCGCGGGGGCATCCCGATGCGGAACGTGACGGCCTCCGTGTCGATGTTCCAGAGGTGGCGGGGGCGGAAGTCCTCTGTCAGTGCGAAGCCCGCAAGCGCCAGCACCACGGTGGCCGCCGCAGCCAGGCGCGTCTCGCCAAACAGCTCCTGCGCGATGCGGCCGACGGAGACGACCGCGAGCAGGATGGCCACTGGATAGAGGAAAAAGACGTAGCGGGTCTCCTGCCGGGGCGGATGGCTGGCACCGGCTGCGAGCAGGAAAATGACCAGCAACGCGAGCAGCACCCGCTCGGCATCCCGCGTGCTGGCGGGGAACAGGCAAGCGTGTATGGATGCGGCGCCGATCAGGACGAACAGAGCGGTGCTCAGCACGGGTACGGAATGCCCCCACGGCGCGGCCACGTCCCTCACGACGTCGGGGAAGCGCACAAACTCGTATGCGAGAAGGAAATCGGCGTGCAGTCCGGAGATCCCCGGTGCATGCCAGTCGGAGGTAGACAGGCCGTAGGCGCCCCAGAACACGAGGCTTGCCAGGACCGCCGCGTGGATCGGCCACATCTCTCGACGGAACAAACTTCGCCAGTCGAGCACCGACAGCAGTCCCATCAGCAGGAACAGGGCGATGGTGAGGCCGAACTGCTGCATGAGCCCGCACCCGAGTGCTGCGCTGCAGCCCAGCAAGGCCAGAGGGCCGAGCGGCTCACCGGTGTCCGGGGGGGGCGCGGAGCTCGGGGGAGCTGTGGCATTCGGCGCCAGCGCACCGTTCACGGTTGTCAGCACTGTGCGCGAGCGGCTGCCTCGCACGGTGCTTGCGTAGGTGCGTGCCAGACGGACTATCGCGAAGAGCGCCAGCAGCACGGGCAGCAGCGCCGCCAGAGCCCACATCGGGTGCTGATGCAAAGTGGCCAGCGGCATGTTGGCCGAGTCGAGCCGGCTCAGCAGGGGTACCGAGGGCTCCTGGTAGTCCGCCGGCAGAGTCGGCTCGCCGCCGCGCGTGCGCAGGTCCGCGGTTGCGAGCCAGTACGCCGGGAGCACCAGCAGCACACAGCCGGCCAGGTACTTCCAGTCGCGACCCGCGAGCCGGCCGGAGGGTGCGCGGATGAATGGCGGCAGCAGATTCGCCAGAGTGAGGAACACACCCCCTTCCCATACCAACACACCGAGCGCCGACAGAACCAGCATGGGAACGAGCGAGCGGGTGCGCCGGTCCAGGGTGTACGAGAGGAAAAACACCAGATACCAGACGAACACCGCCTGGAACGGGGCGTACATGCGCCCGAAACGCCCCACCTCCGCCTCCCAGACCGAGATGGCGAGGATCGCCACGGCCAGCAGTCCGATCCTGCGTCCGCCGACCCGGTTCCCGAGCAGATACACGGCAGGTAACGCGATCAGGCTGCAGAGCGCCGCTATGAGTCGGGGCCCAAGCTCAGGCGACAATCCGGCGTACTGCAGCGCCGCGGACGCGTACTGAAGGGCGAGGCCCCGCACATAGAGTCCGCCGCACGCGTACCGGGGCAGCCCCTCCCTCAAAATGTTCTGAATGGACTGCGCGAGGTAATACTCGTCAACCGTCAGCGGCCAGCGGCCCAGGCCATCGAAGCGCGCGAAGATTCCGGCGATCAGGCAACAGCCGGTGATGAAAGCGAGGGCCGTCAGAACCCAGTCGCGTGAATGACCCCGTGCGGCGCCCACGCAGTGCGATTACCGCAAGGCTGCCTTTTCCGCTTGCGCCTCGCGGGGGGCTCGTGCCGGCAGTGCGGGCGGGTACTGGATGATCTCGGCCGTGCGGTAGTCCTTGATCTGCCGCGCATGCGTGAAGATGATCAGCTCGGCCAGCAGTCCGAGGGCGAACAGCTGCAGTCCGAGCACCACGACCAGCGCCGACAGCAGCAGCGCGGGACGGTCGGCCAGACTGTTGCCGAAGGCCAGCCGGTCAATGACCAGGTACAGGACCAGCGCGGCGCCGACTCCGAACATCGTCGCCCCCAGCGCACCGAAGAAGCGCAGCGGCTTCTTGGTGAAGCGCACCAGGAAGAACACGGTGAACACATCGAGCACCAGATGCGCGTAGTCACCGGGCCGATAGATCCCTTCGAAACGATCGCGGCTGGACTGGGTGAGCTCGACCTCGCGCACGCGGAAGCCCTGCCGATCCGCCAGGATGGCGATCAGCCGGTGACGGTCCCCGTACAGACTCAGCTCCTCGAGCACGCTGCGTTTCATGGCCCGAGCGCCGCAGCCGAGGTCGTGCAAGCGCATGCCGGTGACGGAGGAAACCATGCCATGGAAAGCGTTGCGGCGCAGCCTCTCGAGCACTCCGCCCGCGCGCGGCCAGCGCCAGCCCACAGCCACATCGGCCGAATCGAGCGCCGTCACCAGCTTGCCGATCCCGGCGCCTTCGACCTGATGGTAGGCCGGCAGCGTCATGATGAGATCGCCCGTGGAGCGCTCGAAGCCCGCCATGAGCGCGGTCGACTCGCCGAAGGGGCGATTGAGGCACACCAGCGTGATGTTGTGATCGCCGGCGTCGATCAAGGCTTCGAGGGCGCTCAGCACCTGCGGGTTCGGGCCATCGAGCACGAAGATGAACTCGTGCGTCAGGCGCTGCGGCTCGATGCCGGCCCGATACTCGGCGTAGAGCTCGCCGATGTCGGCGTGGCGGCTCCCGACCGGAATGATGACCGAGAGCTGCACTTTACGGTTCGTCATCGCGCTGGCGCCTCAATGTTTGACCGCGCGCCTGCGCGGCCGCTGTGTCCGATGTCAGGGAAGCAAACTCGTGGTCGCGCATGTCGCCCAGATTGTAGATCAACTCGCCGATGGCCCCGCTGCACAGCATGATGAATGCCGAGGTGAGGAAGATGATCCCCGCGCCGGCGAGCGGCAGGGAGGGCGGCGCACCATCGATCAGGGCGCGGATGAGCACGTAAGCGAGCACGCCTGCGCCAGCCAGGAGCAGCGGCACGGTCAGCAGCCCGAACCACACCAGCGGGCGCGCTGCGAAGGAGGCCAGCGTCTTGATCACCATCAGGTCGAGCAGCACCTTATAGATGCGCGACAGGCCGTACTTGGAGCTGCCGAAGCGGCGGGCGTGGTGCTTGACCTTGACCTCTGCTATTCGCGGGCCGGCAATCGAGGCCATCGCCGGTATGAAGCGGTGCATGTCCGAGTACAGCGGGATCGGCTTGATGACCTTGGCGCGGTAGGCCTTGAGGGAGCACCCGTTGTCGCGGATCGGGATCCCCGTGACCTTACCGATCAGCCAGTTGGCGATGCGCGAGGGAATCTTGCGGGAGATCAGCTTGTCCTGGCGCTGATGCCGCCAGCCGACCACGATGTCGTAGCCGGACTCGATCTTCTCCAGGAACAGGCCGATGTCGGACGGGTCGTTCTGCAGGTCTCCGTCCATGGTCACGAGGACCTCTCCGCAGGCGTACTCGATGCCGGCGGCCATTGCCGCGGTCTGGCCGTAGTTTCGCCGGAACTTCACGACCCGCACCCGCGAATCTGCCTGCGCGATGGCCCGGGCGCGCGGCAGCGTCTCATCCTTGCTGCCGTCGTCGACGAACACCATCTCGAAGGGGACCTTCAGCGGGGCGACACCGGCCACGATCGCCTCGTACATCGGCCCGATGCTCTCCTGCTCGTTGTAGAAGGGCACGATGACCGAGAGCTTGGGAGCGGGAGGGTCAATCATAAGGCGCATAGTCTAACCGCCCGGGTCGGGAGGCGCCCTCACCGCGCCCTGGCCGCATAAGCGGTGAAGGTCTGGGTCAGCCCCTGCAGCAACGGCACCTTCGGGCGCCAATTCAACACCCGCTGCGCCTTGGAGCAATCCCAACGCACGGGCACCAGGCGGTTGCGGATGCGATATCGGGTCGTCGCCGGCTCCTTCTTGCGCAGCGCGGCAGCGACCTCCGTCATCAGTCCCAGGGTGTAGTAGGCGAGGCGGGGCATTCGCACCACCTTGGGCGCCCCTCCGAGGGACCGCT
>DASTDD010000056.1:0-2823 GCA_035710545.1 Steroidobacteraceae bacterium
GGATTTCTCCAAGCGCATGAACGAGTTCGCACAGAAGACCGCGGAGATGGCCAAGACCGCCCATCAGCAGGGCAAGGACGCGGCGCTCTCCGAGGTGCTGGATGCGCTCAGCTGCAAGAGCTGTCACGACACGTACCGCAAGGAAAAGAAGAAGCAGCAGTAGGCCGCCGGTTCTCGGACGCCGAATGATGGGTTTGCCTGGCGGCCGAGCCTCGTGGTCCGCAGCGCTGCTCGGCGCCCTGTTGCTGTGCCTGGCGGCTTGTGGATCGGGACAGAAGGGCGCCCCCGGCCCCGTCCCTGCGAGTGCCAGTGCGGAGCGAGGCAAGTACCTCGCCGACGCCGGCAACTGTGGCAGCTGTCACACGCGCTCCGGCGGAGCTCCGTTCACCGGCGGGGTGCGCTTCGAGACCCCGTTCGGCCCGATCTACTCGACCAACATCACCCCGGATGCCGAAACCGGAATCGGCGCCTGGAGCTACGCCGACCTGCATCGAGCCATGCATGAGGGCGTGGCTCGCAACGGGTCGCATCTCTTTCCGGCCTTTCCCTACACCTCGTTCACCGTCGTCAGCGATGCCGACGTCGCGGATATCTATGCCTACCTCCGCACGCTCCAACCCGTGCGGTACACCCCACCGGACAATGGCGCTTTGCTCATGCGGTGGACACTGGCGATCTGGAACAGGATGTTCTTCAAGCCCGGCAGATTCGTGGCCAACCCGGCAAGACCCGCCGAATGGAACCGCGGCGCGTACCTGGTGGAAGGGCTCGGCCATTGCAGTGCCTGCCATACTCCGCGCAACTCCCTGCTCGCCGAGCAGCCGGACCAGCGCTATCAGGGTGCGGCCCTGCAGCTCGAGGATCCGGGCGGCAAGGTTCGGCGGTGGTATGCCGTCAACCTCACGTCGGCGAAGCACGGGCTCGGCTCATGGTCGGTCGCGGACCTGGCCCGGTACTTTCAGACCGGTGTCAGCGCACGCGCCGGTACCTTCGGGCCGATGAACGAGGTCATCGTCAACAGCCTCAGACAGCTCACACCGGCGGACCTGCATGCGATGGCAGTCTATGTGAAGAGCCTGCAGGGACCGGAGTACTCAGGTCCGGCCGTCTCGGCCGCCGCGGCCGTCCCGGGCGCGTCGGTCTACAAGGATCGCTGCGAGAAGTGTCATGGCGCTTCCGGGCGCGGAGGCTTCTTCAGCGGACCGCCCGTGGCCGGCAGCGCGGTGGTTCAAGGGGCGGATCCTGCATCGCTGCTCAACGTCATCCTGCAGGGTCCCGCGACGCCGAAGGGAGTCTCATTCGGGGCGTGGGAGACGATGCAATCCTATGCCGAGGTGCTGACTGACGCACAGATCGCCGCTGTCTGCAACTATATGCGCGGCAACTGGGGCAACCGAGCGAGCCCGGTGAGCGCGGCGGACGTAGCCCGGCAACGTTGATCCGGCTCAGGATTTCGAAGCGGCGGACGGCACCATGTAAGTGTCGTGACAGCTCTGGCAGTTGAGCGACTGGATTTTGGGCGCGAGGGCCGCGGCGCCTCCGTCCTTCACGGCCTTGGCCAGCCCATCGGTCTGCGACACGAGCGCATCGAGCTGTTTGGCGAAATCCGTCCAGTTCGCCCAGACCTCGGACCTGGACTTCCCGCCGGCCACCTTCGGCTCAAAGGCCTTCCTGGCCTGCGGCGCCGTCACCGCCAGGGCCTGGACGTGCGCGGCGAGATTGTCCGCAGGCGCCTTTCTGGCGAGAATCATGTTGATTGAGCCCAGCTCCTCCGCCAGGGTCTTCATGACGTGAACCCGGTAATCGATGACGTCCTGATCGTCGGCGCGCACCGCCACCGAGCCCAGCAGCAACGCCGCGAGGGCAAAACCACTCACTGCCTTGGTCACTCCACTCTCCTCGACTGGGCAGTCCGCAAACCGGCGCCCGCCGGCGCAGGGATCAAACACCGCAAGGGCATTCTCAACCGCTGCGGGCGCTCCAGGAATCGCAATGACCGGTCTGGTCGACCGGTCCGCTCATGATCTGACAATTTCCGCAGCCGGGCTTGCTCTGATCGCCCGTGAAGAAGCCGCATGCGCCGCAGCTCTGCTTCGGATTCGGGGCGGTACTCGCATAGTGCAGCGAGCTGCGAAGAGACTCCGATGCCGGATCCACGCACGACTCGGCCGCGACCGCGCGCGGGATGAGCCGGGGCGCGACCGCCAATGCGGCAGTGATCTGCAGGGCGCGGCGCAGGATAACTCGACGGGGCAGCTCATCCACGGCCTGGTTTCCTTCTGTGAGTTTCCGCGAAGCAGCGAAGACTAGCCATTCGATCCAGCAGCCGCAAGCAGCCGGCGCCGACCCGCGCAGGCGTGCGGCCAACCTTGCATTGACTGGCGCCGCCCGTCGCGCCCGCTCGACCGCTGCCCCGGGTGCGTGCGACTTGTGCGATATTCGACCGCAACACAGCTCGTGGGCGGCCGTGCTCCGCAGCGTGCTGTCGCTGCGGCAGGCGGGGCAAACCCGCCCAAAACAAAGTTTGCGCAGCCACCGGTCATCAATAATGCGTTGACGCCCAAGGCCTGCGCCGGCCGATCGAGACAATCCGCGAGGCGCCCACATCGCTTTTGTTGCGTGCGCGGCACATGCAGGCGGTGGCCCACGCGCCGGGCGATTGACTCAGCTGTCCATTTGTTTGAACATCCGACCTAATCTTGCGGGAACAGCCGACCTAGACTCCAGAGTCGAGCGCGGATCGGCGCGAACCGCCGACGAGCGGCGGTCGGGCGACGGCAGGGCAGCGCCTGAACATGCCCTGCACTTCGAGGGCTTGCGCCT
>DASTDD010000057.1:0-5857 GCA_035710545.1 Steroidobacteraceae bacterium
TTCAGCGCTCATTGTGTGACAACGAAAGATCGCAGGGGAAAGTTACCGCCGAGATTTACAAGTCCGATCTCTCGACTAACGAGATATCGACGATCGGGGCATTAACCCGATGGTCGCTTTTCTAGAGTTCGCAGATCTCTAAGACGTTGTTTTTGTTGGTAGCGGGGGCAGGATTTGAACCTGCGACCTTCGGGTTATGAGCCCGACGAGCTGCCAGACTGCTCCACCCCGCACCAGGAGGGGCGCGCATCATACAAGCGCACGGCAGGGGCGGCAATAGAAGGTCTGGCTGCCGCTGCATCAATGACTTGCACGCGCCGTGCTGGCGTCAGCGCTGCTGCGAGGCACCGAATTCGGTGACGCTTCACGGCAGGCTAGCACGCACTCCGGTTAAGTCCGACTGATAGGCCCCGTCTCGCGCAGGGCTGCCCGCAACCACATCCCGCTCCCGTATTCCCGCACCGGGGATACCGGTTCGAGAGGCCGCCGGCGCGAAGGTTCAGCGTCGGCTGCACTGAACGATGCGCCGCGAACTTCTAGCCCAGGGCTGCGGCGATCTTGGACGCGAGCGCTGCGCCAGCCCGGGACTCGAGGTTGCGCATGGGCCAGCCGATGCCGAGACCGTCCTTGGGATTGGGCTTGGGGATGATGTGGAAGTGCACGTGCGAGATGGCCTGGTGCGCGCCACTGCCGTTGTTCTCGAGCACGTTGTATTCGCGCGTGCCCGTGGCGGCGACCACGGCGCGGCACAGTCGCGGCAGCACCCGGCCGAGCGCGGCGGCGGACTCATCCGACAGGCGGTCCAAGGTCTCGGCGGCTTCCTTCGGCACGACCAGCGTGTGCCCGTGACTCAAGGGATTGATGTCGAGGAACGCCAGGACCTTCTCGTCCTCGTACACCTTGTGACAGGGGATCTCGCCCCGGATGATCTTGCTGAACACCGTGTCTGCCATGCGCTCATGTCCTCAAAAAAGGGCGGGCCGTGAGTGTCATTGTCGCCCATTGTGGGCTGATCTCGGCAGAGCCAGTGAGTCAGTTTTGACCCACTTTGGCTTTATGGAATTCGAGCCGCGGGCGCGTACACTTATGCGTTCGCGCTGCGCTGCACATTGTGAATGGGGAACTGGCATGAAGACCAAGGCTGCCGTCGCTTACGCCGCCGGAAAACCACTGGAAATCGTCACCGTGGAGCTCGAAGGCCCGAAGGCCGGAGAGGTGCTGGTGGAGCTGAAGGCCACGGGTGTGTGCCACACCGACGAATTCACCCGCTCGGGCGGGGACCCGGAAGGGCTGTTCCCGTCGATCCTCGGGCACGAGGGGGCAGGGATCGTCGTGGACGTGGGTCCGGGAGTGACCTCCGTCAAGAAGGGCGACCACGTCATTCCGCTCTATACGCCCGAGTGCCGCCAGTGCAAGAGCTGCCTCTCGCGGAAGACCAATCTCTGCACCGCGATCCGCGCCACCCAGGGCAAGGGCGTGATGCCCGACGGAACCAGCCGCTTCTCCCTCGGCAAGGACCCGATCTACCACTACATGGGGTGCTCGACGTTCTCCAACTTCACGGTGCTGCCGGAGATCGCGGTCGCGAAGATCCGCGAGGACGCTCCGTTCGAGAAGGTCTGCTACATCGGCTGCGGCGTGACCACGGGCATCGGGGCGGTGATCAACACCGCCAAAGTCGAGCCCGGGGCGAACGTGGTGGTGTTCGGGCTGGGCGGCATCGGACTGAACGTCATCCAGGGAGCCCGCCTGGCGGGTGCGAACAAGATCGTGGGGGTGGACCTCAATCCCGGCCGCAAGGCGCTCGCCGAGAAGTTCGGGCTCACGCACTTCGTGAATCCCAAGGAGGTCGAGGGCGACCTCGTGGCGCACCTGGTGTCCATCACCGACGGCGGAGCGGACTACAGCTTCGAGTGCGTGGGCAACGTGAACCTGATGAGGCAGGCGCTCGAGTGCTGCCACCGCGGCTGGGGGGTCTCGGTGATCATCGGGGTGGCCGGAGCCGGCCAGGAGATCAAGACGCGGCCGTTCCAGCTGGTGACCGGCCGGGTATGGAAGGGAACGGCATTCGGCGGCGCACGCGGCCGGACCGACGTGCCGAAGATCGTCGACTGGTACATGGACAAGAAAATCCAGATCGACCCGCTCATCACGCACGTGCTGCCGCTGGAGAAGATCAACGACGCATTCGAGCTCATGCACAAGGGCGAATCCATCCGCTCGGTAGTCAAGTACTGAACAAAGCGAAGGAGAGACTCATGGCTGTTTCGATTCATCCGGCCGTCGACGGCGGCGTCAAGGCCGGCAAGACTGATTTCGGCGGTGGCACGCTCACCTGCAAGTGCAGCTCGAACCCCGTCACCGTGACACTCAAGGGCAATACCGCGTTCAACCACGTGTGCGGCTGCACCAAGTGCTGGAAGCCGCAGGGAGCGCTGTTCTCCCAGGTGGCCGTCATCGGCCGCGACAACCTCACGGTGAGCGCGAACGCCAACAAGCTGAAGATCGTCGACGAGAAGGCGCCGATCCAGCGCTATGCCTGCACCGGCTGCGGCGTGCACATGTACGGCCGCATCGAGAACAAGGACCATCCGTTCCACGGCTTCGACTTCGTGCACACCGAGCTGTCGAAGGACAGCGGCTGGTCGGCCCCCGAGTTCGCCGCCTTCGTGTCCTCGATCATCGAGGCCGGCTTCCCGCCGACCCGCATGGGCGAGGTGCGCGCGCGGCTCAAGGAGCTGAAGCTCGAGCCGTACGACTGCCTGTCACCCGGCCTCATGGACCTGATCGCGACGCACAGCGCCAAGAAGCGAGGTACGCTCGCGGCGTGATTCGTTCCGGTCCCGCATCAGGATAAAGCCGACTAAAATGCGCCGGCGCCGCAGCCCCAGGGAGGGGCGGGCGCCGGCGATGCATTTGTTGCGCCCGTTGCAAATCGTAAGGAGAGTGCCGTGATCGATCGTCGTCAGTTCGTCGCCAGCGCCGGCTCCCTGATCGCCGTGAGCGTGGCGACCTCGCTGCGCCATGCCGCCGTGGCCGCGGCCGCGCCCGCCACCGGCGGGGCGCGGCTCGATGCCCTGTTTGACACCTTCATGGACGAGCGCTTCGCGCACAGCCCGGACCTCGTGACCATTCTCGGCCTCGACACCGGCAAGTACGCGGCCTCCAAGTCCAAGCTGACCCCGGGCTCGCTCGCGCACTGGCGCGAGGAGAAAGAGCAGAACGCCTCGCAGCTCAAGCGCCTGCGGGCTTTCCCGCGAGCCGGGCTGGACGCAGGCGATATCGCCAACTACGACACGGTCGAGTTCACCATGGAGACGCGCTCGCGCGGCGCGCCATTCCAGTACGGCGAGGTCGGGCGCCCCTACGTCGTCAGCCAGCTGACCGGGGCCTATCAGCAGGTGCCGACCTTCCTCGACAAGCAGCACAAGATCGAGAACAAGGCCGACGCGGATGCCTACCTGGCGCGGCTGCGGGCCTTCGCCAGGGTCATGGACGAGGAGATCGAGCGCATCAGGCACGACGCCGGTCTCAAGGTGGTTCCGCCGGACTTCCTCATCGACCGCACGCTCGAGCAGATGCATACCCTGCGCGGCACCGCTCCGGCGCAGTCGATCCTCGTCACCTCGATCGCGACCCGTACCCAGAAGCTCGGCATCGCCGGCAACTACGCCGCCGATGCCGCGGCGCTGGTCGAGCACGAGGTCTACCCGGCGCTCGACCGCCAGGCGGCGGTGCTGCGCGAGCTGCGCCCGCAGGCGGTGCACGACGCCGGGGTGGCGCGCCTGCCGGAGGGGGCGACGTTCTACCAGGTAGCGCTGCGGGCCGGCACCACCACCGAGATGAGCGCGGAGGAGGTGCACCAGCTCGGGCTGGAGCAGGCCAAGGACCTGACCGCCCGCATGGACACGCTGCTGCGTCAGCAGGGGCATACGGGCGGGACGGTGTCGGAGCGTGCCCAGGCGCTCGCCAAGGACCCGACGTACCTCTACCCGAACACCGATGCGGGTAAGCAGCAGGTGCTCGACTACTGCAACGGCCTGATCAAGGCGTTGCAGCCACACCTGCCGAAGTACTTCCGCCTGCTGCCCAAGGCACCGGTCGAGATCCGGCGCGTACCGGACTACATCGAGGCCGGCGCACCGGGGGGTTACTACAACATCCCCGCTCTCGACGGCTCGCGCCCCGGCGCCTTCTACATCAACCTGCGCGACACCGCCGAGTGGTCGCGCTGGAAGCTGCCGACGCTCGTGTACCACGAATCCGAGCCCGGCCATCACTTCCAGCTGGCGCTGGTGCTGGAGATGCCCAAGCTCCCCCTGATCCGCAAGGCGGGCGGCGGCTTCTCCGCGAACACGGAAGGCTGGGCGCTGTACGCCGAGAACCTCGTGGACGAGATGGGGATATACGACTCCGACCCGCTCGGCCGGTTCGGCATGCTGCAGTCGGAGCTGTTCCGCGCGGCGCGCTGCGTGGTCGATACCGGGCTGCACGCCAAGGGCTGGAGCCGCGAGCAGGCCATCGACTACATGGTGAACACCACCGGCGATAACCGCACTTCCATGACCACGGAGGTGGAGCGCTACTGCACCTGGCCGGGGCAGGCGACCAGCTACAAGGTCGGACAGACGCGCTGGCTGAAGCTGCGCGCCGAGGCCAAGCAGCGCCTCGGAGCCAAGTTCGACATCCGCGATTTCCACGACGTCGGCCTGTCCGCCGCGCCCATGCCGCTGTCGGTGCTCGACCGCGTGGTCGGCGACTGGCTCAAGGGGCAGGGGGTATGAGCGCGGCGCGCGCCCGCACCGCGCTGCGGCGAGGGGTGCGCGGCGGCCTGGCGCTCGCGACGCTGTGTCTGCCGGTGAGCGCGGCGCTGGCCGAGGCTGCCGACTACCCGCCGCCGGTCGAGGGGGACTTCGTCACCCGTGACTTCCACTTCACCTCCGGCGAGTCGCTGCCGGAGCTGCGCATCCACTACCGCACCTTCGGCAAGCCGCGCGCCGATGCGCACGGCGTGGTGCGCAACGCGGTGCTGGTGCTGCACGGCACCGGCGGCGATGGCGGCAGCCTGGTGCGCGCCGAGTTCGCCGGCGAGCTGTTCGGACCGGGGCAGCTGCTCGACGCCACGCGCTACTTCATCGTGCTGCCCGACGGCATCGGTCACGGCAAGTCGACCAAGCCGAGCGACGGCCTGCACGCGCACTTTCCGCACTACGGCTACGACGACATGGTGCGCGCGGAATACCTGCTGCTCACCGAGGGGCTGAAGGTCAACCACGCCCGGCTCATCATGGGCACCTCCATGGGCGGCATGCACACCTGGCTGTGGGGCGAGCAGCACCCGAAGTACATGGACGCACTCATGCCGCTCGCGAGCCTGCCGACCCAGATCTCGGGCCGCAACCGCGTCTGGCGTCGCCTGATCATGGACGCCATCAAGAACGATCCGGCCTGGCAGGGCGGGGAGTACCACGCGCAGCCGCCCGCGCTGCGCACCGCCATCGAGATGATCTGGCTGGTGGGCAGCAATCCGCCGCTGCGGCAGCAGGAGGCGCCGACCCTCGTCAAGGCCGACGAGGTGATCGACGCCTACGTCGCGCACGCTATGCAGGTCGATGATGCCAATGACCTGCTGTACCAGGTCGCCGCCTCGCACGACTACGACCCGGGACCGGGGCTGGAGAAAATCGAGGCGCCGCTCCTGGCGGTCAACTCCGCCGACGACCTGGTCAATCCCCCCGAGCTCGGGATCCTCGAGCAGGAGATCAAGCGCGTGCCGCGCGGCCGGGCGATCGTCATTCCCTACAGCACCGAGACCCACGGCCACGGCTCGCACACCTACGCGCTGCTGTGGAAGCAG
>DASTDD010000058.1:0-30594 GCA_035710545.1 Steroidobacteraceae bacterium
GCCAGGAACTTCGTCTCATCCCCTTTCACCGCATACTGGGCTTCCAGCGTAGCCTCGTCATGCTGCCGGAATCGGCGCACGGCGGCGCGCGCGGTCGCCGCGGACTCCCCCAGGGACTCGAGCACAGCCGCAGCCATTTCCAGACTCGACACGAAGGTCTCGCGAATGATGTAACGCACGCCGAGATCCTTGAGGCCAAAGGCGTGCTGACGATTGCGCGCGCGAGCGAAGATCTTCACGCGAGGAAACTGCTCCCGCACGATTGTGGCGGCGCGAAGTGAGGCTTCCACGTCATCGATGGCCAGAACGAAGATGGAGGCATTTTCCGCACCGGCCGCGCGCAGCAGGTCCAGCCGCGAGGCATCTCCGTAGTACACCTTGTTGCCGAACTTGCGCACGAAATCCACGTGAGTCTGGTTCGAGTCGAGCGCCGTGAAAGTGATGTGCCGGGCCTGCAGGATGCGCGCAACGATCTGGCCGAACCGGCCGAAGCCGGCAATGATGACGCGGTTATCGCGCTCCTCGATACCGTCAAAGGGACGCTGCGTGTCGCTCGCCCAGCGGCTTCGGATGGAGTCGTAGAGGATCAGAAGCAGAGGTCCGAGCATCATCGACAGGGTCACGGCGAGCACCAGGAGATCGGTCGTCTGCTGACTCATGATCCGTTCGCGCGCAGCCTGGGTGAACAGCACGAAAGCAAACTCGCCGCCGGCGGGCAGCGTGAAGCCCAGCCGCCAGGCCGAGCGCTTCGATTGCCCACCCGCACGGCCCAGTGCCGTCACGGCCAGGAGCTTGATCAGCAGGAAGCCGACGGTGACCGCGAGTACTTGCAGGGGCATCGATACCAGCAGTCCGAGATCCGCGGCCATCCCGACGGCCACGAAAAACAGGCCGAGCAGCAGTCCCTTGAACGGCTCCAGGTCCGCCTCGAGCTCATGGCGGAACTCGCTGTCCGCCAGCAGCACGCCGGCCAGAAAAGCGCCCAGGGACATCGACAGGCCCGCCTCGTTGGCGAGCAACGCGGTCGCGATGACTGTCAGGAGCGCAGCGGCCGTGAAGACCTCGCTGACCTTCACGCGGGCGACGATGCGCAAGGCGGGCCGCAGGATCAATCGGCCCCCGCCCACGATCGCGGCCATGACGACCAGCAGCTTGACGAGCGTCAGCAGCCCGCTTCCGTCGCTGCTCGGCGCGCCCGAGCGTGATAACAACGGGAGTGCCGCCAGCAGCGGGAGCACGGCGAGATCCTGGAACAACAGGATGCCGAAGGCTGCCCGGCCATGGGGGCTTTTGAGCTGGGAACGCTCGGCGAGGAGCTGGAGAACGAGCGGCGTGGAGGAGAGCGACAGACCGAAGCCGACGATGAGCGCCGCCGCGAGCGGCAGACCAAGCAGGTATGCCGCGCCACCGAGCAGCACGGCGCACAGACAGACCTGTGCGAGACCCAGGCCGAAGACGAGCCGTCGCATCACCCACAGCCGGGTCGGCTGCAGCTCCAGGCCGATGATGAAAAGCAGCAGCACGATGCCGAATTCCGCGAATGTCATGATGCTCGGCACTTCGCGCACCAGGCCCAGGCCCCAGGGGCCGATCGCCATCCCCGCGGCGACATAACCGAGGATGGAGCTCAGCCTCAGGAGGCGGAAGGCAGACACCGCGAGTACGGCGGCGCCGAGCAGAACGGCAGTCTGGGCAAGTGAGATCATGATGCTTCCCGGCGCGTCGGGCTGCGCAGCTGATCGATAGTAGCGCCTCCCCGCCCGCATCGGGGCGATGCCTGGCCCGGGCAAGCACGTCCTTTCTCAACCGGCTCCCGGCGAGCCTCCGTCTTGAGTTCCGCATTCGCAGTCCCCATTCCGCCGCCTGCATGCTGAATGAACCGGACTCTGCCGGCGCGATCGCCCACTCCTCGGATGAGGCACTGGATGCCTATTCACAGGCTGTCGTCGGCGCCGTCGAGAGTGTCGGACCGGCCGTGGTCAGCGTCTATGTGGGGAGTGCCGGGGAGGCTGCCAGAGCGCGGGGCGGAGCCGGCTCAGGCGTCGTGGTCACGCCGGATGGCTACGTATTGACCAACGAGCATGTCGTGCAGAACGTTCAGGACGCACGCGTGGCGTTCGTGGACGGTCGCCACGCATCGGCCACAGTCGTCGGCCGGGATCCTGCCACTGATCTGGCAGTGTTGCGCGCTCAAGCCGCAGCCCTTCCCTACGCGCGCCTCACTACAACGCCGCCCCTTCGTGTCGGTCAGCTTGTCGTGGCAGTCGGGAACCCTTTCGGATTCGAATCGACGGTTTCCGCGGGTGTCGTGAGTGCATTGGGCCGCTCCTTGCGCAGCCGCCACGGGCGGCTGATCGAGGGTGTCGTCCAGCACACCGCGGCGCTGAACCCGGGCAACTCCGGGGGGCCGCTCGTGGACGCGAGGGGACGGGTCGTCGGTGTCAACACCGCGATCATCGCCATGGCTCAGGGCATCGGCTTCTCGGTTCCAGCCGCGACCGCCCAGTGGGTCCTGACGGAGATCCTGACGCAGGGACGTGTCCGCCGGGCGTACCTCGGCGTCACGGTCCGCGACCGGCCGCTCGATCTTCGGCTCGTGCGTGCGCTTGGTCTGACCGTGACCCGTGCGATCGAGATCACCGGCCGGGAGGAGCGGGGGCCGGCGGCGCAGTCCGACCTGCACTCGGGGGATCTCATCGTCGCAGTCAATGACATCCCGGTCGACGGCATCGATGCTCTGCATCGACAGCTGAGCCGCTGGCCGGTCGGCACTTCCCTGACCCTGAGTGTCGTGCGGCGCACGCAAAGCCTGAGAGTCTCCCTGACACCACGCGAGCCGTCCTGAGGGGGTGCGGCCGGGATTTGTCTCAGGGCACCGAGCCCGTCGTTAACGGGGTGCTCGCAGCGTCCGTCCGCGCACTACTCGCAGAGGCTGTCCAGATAACTTTGGGCCGCCGCCGAAAGGTGCTTGCGCGCGAGCGCCCGGGCCCGCGGTGCATCCACGATGTACTCGAGCGGACCGCAGACCAGCATCTGGCGGATCTGCGGATGGCGCTGGGAGGCTCGCGCCATCTTGTTCAGAACGGTGAAGCCGCGCTGAATCTTCTCGCGCCGCAGGCGGTTCTGCTCGATGACGTGGGCGAGGTACTGCCCGAAGCGGGCGTAGAGAAAATAGTCGTCTTCCCCGATATGAAAGCGCGCCTCGGCGAAGAAGTCGGGGAAATTCCTTTCCAGGTACTGACGGACCCCGCGCAGGCCGGCAGCGGGATCTTCGGCCCGTGTCCGGCGCGCTGCACGGGGCGACAGGTTGCGGTTCTTCGTCATCGTGGTGCTGACACCTCTCTTTGGCCGCAGCCGGCGCTCGCCGCCGCGAGGCCAACCTCAGCCCCGCGGCGCGCGCATGTTGAGCGAGGCGGGCGGCCGGCGCAATAGGACGTGCAAGCCCGACACGCTGCGCGGCGCACTAAAGAGGTGCGGAACGGCTGGCTCCGCTCGTACGATCACTATTGAAAGCGCTTCGTGGGCCGGTATGATCTGACCGATTCCCCGCCCGCGCGAGCGAACGCTGCTGGGCAAGCGGATTGCGAGATCCGTCCTGGGGCCCCCTGAACGCTCGAATTCGGACTTCAGCGGTGCGCGCAAATGCGATGTGCGGCGCACGGTCCGCACGCTTGCATCCCGATCGCACGAGCACAGCACTCGAGGCCGCCACGATGAGCCCCGCCGACACCGGATTACACAAAGATGCGTACGAGCGCGACAGCTGCGGATTTGGCCTGATCGCGCACCTCGATGACGAGCCGAGCCACTGGCTCGTCCGCACCGCGATCATCTCTCTCAACCGGCTCACTCATCGCGGCGCGATCGCCGGCGACGGCAAGACCGGCGATGGCTGCGGGCTGCTGCTCAAGCGCCCCGAAGGCTTCCTGCGCGCGGTCGCGGCCGAGTCGGGCATCGAGCTCGCGGAGCATTTCGCCTCCGGCCTGGTGTTTCTCAGCCATGACCCGCAGGCTGCGCAGCGCTCCCGGGACGTGCTGGCCGCCGAGCTCGCAGGGCAGGAGCTGGAGCTGGCGGGCTGGCGGTCCGTTCCGACCAACACGGATGCCTGCGGCGAGCAGGCGCTGAAGACGCTGCCGCGGATCGAGCAGATCTACGTGAATTGCCGCCTGCCGGAGCTGGACGAGGCCTCCTTCAATCGCCGGCTGTACCTGGCCCGGCGTCATGCCGAGCAGCAGCTGCAGGCCGTGGACGCCGCTTTCTACGTGCCGAGCCTGTCCGCCGGCACGTTCGTCTTCAAGGGGATGGTGATGCCGCAGTACCTGGTGAGGTTCTTCCCGGACCTGCAGGACCCGCGGCTGGAAAGCTCCGTGGCGGTTTTCCATCAGCGCTTCTCGACCAACACGCTGCCACAGTGGCGCCTGGCCCACCCGTACCGCTATCTCGCCCACAACGGCGAGATCAACACCGTGCAGGGCAACAGGAACTGGGCGATGGCCCGCGGCCCGCTGTTCCGCTCGCCCCTCCTGCCGGAGCTGGCCGAGGTGCAGCCGCTCGTCAGCATGAGCGGCTCGGACTCGCAGAGCCTGGATAACATGCTCGAGGTCCTGCTCATGGGCGGTCTCGATGCGCTGCACGCGATGCGGCTGCTGATCCCGCCTGCCTGGCATGGGCTGGATTCCATCGATCCGGACTTGCGCGCGTTCTACGAGTACTACTCGGTGCACATGGAGCCGTGGGACGGCCCGGCCGGCATCGTGCTCACCGACGGCCGTTACGCGGCCTGCACACTCGATCGCAACGGCCTGCGGCCCGCGCGCTTCGTGATCACGCGCAACCGGATCCTGACCATCGCATCCGAGACGGGAGTCTGGGACTACGCGCCCGGCGAGGTGGTTCGCAAGGGCAAGCTGGGTCCTGGCGATATGATCGCGCTCGACCTGCAGACCGCGACCCTGCTCGAATCGCAGGACATCGACCAGATTCTCAAGGCGCGGCATCCATACAAGGCCTGGCTCAAGAGGGGCGTGCGCTATCTGGAGACCGATCTCGTCGATCCCCGGCTGGCGGCCGAGCCCATGGACCGCGAAACCCTGTCTCTGTACCAGAAGATGTTTAACGTCACCGCGGAAGAGCGCGACGAGATCATCCGCGTGCTGGCCGAAGACGAGAGTGAGGCCGTGGGCTCGATGGGGGATGACACCCCGATGCCGGTGCTGTCCCACAAGGTACGCTCGCTCTACGACTACTTCCGTCAGCAGTTCGCGCAGGTCACCAACCCCCCGATCGATCCGCTGCGCGAGTCGATCGTGATGTCGCTGCAGACGCAGATCGGACCGGAGTGCAACATCTTCGTGCCCGCACCCGAGCACGCCCGCCAGATCGTGCTCGGCTCGCCGATTCTCTCCCAGCGCAAGCTGCGGCAGATCCTGGGTCTCGATGAGGTCACGCACGAATTCATCGACCTGCAATACGAGCCTGCGGAAGGGTTGCGGGCGGCCATCCTGCGCATGTGTCGCCAGGCCGAGAGCGCCGTGCTGGAGGGGAAGCTGGTACTGCTGCTGTCGGATCGTTACCTGGTCAAGGGAAAGCTTCCGGCCCATGCGCTGCTGGCGACCGGCGCGGTCCATCAGCATCTGGTCCGCGCCGGGCTGCGCTGCAAATGCAACCTGTTGGTCGAGACCGGCACCGCCCGCGACCCGCATCATTTCGCCTGCCTCATCGGCTATGGCGCCACGGCTGTGTATCCCTACATGGCCTATCAGGTGCTGTTCGACATGATGCGCAAGGGGCGCGTGAAGCTGGATTTTGCGACCCGCCTGGAGCTCGGGCGCAGCTACCGTGCCGGGGTGCGCAAGGGTCTGTTCAAGATCATGTCCAAGATGGGGATCTCGACGATCGCCAGCTATCGCAGCTCCCAGCTGTTCGAGATCGTGGGCCTGGCCGCCGAGGTCGTGGATCTTTGCTTCACCGGTACCGAAAGCCGCGTGCAGGGCGCGGACTTCGCCGACCTCGAATCGGACCTGGTGCAACTCGCCGCACGCGCCTGGGATGCGCGCGAGCCGATCGACCAAGGCGGCCTGCTCAAGTACATGCATGGCGGCGAGTACCACATGTACAACCCCGATGTGATCGCCACGCTGCAGGGGGCGGTGATCGCCGCCGACTACGAGCGATATCAGCTGTATGCGCGCCTGGTGAACGATCGACCGGCTTCGACCTTCCGCGACCTGCTGGGGCTGCGGGTGGCCGCGGCGCCCGTGCCGCTCGAGGAAGTCGAGCCGCTGGAGGCCATCGTCGCGCGCTTCGACAGCGCCGGGATGTCACTCGGCGCGCTCTCGCCCGAGGCGCACGAGGCGCTCGCAACGGCGATGAATCGTCTCGGCGCGCGATCCAACTCCGGCGAGGGCGGCGAGGATCCGGCCCGCTACGGCACCGAGCGCAACTCCAAGATCAAGCAGATCGCCTCGGGCCGCTTCGGCGTGACCCCGGAATATCTCATCAACGCGGAGGTGCTGCAGATCAAGATCGCGCAGGGGGCCAAGCCCGGCGAAGGCGGCCAGCTGCCCGGGCACAAGGTGAATGACATGATCGCCTCGCTGCGCTTCGCGCGTCCCGGCGTCGGCCTGATCTCGCCTCCCCCGCATCATGACATCTACTCGATCGAGGATCTCGCGCAGCTCATCTTCGATCTCAAGCAGGTGAATCCGCGGGCGCTCGTGTCCGTGAAGCTGGTCGCCGAGCCGGGTGTCGGCACCGTCGCGGCGGGTGTTGCGAAGGCCTACGCGGACCTCATCACCATCTCCGGATACGACGGCGGTACGGGCGCCAGTCCGCTCTCGTCCATCAAGTACGCCGGTACTCCCTGGGAGCTCGGTCTGGCGGAAACCCATCAGACATTGCGCGCCAACGATTTGCGCCAGCGCGTGCGCCTGCAGACCGACGGCGGCCTGAAGACCGGCCTGGATGTGGTGAAGGCTGCCATCATCGGCGCGGAGAGCTTCGGCTTCGGGACCGCGCCGATGGTGGCGCTCGGCTGCAAGTACCTGCGCATCTGTCATCTGAACAATTGCGCCACCGGCGTGGCGACCCAGCACAACGTGCTGCGCTCGAAGTACTTCATCGGGTTGCCCGAGATGGTCATGAACTATTTCCGCTTCGTTGCGCAGGAAGTGCGCGAGCTGCTGGCGCAGCTGGGCGTGCGCACGCTGGAGGAGATCATCGGCCAGACGCGCTACCTGCAGGTGCTCGAGGGCCAGACTCCGCGGCAGCGCAAGCTCGATCTCAACCCCATTCTCTGCGGCGGCGCGCTCGCCCCGGATGCTCCGCATCACTGTCTCGCCGAATCCAACGTGCCGTTCGACAAGGGCGAGCTGGCAGAACGGATGGTGCGCGACATGCTGCCTGCGATCGAGGCCAGGGCCGGGGGCGTGTGGGAATACGAGGTCCACAACTACAACCGCTCCGTGGGGGCGCGTCTCTCGGGCGAGATTGCCCGGCGCTGGGGAAATTACGGAATGGAGGATGCCCCGTTGACGGTGCGCCTGACGGGCAATGCCGGGCAGAGCTTCGGCGTGTGGAATGCCGGCGGGCTGCATCTGTACCTGGAGGGCGATGCGAACGACTATGTCGGCAAGGGCATGGCCTCGGGCAGGATCGTGCTGCGGCACTCGCGGCAGGCGCGCTTTGCGCCCAATCAGACCATCATCATGGGAAACACCTGCCTGTACGGGGCGACCGGTGGCCAGCTGTTTGCTGCGGGCGTCGCCGGCGAGCGCTTCGCCGTGCGCAACTCCGGAGCCGTGGCCGTCATCGAAGGTGCGGGCGATCACTGCTGTGAATACATGACGGGTGGGGTGGTCTGCGTCCTCGGCCGCACCGGAGTCAACTTCGGCGCGGGGTTCACGGGCGGCTTTGCCTACGTGCTCGATCTGCAGCGGGACTTCGTCGACCGCTACAATCACGAGCTGATCGACATCAGCCGCATCCACGCCGAGTCGATGCAGTCGCATCTGCAGCACCTGGAGGGGCTGCTCGAGCAGCACGTCGCCGAGACCGGCAGCCTGTGGGCGCAGGAGATCCGCAACGATCTGCGCACCTACATCGGCAAGTTCTGGGTCGTGAAGCCGAAGGCGGCCTCGATCGACTCCCTGATGCAGAATCTGCGCCGCGCGGCTTAGCCCATGTCAACACCTGATACAGCGCCGGTCCGCGGCGGGGTAGCCGGCAAGAACCACGCAATGGGCACCCCGGGAAATCGATCTCGACAGGAATTGCGAAGGGCTGACCATTCAGCAGGGCGCTCGATTTCCCGGGGACCCCGCGCTTGCCGGCGGTCGAGCCCGATGTCCGCTGAAATTGCCGCCGGCAATTTCAGCCAGTCAGACTAGGCGAATGAGCATGGCGGATCGCCATCTGCAGTTCCTGGACATCCCGCGCACGGACCCGGCAAAGGCTCCCGTGCCGAGGCGCATTGCACACTTCGGGGAGATCTACGCCCCATACGATGCCCAGACCGCGGGGCAGCAGGCGGGCCGGTGCCTCGCCTGCGGCAATCCCTTCTGCGAGTGGAAGTGCCCGGTCCACAACTACATTCCCAACTGGCTGAAGCTGATCGAGGAAGGCAACCTGTTCGAGGCGGCGGAGCTGTCCCACAAGACCAACTCGCTGCCCGAGGTCTGCGGCCGGATCTGCCCTCAGGACCGCTTGTGCGAAGGCGCCTGCACGCTCAACGATGGCCATGGTGCGGTCACGATCGGCTCCATCGAGAAGTACATCACCGATGAGGCGTTACGGCGCGGCTGGAAGCCGGACATGTCGAACGTACGTCCGACCGGCAAGCGCGTGGCGGTCGTCGGCGCCGGCCCGGCGGGCCTCGGCTGCGCCGACATCCTGATACGTAACGGCGTGGCACCGGTCGTATTCGATCGTTACGAGCGTATCGGGGGGCTGCTCACCTACGGCATCCCGCCATTCAAGCTCGAGAAGCGCGTGGTCGAGAAGCGCCGCGAGATCATGGAGGGAATGGGCGTCGAGTTCCGGCTGGGGGCCGAGGTCGGCGCGGATGTTGCCTTCGAGAGCCTGCTGGCGAAGTTCGATGCCGTCTTCCTCGGAATGGGTACCTACACCGCGGTCAGGGGCGGGTTCCCCGGCGAGGACCTGCCCGGTGTGCATGAGGCGCTGCCCTATCTCATTTCCAACATCCGGCACGAGCTGCGCGTGCCCGGCAGCGCGGAGCGGCTGCTGAGCATGCACGGCAAGCGCGTCATCGTGCTCGGCGGCGGCGATACTGCGATGGACTGCAACCGCACCGCGATCCGGCAGGGCGCCGAGTCCGTGATCTGCACGTATCGGCGCGATGAGCCCAACATGCCCGGCTCACGGCGCGACTACTACAACAGCCGGGAAGAGGGCGTGGAGTTTCTGTTCAACAGCCAGCCGATCGAGATCGTGGGTGCCGAGCGGGTCGAGGGCGTCAAGCTGGTCGAGACGCGGCTCGGAGCGCCCGATGCCCGCGGCCGGCGCGTTCCCGAGCCGATACCGGAAACGGAGCACGTCCTGCCGGCCGATGCAGTGATCATCGCGTTCGGTTTCCTGCCGAGTCCACCGGAGTGGCTGAGCCAACATGACATCCGGCTGCACGCCAGCGGGCGTGTGCGTGTCTCGGCGGCCCGCCACGCGCCGTTCCAGACGACTAACCCCAAGGTGTTTGCCGGAGGGGACATGGTCCGTGGTTCGGACCTCGTCGTGACCGCCGTGTTCGAGGGACGCGAGGCGGCGGCAGGGATTCTCCAGTACCTGCAGCTTGGTTGAGAGCCACCAGGTCATTTGCCCCAGGCCTGCAGACAGTCCGGCGGGTGGGGCGCAGCCAAAAAAAACCCCGCCTCTGGAGGCGGGGCCTGAACAGGTTCCCATCATCGACCCGGTTGATCGCTGTCAGCTTACGGCCGGGCGCGGGCAAAGATTCAACTGAAAGATCGCCCTGTTTGCGCACCGGCGTGTCGCGTCATCACGAGCATCTATTGCTTGCGGCTGAAACGTTGGAGCTGCGCTCCGGCTTATTGCAAGGCCCGCGTGTCAGTCCACGCGCTACCCGTTCCTGACAACCACAAAAAGTTAGCGATTGTCGTTACCCGTGCCCGCGCCGATTACCCGAGTTTCTTGCGTTCTTATCTCTCCCAGTTGTGCGCTCCACGCATCAGTAGCGCGTGCGCGTTGATCCGACCCCTTCCCTCAGTGCCGACGTCCGAGTCGCCTAAGCCCAATTAAAACCGGCGCTTGCAGTGTTTCGGACGTGCCTGATCCGATGCCGAATTGTACGCTCGCCGGACCGAAAATACATGTCGTATTTGTGAAACAGCGACATGTGGGCGGGGTGCGCTCCGTATACGGAACAGCCTGTTGCCGCCGGCTTTCTGCAGCGGTCTTGACGCCTCAGCGGGCCAGGCGGATGCGGAAGCGCGCGCCCGAGTCACCGGGCAGGCTCATGGCCGAGGCTGTGCCACCGTGGAACTCGGCAATCAATCGCACTATGTAAAGTCCCAGGCCGAAGTGCGGCCGGCTATCGGCCCCGGTGCGGGATTGCCACAGCGACTCGAACAGGCGGCTGCGTGTCGTTCCCGAGAGCGGTGGGCCGGGGTTGTCGACTTCCACCACCGCAGCCTGCGGCTCGAGCGTGAGCCGCAGCGTGATCGTCGCTCCGACGGGACTGAAGTCCACGGCGTTGTCCACCAGCTTGTCGAGCATCTGCACGATCAGGTCGGGCGCACCCTGGATCGTGACCGGCTCGTCGGGCAGCTCGGTCGCGAAGTGTCGATCCGGAAAGGCGATGCGATACGAGGCGCCGGCGGAGGCGATGAGGGGCGCCAGAGCGAAGCTGACGCGTTCGGCACCGCTGATTGCCTCCTCGACCCGCGTGGCCGCGCCCATGGCGATGAGGATCGCATTCAGGCGCTCGCTTCCTTCCCGGGCACGTTCCAGGTAGATGCCTGCCGACGGGGATACCCCCTCCGATTCCAGATTTTCGAGTGACGACCGGACGATCGTCAGCGGCGTGCGTATCTCGTGAGCCAGCTTGCCGGCAAGCGTCCGCAGATAGCCCGTGTACTCGTTGAGCCGCGACAGCAGCGTAGAGAATCCGCGCGCGACATCTCCCAGCTCATCGGCTGTGCCGGTCTCGGGAAAGGTGGTGACCAGGCCCGCGCGTGTCAGCGCCGATTCGCTCGCCGTCCGCAGCCGCGACAGTCTTACGGCCAGTCGCGCGGCGAAGATCAGGATGGCCACGACCGCGATGGCACTGATCAGCAGCGTGCTGTTCAGCATCCGTGTCAGCGCGCGGTCGCGCAGCGTCAGCCATCTGTCCTCGGTCTGAGAGACTTTGAGCGAGCCGAGGACCTCGCGGTGCTGCCGGTCGTAAATGGCAGCGGTGGCATCGATGATACGAGGGGTCGCGGGCCGATCGACGAAGCGCCGGTACAGGCGCGCCAGCAAGCCTCTGCCCGGCCCCAGCTCGGTCACCTGCGCCAGGGCGTCGGCCTGTGCGAGCAGCCGGCTTTCCGGGCTGGCAATCGACAGCCGCAGCCCGGGCTGAATGAACTGTCGCAGATAGCTCGTCAGCTCAGGCGAGGCCACGATCAGCCGCCCGACCGTGTGCAGGTCGTCGCTGCGCAGCGTGCCGTAGCTCACCGGCAGCGCCCCGCGCGCGCTTCGGTCGTCGATCAGCACCCCGAAATGCTCGCCCACCATCGACAGAGGCACGCGCAGCTCGACCCGGTAACCCTGTGGGGTCGATATCCAGGCGCCCACGATCCGGGGCTCGGTTACCGCACTCTTCTGACCGAACTCGCCTGTCTCGATGCGTCGTCCGGTAATGGAGCCCGGACCGGTCGCCGAGAGAAAGATCTGATGCTGATTCCCCTCGGCGTCATCGAAGCCCAGCCAGACACGGTCGCCGAATGTATCTGGGTCCAGGGGGCTGGCGCCCGGAGAGTCGAAGACTACGTGGTCGTCCTGAACCTCCAGCAACACATAAAGCATCCGCTCGCAGACCCCGGTCAGAACGCCGAACCGATGGTGACCCTGTGCGAAGTAGCGCCAGGCTGATTTGTCATGGGGCCAGTCGTCGGTGTAGCCGTCCAGGAGGGGCGGTGCGAACAGCAGGATCGGCTTGATGTCGTATGGACTGGGCGGCGGCGAGAGAGGCGCCGGCGCCGCATCGTCCGTGTCAGCAGTCTCCGTATCCGCGGCTGGCGGCTCGCGATACAGCAGATCGCGCCGGCCCTGCAGCGACGAGGCGATCGTCTCCGCGACGGAGGAGAGCGAGTTCTGCTCGCCCTCGCGCAGCGCCGATTCCATCTCCTGCGCGTAGCGGCAGCCCGCCCACGGCAGCACCAGGGTCGCGAGGGCTAGCAGCAGCAATTTCAGGCGCAGCGACATGGGGATGCGGGCTGACCAGCGCGCTCAATCGACCCATCGATAGCCCATGCCGTAGACCGTCTGCACGGCATCGAACCTGGGATCGATGCTCTGGAACTTGCGGCGAATGCGTTTGACGTGGGAGGTGATGGTGTTGTCATCCAGCACGACGTTGGCGGCATCCATGAGCTGCTGGCGATTCTTCACGTGGCCCGGATGACGCGCCAGGGCGAATACTATCCAGAACTCGGTGAGCGACAGCAGCACGACCTGACCGTCCCATTCCACCTGCATGCGCTCCGCATCGAGCGTGAGCGGCCCACGGCGGATGACCTGGGACGCTTCGAGCGGCCGTCGCAGAGCATCTACCCGCCGAAAGAGCGCATTCACCCGTGCGATCAGATGCGCAAGGCTCAGATCCTTCGTCAGGAAGTCGTCGGCACCCAGGCGCAGCCCGGAGACCGCATCGAGCTCCGTGTCGCGAGCCGTGAGAAAGATGATCGGCAGCTCCGCCGACAGGGTTCGCAGCTGGCGACACAGCTCGAAGCCGCCCTCGGGCTCGTCCTCGAGCGAGATGTCGATGACAGCGAGATCCGGCAGACGTGCATGGAACGCTGTCATCGCCTGCGCGCGGTTGGAGTATGTCCGCACGACATAGCCCTCGCGGGTGAACGCAGCCGCGTAGTTGTCACGAATGGCCGGCTCGTCTTCGACTATGGCTACCGTGCGTTTCATGGATACAGGCTACAGGGTGAGTGGCGCAGGTGAAAGCCGCGGGGGGATCGTTTCGCGCGTGTTGTGAGCGGGTTCGCGGCGCAGAGGCAAGCCGTGTTCCGGGGCTCGCTCCCGGCGGACGAGGGGCCACCTGCTGCATGTGGGGTCGTCCCCTGGAAAAGAGCTCCGGCGCAAGGGGACTTCCCCCACATGCAGCAGGCGTCCCCTCCAACGCCGGTGGCTTCTCACCGCACAAGCGCTCCCGCCGCACGGAAGTCCCCGCCCGGCAACCGCGCACAACGGTCCTCCGCGTGCGCGATGAGTGAAAGAGCGTCTAAACGATTCCCACTGCGAGGAGTACGAGGAGGCCGAGGGCGTTGAGCCACCATTGCCGCCGCCGTAGCCGAAGGGCTGTCATTCTGGATCTCCGCTGGCCGTCCATGGGAGATCATTTCAAGCGGCCTCGCACGCGGGGCGGGGGCGCCGAAGTGGCCAGCGGGCGATCAATTGTGGCGAAAGATGGCAAGCGGCTGCCGGCGGATCGCTTGCACCCCCGGCGCGTGGCAAGCTAAGCGCTCAGTCGGCCAGAAGGACATGCCGTGCGCAACAACTTCCTACTGACACTCGCGATTCTCCTTGCCTGCACATGCGCCGCTCCAACCCGGGCGCAGACCGAAGAAATAGTGGTCACCGGTACTCGAGTCAGCGGTGGCGATTACTCTCGCATACCGGCCGTCGTTCTGACACGGCGGGCAGACTTTCTCGTGCAGCGGATCCGGCTCATCAACGATACACGTGCCCAGGAGAGCCGAACCCGGGAGCTCTACCAGACCATCCGCGACATGGTGGCGGACGCGAGCAAACAGCCGGGCATTGCCCTGGGCTACGGTGATGAGTTCCTCATTCCCATTACCTCGACCGACTACCAGGTGCCACTCGAAGATGGCGGCAAGCGCCCAGACACGAGCGCGACGGAGCTTTACGTGAAGATGGCGCTGGCGGAAAAGGACAACGTGCAGAAGGCGATAACGGAGCTGAGCGGCTTCATCAAGAAAGCCCGCGTATCGGGCCGAACCGAAGTGGAGCCCGTGGGCGATGTGGGTCTGAGCCTCGTCACGCCCGAGAAGTACCGCTACGACATCATCGCCAGGATCACCGAGGACGCGAAGCGGCTGCAGGCCGCCGTAGGCTCCCAATGCAAGGTCGAGATCGGTGGCCTGTCGAGTCGCGTTTCCTGGCAGCGCTCGGATGTCTCAGAGCTGACGCTCTACATTCCGTACGAAATCCAGCTCACAGGCTGCCAGTAGCCGCTGCAGGCCGCTGAAGCAGGAGGCGCGACGCCTCCTGCTTTGTCTCCCATCAGCGGTCGTCGTGCCCGCGCCCGCGGTCATGGTCGTCGTGGCGGTCATGATCGTCGTGCCGGTCATGCCCGTGTCCGCGGTCATCATCGTGATCGCCGCGCCGATCGTGCACGCGCTCGACGTGCTCGACGCGCTCGACGCGCTCGACATGCTCACGGCGGTAGCGCGGCACGTACTCCCTGTTGTACCAGTCGTCTTTTACGAAGTAGACCGGCCGGCCGCAGGCATGGTACTCCGCGCAATGCCTGCTCCAGTGTTTCTCATGTCCGGGCGGTACGTGCAGATAAATGGGCTGCACGACAACATGCTCAGCCGGTTGCACCGCGACGACCGGCTGTGCATAAACGACCGGCGGCGCCGGAACATTGCCGATGTTGATCTCGCCGTAGAAGCCGGGTTGGCCGACGCTGATCGACACCCCGACGTCGCCGGCAAATGCCGGAGCCGCAAGGAGACCCAGTACTGCCCCGTACACTAGCTTGCTCATGGTTACCTCCCGTTCACAGGGCCGACACCATAATCGTCCATGGCTGGACCGCACCTGAATGCAGTCCTCAATTTGCATAAGACGATTCGCGGCGTCGCTCGGGAGCGACAATGACGCATTCACCGGCGCCGCAGCGCCGCTGAGCGAACGGTCAGAAGGCGTTATGCCCCGTGAGCTCCCGCCCGATGGTGAGCTGGTGAATCGTCTCGGTGCCCTCGTAGGTGATCACGCTCTCGAGATTGAGTGCATGACGGATGGGCACGTACTCGGCGCTGATGCCCGCGCCACCCAACATGTCGCGTGCGTCGCGCGCGATCTGCAACGCCATGCGGCAGTTGTTCCACTTGGCCAGCGACACCTGCGAGGGCGTCATCCTGCCTTCGTCCTTGAGTCTGCCGAGCTGCAGGGCCAGGAGCTGCGCGCAGGTTATCTGGCGCGCCATCTCGGCCAGGCGGATCTGGATGGCCTGTGTGTGGGCGAGGGGACGGCCGAAGAGGCTGCGCGTGGAGGTGTAGTCGAGCATCTGGGCGAGGCAGGCCTGCGCGGCCCCGATGACTCCCCAGGCTATTCCGTAGCGTGCCTGGGTGAGACAGGAGAGCGGTCCCTTGAGGCCGGCTACGCCGGGCAGCGCCTGTGATTCCGGGACGCGGACCTGGTCAAAGAACAGCGCGGAGGTCACCGAGGCGCGCAGTGAGAACTTGCGCTCGATCTCCGGCGCGGAGAATCCCTGCGTGCCTTTCTCGACGAGGAAGCCTCGAATGCCGTCCTCGGTCCGGGCCCAGACGACCGCCAGGTCCGCGATCGCCCCATTGGTGATCCACATCTTGGACCCGTTGAGCACCCAGTCGCCGCCACTGCGCTTGGCGTGGGTGTGCATGTTGGCGGGATCGGATCCGCCGTGCGGCTCGGTGAGACCGAAGCAGCCGATGAGCTCGCCACGCGCCATACGCGGAAGGTAGCGCTGCTTCTGCTCCTCGGAGCCAAAAGTGTGGATCGGATACATGCACAAGGATGACTGCACCGAAACGAAGCTGCGGATCCCGGAGTCTCCGCGCTCAAGCTCCTGGCAGATCAACCCGTACGAGATCCCATTCAGCCCCGCACAGTCGTAGCCGTTCAGCGAAGAGCCGAGGAGGCCCAGGGCGGCGAGCTCCGGGATGAGCTCCCTCGGGAAGCGATGCTCCTCGAAGCACTCCTGGATGATCGGCAGCACCTTCTCGTCCACGAGCCGCGCCACCGAGTCCTGTACCATGCGCTCTTCCTCCGACAGCGCGCTGCGGACATCGAACAGGTCCAGGGGATCCAGCTTCGCTGGGGAACTCTTCGCCACGCTACTCTCTCCGGCCTGCGCCACAAGATGAAGGATCCGCATCATAAACCATGCTCAACCCCGGACCACGGCCGCTCCCCTGCCGGGGGTAGCCGAGAGGCTCCGGCCCGCAGGATTCGTGGATTACCATAGACCACCCGAAGACCAGCAAGGCTCGCGCGTGAAGATTCCGGAAATTCTGCTCGTCGAAACCATTCATCAGCCGGGCAGCCTGGCCCGAGTCCTGCAGGTGATCGCCGATGCGGGTCTGGCCATAGAGCACCTGACCGCGCTGCGGCGCGATCAGGGCCGCACGCTCTGGGAGATCACGCTCGAGATGGACGAGGAGGCCGATCGCAGCCTCTACCAGCGGATCGACCAGCTGCCCACCGCTCGCTTCATGGGCAAGTCCGATCGCGTCTTCAACCGTCACCGCGGCGGGAAGATCAGGACTGTGGCGAGCCTTCCCATCAACACCCGCCAGGTGTTACGCGACATCTACACTCCCGGTGTCGCGCGCGTATGCCTCGCCATCAAGAGCGATCCGCAGGCCGCTCACGAATTCACCAACCTGGACAACACCGTAGCGATCGTCACCAACGGCACGGCCGTGCTGGGACTGGGCAACATTGGCCCGCTCGCCGGCCTTCCCGTCATGGAAGGGAAGGCCGCGCTGTTTGCCGATCTCGTAGGACTCAGTGGCGTGCCAATCCTCCTGCGGGAGACTCAGCCTGACCGGGTCGTGGAGGCGATCGCGGCGATCGAGACCTCCTTCGGAGCGATTCAGCTGGAGGACTTCGCGGCACCGGAGTGCTTCGAGATCGAGCAGAAGCTGCGCGCACGGGTTGCCAAACCCGTTCTGCATGATGACCAACACGGCACGGCGGTCGTGACGCTGGCCGCGCTGACCAACGCAGCTCGCCAGGCTGGTCGGAATCTGCGTGAAAGTGTCATCGGACAGGTGGGGCTGGGTGCAGCGGGCCACGGCATCGTACGGCTGTTGCGAGCCTGTGGGGTGCAGCGCGTCCTGGGCGCTGACCGGAATGCGGATGCGGTTGCGCGCATCGTGGCCCTCGGCGGTGAAGGAGCGACGCTGCAGGCCATTATGGCGCGTGCGGATATCGTGATCGCCACGACGGGTGTGAAAGGGCTCATTCGACCCGAGTGGGTGCGTCCCGGCCAGATCATCCTGGCGCTGTCAAATCCCGATCCGGAGATCGAGCCGCTCGCGGCCCGTGAGAGGGGCGCCGCATTCGCCGCGGACGGCAAGGGCATCAACAACGTGCTCGCTTTTCCGGGCCTGTTCAAGGGTGCCCTCGCCGCAAGAGTCAGCCACTTCTCCGATACCATGCTCATGGCCGCCGCGAACGCCATCGCGGGACTCGCGCGGGGTGATGAGCTGGTGCCGGATCCGCTCGACAAGACTGTGCACGAGACGGTCGCCGCTGCGGTTCAAGCGGCGGCCTAGACGATATCGATCACCTCGGGGGAGATCCGTGAACGCGCTCCTATCAAGGCTCGGAAGCTTTCTTGCCTTCACTGTGAACCTGGTGCCTCCCACATTGGCTGCGTCCGCCTCCGACTTACTGCCCGTTTCGCTCATGAGCTCAGGCAAGGCGACTGACGTGCCTGTCGCCAACCGCGCTTTCGCACCGGAACCCCCCGTAACAGCGGCGCCAGAGTTTGTCGGCGCAATCACGATCGCGCAGACACCAATGCAGACTGAGCCCGCGGTCGAGCACCCGATGCAGGATGGTCGCGATGCGCGTCTGTTTCCCGGCATGACGCTCCAGTTCTTCACGATGGACGGGTTATTGGTCCCGGTGCAGCGCGGGGAGATGGTTCCCGAGTCTGGACCGGTGGCGGCGCCGAGCTTCTGGCAGGTCATCCCCGAGGTTGGTCGCACCTGGAAAGAAGCGGCCGATGGCAAATGGTCGCGTGCGGCTTTCCCACTGACACTGGTCAACGACATCGACAACCATTCAGTCGAGGGGTTGGCGACCTTCCTCTATGACGGCACCAGGGTCACGCGGCTGAGGTTTCAGTTCATTCAAGAGAACGCGCCCTATCTGCTGCATCAGCACTTCGTCACCTGGGGTAGCGCGGCAACCAGGCCCTCCGCCTACGCACCGACCGATCTCGCGGCCAGACGCGCCGAAGCCAAGGTCGAGCTCGAGGAGCGGTTGCCGGCCAGACCCTGGAGCGATCTCGTCAAGTCCGAGCCGCCAGGCACGCTGGATGGCTTTGGCGGTCCGGTCGATCCCAGATGGATGATCGGGGCGGCGTTGGTGCGCGACGGCGTGTTGTATTACCAGCGCGCCGCGACTCCTTTTGGGGACTATCCGTATCCGCTCGAGATGCGATTTGGTGTCCGTTCGATCACCAAGAGCATTGTCAATCCGCCGGCGCTGCTGCGCCTGGCGCAAACCTATGGTCCTTGGGTGTTGACGCTGAAGGTGGGTGACTATGTCGGGGGACTCGACCCGAAATGGAAGCGGGTCCGATTCCTGGACGCGATGAACATGGCGAGTGGATTCGGCGGCGTTGGATCCCTCAAGACCAATCCAAATGATGGGTTCGACGGCAATGCGGACGGCAACTACGACGCTTG
Source organism: Steroidobacteraceae bacterium (assembly GCA_035710545.1). GTDB lineage: Bacteria > Pseudomonadota > Gammaproteobacteria > Steroidobacterales > Steroidobacteraceae > 13-2-20CM-66-19. Next base: position 18,894 of record DASTDD010000058.1, read on the forward strand.
GTTTACCGCTCCGTCGCACGCCGAGAAGGTCAAAGCGATCAACGCTGATCTGCGGCCATATCCATGGGAACCGGGCACGGTGTATCGCTACCGCGACCAGGATCTGTATCTGCTCGGTGTCGCTATCGACAATTTCCTGAAGTCGGTCCGTGGCCCGCAGGCGGATCGATGGGAAATGGTGCGTGCCGAGGTGCTCGCACCCATTGGCATTCACTACGCGCCGCTCGTCCGCACACGCGAGCGCGGTGGTCGAGAGGGCTTCGCGTGGAGCAGCTCAGGTTATTACCCGACACTGGATGAGCTTGCGAAAATTGCGATGCTCTTTCGGGATCTGGGTGCGCATGGCGGGCAACAGTTACTGCACCGGCAGCTCACGGCCGACTTGCTGGCAGGCAGGGACGCCATGCGCACGAAAACCGACATGTCGGTCGATCGCCGCCCGCCCGATGACCGGAGCACGGATGAAGAGCTCTACAAGATGGGATTTCACTTTGTTCCGTACATAGGCAGTCGTTCGGGCAGGAGATTCTTCCTCCCGGAAATGACCGGCTTCGGTGAGAGCCAGGTTATCCTGTTTCCGAACGGCCTGATTTCCATTCGCATGGGCAAGGGGGCGGAGCTGCCACCAGGCGAGAAAGTGAACACGAGCGTGAAGGGAACGACCGCGGAGGCCGTGGACCGCCTCTCGCCGTTCTGATCGTCCACAAGCGTCGTCCGCCCACTCTCTTGAGCCTCAGTAAGGGAGTCCGAGCCGCCGGTAAGCAGCCGCCAGCAGCCATAGCGGGCCGATCAGCAGGAACTGCACGTCCTTGAAGAAGGAAGGGCGCTTTCCCTCGATCGCGTGCCCGATGAACTGACCTATCCAGGCGGCCACGAATATGACGATCGAGGTCAGCCACAGTGGCCAGGGCAGTGTGCCCAGCCACTGTGTGAGCAGAAGCAACAGCATGAACGCGATCAGAATGCCCGCGGCGAGCGATGGCGAGAGCGCCAGGTAGTACAGCAGTACGGCTGCCGCTGTGAGCGTGGCCCAGTTGAGCCATGACGAGGTCGCCGAGAAAGCTTCCGGCACCGGCAGTGACCAGAGCAGACCGAACAACGACAACACGATCGGCGGCACACACACCCAGTGCAGCAGCTTGTTGGTCGGGTTCTCGTGGCTCGCGCCGTATTCGCTCAGCCAGTCGGCAACGTCGCGCATCGCCTCACTCGCGGGCGGAAATCTGCGCGCGACGCTACGCCCGGCGGAGCGCAGCCGCAAGCGGCTGGCCCGCCAGGCTGTCCGGGCCCCGGGAGTAAGTGCGTCCAAGATTCCCCCGGGGCGGCGGCCTCACTGCGAAGTCGTGGTGTCCTGTCCCTCGACTTTCACATCCCCGGGATTCTCCAGAACGTGCACGACAACCCGCCGGTTCCTGGCGCGGCCATCGGGCGTCTTGTTACTCGCCACGGGCTGAGTCGCACCGTAGCCGTGCGTCGTGAGCTGGTCCGGGTTCACGCCAGCCTGCACCAGGTAACTGCGTACGGCGTCAGCGCGCCGCTGCGAGAGCTTCATGTTGTAGGCTGCTGCTCCAGTACTATCGGTGTGGCCCTGGATCTCGACCTTCACGCGCGCGTGTTTCTTCAATCCGTCCGCCATCGTGTCGAGCGCGGGCCGTGAGGACACCGTCAGCTCGGCGGAGTTGAGCTCGAAGGTCACCCCTTCCAGCGTGATGGAGCCCTTGAGCGGACATCCCACCGCATCCACCTGGACGCCGGGCGGCGTGTTGGGACACTGATCGATGCTGTCCGGGACACCGTCATGATCGCTGTCGGGAGGTGGGCTGGGCTGCGCGGCGGGCGCGGGCGCGGATTGGGTCACGGGTGGCGGCGGAGGAGGTGGCGGGGGTGCCTCCTTCACCGGTGCCTGTACCGGGCTGCCGCCAAAGGAGAACTGGAACCCCAGGGTGGCGATGTAGTCGACCCAGTGATTCCCACGGCCGGGATCATCCCAGCGTGCCTTGATGTCAGGACGCAGCGCGAAGCCGCTCGTGCCCGAGGGGCTTCGCCAGAGATTCACGAACAGACCGACGCCGGTCTGGGCCATGAAGTCCGTACGATTGTTGCCCGGAAAGAAGTTATCCAGCAGCACGCCCGCGCCAACATCCAGATACGGTGACACCCCGCCGCCGCGATTCAGGACTCCCAGCAGATCGAGGGAATTGCCGTACATGTCCAGATGGCCCGTGCCGCGCCCGTTGTTGATACGGGCGTAGTTGGAATTCAGCTCCAGATTGAGGTACTGGCCGAGCTCGCGACCGACGGCGATTCCATACAGCCAGTCGCGGTCCTGCAGATCGCGGTTGTGGTCGGGCCAGATCGCCCCGACCTCCGGGGTCACATACCACTCGTCGCCTGGGGCCGCGCAGGCCAGCGAGGGGATGGTCAGAGCACACAGCCAGAGAGCTTTCTTCATTCGCGGGACTCCTGATGTCGTGATGACCGGCCGTCATCCGGGGCGTTGTAGAACTACAACGGATTGAACCCTGGAGCCACGATGGGCAGGAAATACAGCCGGGTGGGTGAAGTTCCCATCGTTGCCCGGAGGCTGCAAGCGTGGGGGCGGACGCGGCTGCGCGTCCCGGGAGTGTGAAGGGGAGAGACAACTTGCGCTCGGCGCGCGCAAGCCCGCGAGGCCCCAAGGGTTTGTGTCCCCAGGGCCTCGCTTCCGTTTGTTGAGAGAGAACTAAATCAGGCGGCCGCCGCTTCGCCCATGAAGCCGCGAAGCTTGCCCAACGCATGGGCCTCGATCTGGCGGATGCGCTCGGCGGAGACGCCGTACTTGTCGGCCAGCTCGTGCAGGGTGGCCTTGTCGTCGGTCATCCAGCGCTGCTGCAGGATGTCGCGGCTGCGCTCATCGAGCCGCCCCATTGCATCCTGAAGGCGCTCGGACGAGTCCGCTTCCCACTCGGCATCCTCCACGCTCTCGGCCGGGTCCGCATCGGCTGCCGGAAGATAAGAGGCAGGGCTGTAGACCTCGTCCTCTTCGGACTCCGGCGTGGGGTCGAACGACATGTCCCGCGCGGCAAGCCGCTTCTCCATCTCGGTGACCTCGCTTGGGCTTACGCCCAGGTCACGAGCCACCGCGGCGGTCTCTTCCGCCGACAACCACGTCAGATTCTTCTTCAGCCTGCGGAGGTTGAAGAAGAGCTTGCGCTGCGCCTTGGTCGTCGCGATCTTCACCAGGCGCCAGTTGCGCAGCACGTACTCGTGAATCTCGGCACGGATCCAGTGCACGGCAAAGGACACGAGGCGGACGTTGACCGTCGGGTCAAACCGCTTTACCGCCTTCATCAGTCCGACGTTGCCTTCCTGGATCAAATCCCCTATCGGCAATCCGTATCCGCTGTAGCCGCGCGCAATGTGCACGACAAAACGCAGGTGCGAGAGCACCAGCTCCCGCGCAGCGTTCAGGTCGCCATGCTCGCGGAAGCTCTCGGCCAGCCGATGCTCTTCCTCGCGGCTCAGAACGGGAATGCGGCTCACCCGGTCCAGGTAAGCGTCGAGACTTCCCAGCGGACCGGCCAAGGCCAGGTCGGTGTGACGGGCGACGATTGCGGTACTGGTCATCAGGTCTCCCAGGTTGGGTGGCGATTCTAGCACTCGGGTCATTAGAGTGCTAAGAGCCTCGGAAAGTTCCGCATGGTTCACGGCAGTTTACCTTGGGGAACAGGGGGTTATAACCGGACGGGAGGGCCAGTGGCGCCTCCCTCGAAGGAGGGGGAACGGGCCGCCCGGGCGGGAGTTCCCCTACACTATCCAGAGCGCGTCTTTCCCGCCTTTTCCATCGGCTCGTCCGCCTTCGTCGCGACCCTCCTGGTCCTGTGGCGGCGCACCGCACAGAGCCACTACCACCGATTGGCCCGGTTCTGGACCAAGATCTTCGCGGTCTCCTTCGCGATGGGTGTGGTCTCCGGCATTCCCCTCTCCTACGAGTTCGGGACGAACTGGGCGCGTTTCTCGCTGGCAGCCGGCAACGTGATTGGACCACTGGTGGGCTAGGAGGTTCTGACCGCATTCTTCCTCGAGTCCACCTTCCTTGGAATCATGCTCTTCGGGTGGAAGCGCGTCCCGGCCTGGCTGCACGTGACCTCGGCCGTTCTGGTCGCCCTCGGCACCTGCATCTCAGGCTTCTGGATCATCGCGGCGAACAGCTGGATGCAGACCCCGGCGGGCTCCATCGTGCGCGACGGTATCGCCTATCCCGTCGACTGGTGGCAGGTCATCTTCAACCCCAGCGTCCCTTACCGGTTCGTACACATAAAGTCACCGGAGTGACTCACCTCAGGGCGTACCGCCTGAAGAATTGCCCGGTCTGCTCATTCGCCGTTGCGAGGCCGCTATCACGCCCTCGGCTCGATGCGCCACAGGTGGCGGGCTGCGGAGATCCAGGCTCCCAGCCAGCCGAGCGCGAATCCTGCGGCGAGCAGAATTCCGACGTCGCGCGCGGAGGGTCCCTGAAGGGAGAACCGGGTGCCGTACAACGCCGCCAGTGTGTCTATCGACTGAGCGAGGACCAGGACAGCGATCTCCACGATCGCCCAGGCGAGGAGCGCGCCGCCGAGCCCGTAGAGTGCCCCGGTGTAGAGGAATGGCCGCCGCACGAATGCGTTGGATCCCCCGACCAGCTTGGTAACTTCGATCTCGGAGCGCCGGTTGAGGATCTCCAGGCGTGTCGTGTTGAAGATGACGGCGAGCACGCCCGCACCCAGGAGTATGGCGACGATTGCGAGCAGTCGCTGCACCACATCGATGATGGCGTTGAACCGCTTCACCCAGTCGGTGTCCACCTGGACGATGTCAACTTCCGGCCAGGCAGCGAAGTAGCGCCGCAAGGCTTCGACGGATGCCGGTGACTGGGCATCGCTGCGTGGCAGAACGCGCAGCGTATGAGGCAGCGGATTCTCCTTGAGAGTGTCGAGAGCTGCACCGAATCCGGAGTAGTTGCGGAACTCCTCCATCGCCTTGTCCGAGGAAATCAGCTCGACGGAGGCGACGTCCGCTCGTTCGCGCGCGTTGCGGGCCAATTGCTGGGCCTTGGCCAGCGGCACATCCGTCTTGAAGTACACCGAGAGGTCCACGGCGTTGGGGAAGCCGCCGGTAGCCAGCTGCGCATTCAGGATGAACAGCCGCAGCCCGGTGGGCAGGGAAAGGGCGAGCCCGATGACCAGCAACGTCAGGGTGGTCGAGAAGGGATTGCGAGCGAGCCGTCCGAGTGATCCGATCAGCGCCTGCAGGTGCCGCGTTCCGGCCACGGCCAGGCTCATCGGACCGCGATCACGCTGGGCAGGTGATCGGCTGCCTCATCGTGAATCTGGCCGTTTTCGATCACGAGCTCGCGTTGCCCGAACTCGCGCACTACGTGCAGGTCGTGTGTGGCGACGACGACCGTGACACCAACATCCTGAAACCTGCGGAACAGCCTCATGATCTCGAGCGCGAGATCGGGATCGAGATTGCCCGTGGGCTCATCGGCTATGAGGAGCGGAGGCTTGCTCACCACGGCGCGTGCGATGCCGACCCGCTGCTGCTCGCCGACGGACAATTCCATCGGCAGCATGCGCTCTTTTCCAAGCAGACCTACCTGATCGAGCGCGGCGCGGACGCGCTTGTCGACTTCCTTGAGCGACATCCCCGCCACGACCAGCGGCAATGCCACGTTGTCGAAGACGGGCCGGTCGGCGAGGAGTCTGTGGTCCTGGAAGACCACGCCGACCTGCCGGCGAAAGAGAGGAATGTGGCGGGACTTCAGACTGCTCGTATTGCGTCCGCTGACCAGGACCGTGCCGCGGGTCGGCCGCTCGAGCAGCGCGATGAGCTTGAGAACGGTGCTCTTGCCCGCACCCGAGCGGCCCGTGAGGAACACCATCTCGCCCGTGTCGATCTCGAAAGTGGCGCTGGTGAGAGCTTCGCGGCCGTTGGGATAGCGCTTGCTGACATGATCGAAAACGATCACGGCTTCGGCCCCTCGACCAGCGCCTCGGCGAACGCCTCGGCGTCGAACTCGCCGAAGTCCTGGGGTTGCTCGCCGATCCCGATGAAGCGGATGGGGATTCCCAGCCGCCGCGCAATGGCTACGACGATGCCCCCTTTCGCGGTGCCATCGAGCTTGGTCAGGACGAGCCCTGTCACGCCGACGGCCTCGTGGAACTGAATCGCCTGGGAGAGCGCGTTCTGCCCCTGGTTGGCATCGAGCACCAGCAGAGTCTCGTGCGGGGCCGATGGCTCGACGCGCTGAATGACCCGTTTGACCTTTTTCAGCTCCTCCATCAGGTGTGACTGGCTGTGGAGTCGCCCTGCGGTGTCGGCCAGGAGCACATTCAGGTGTCGGGAGCGAGCGGACTGCAACGCATCGAACACGACTGCGCCGGGATCGGCACCCGCCTGCTGAGCGGCGAACTCGGCGCCCGTGCGTTCCGCCCAGATATGGAGCTGCTCGATCGCGGCGGCTCGGAAGGTATCGCCGGCAGCCAGCATCACAGTGCGGCCCTCATCTGCCAGGTTGCGGGCAAGCTTGCCGATGCTGGTGGTCTTGCCCGATCCGTTGACGCCCACAACCAGGATGACGAATGGCGTATGTCGCTCATCGATACGCAGCGGTTGCGCGCAAGGGGCCAGAATCTCGATGATGGCCGCCTTCAAGGCGCTGATCAGCGCAGCGACATCCGCCAGCTCGTTCCGCGAGACGCGCTTCTGCAGCCCGGCGAGGATGTGCTCGGTTGCCTCGACGCCCACGTCGGCCATGAGCAGACGGCTCTCGAGCTCCTCGAGGACCTGAGCATCGATCTGGCGTCCGCGAAACAGGTCCGCCAGGTCGTACGTGAGCCAGGAGTTGCCGCGGTTGAGGCGGCTGCGCAGGCGCTGGAAGAATCCCTGGCGCTCCTCGGTCTGTGGTGGGCTGTCGGCGGGGGCGGAGCGCGAGCGTCGGAACATGGGGTAGGGTAGGCTTGCCGCGAGAACAGAGGCAAGCGGTCGGCGGAAGCGGCGCGAGGTTGACAAAAATCCGAAAATCGGCCCGGAGCGCCGCACGGGTGCCGCGCCGGGCGGCGCAGTCGCGGGTGTTGCGAATCATCGGCGGCTCGTGGCGTGGAAGGCGCTGGAGATTTCCCGCGCTCGCCGAGATCCGGCCAACGCCCGACCGTGTACGCGAGACGTTGTTCAACTGGCTTGGCGCGCAGGTGCCTGGCGCACGCGCCCTGGACCTGTTTGCGGGCAGTGGTGCGCTGGGTCTGGAGGCGCTCTCACGGGGAGCCGCACACCTGACCTTCGTCGAGAAGGAGGCCGTGGCTGTGCGTGAGATCCGGGCACGGCTCGCCGAGTGGAGTGCCACGGGAGCGCGGGTCGAGCAGGCGGAGGCTCTGCACTTTCTCGGCGGGTCCGCCTCCGCGCACGGCCTGGAGCCTTTCGACATCGTCTTTCTGGACCCGCCGTTCGACTCGGAACTGCTGCGCCCGGCGGCCCGGCTGCTCGAGGAGCGGGGGTGGCTCACAGCCGGGGCCCGGATCTATGTCGAGACGGCGGCCGGGGGGCTGCCGGCGCTGCCGCCGAGCTGGAAAGCCGTGAAGGGGAAGCAGGCCGGTGCGGTCGGGTATCATCTGCTGGAGCGCGCTTGGACAACTGAACGGGGGGCGGCCAGCGCATGAAACGCTATGCGATGTATCCGGGTACGTTCGATCCCATCACGAACGGCCACCACGACCTCGTCCGCCGCGCTGCCAGCATCTTCGATCGCGTCTTCGTCGCGATCGCCGCCAATCCGAACAAGACACCGATGTTTCCGATGGACACGCGCATCGACCTGGCGCGTCGGGTGCTGCACGACCTGCCCAATGTGGAGGTCGTGGGCTATTCCGGGCTGACCATCGAATTCGCACGTAAACACAACGTCTCGGTCGTGGTCCGGGGATTGCGTGCGGTGTCCGACTTCGAGTTCGAGTTCCAGCTCGCCAACATGAGCCGGCACCTGGCCCGGGAGATCGAGACGGTCTTTCTGACCCCACAGGAGCAGTTCACCTTCATCTCCTCCACCCTGGTACGCGAGATCGCCGTGCTCGGCGGAGACGTGGCCGAGTTCGTTCATCCGATCGTGGAAACGGAACTGAAAAAGCAGCGGCGCGTCTGAGCGGCGACGGGATCCCACCAGCATGAACATTCCAGTGCAATGAGTCCGGCGCCCACATCCGAGCATGGAGTCCGTGGCCTGGAAGGGGCGTGGGTTCCCGTCGCGGCCAACGTGTCCGGGCAGGAGTTGCTGGTGCGCGAGCTGCGCGTCAAGTATCTGGTGCTCGATGGCCGCGACTACAGCATCATCGATCAGACCAACCAGGTCGTGGACACGGGCGAATATCTCGTGGACGACACGAGCCGTCCGCAGGCGATCGACATCGTCGGGCGGGATGGGCCCAATGCCGGCCGCAGCATGCTTGCGATCTACGAGCTGACCGGCAACCGCCTGACGGTTTGCTACGACCTCGATGGCAAGGAACGTCCGATCAACATGCAGGCACAGGAGGACCAGCTCCTGCTCAGCATCACTTACGAGCGCGCGGCCGGCGTACTCTCCTGACGGCCGCCACGGCTTTTCGAGTGGCACCGCGAGTTGGACTGCGGCGAGCGGCTGTGGCCGGAATCGGTTTGCGAGCGGCCGCTCGGCGTGAGCTCGATCTGCGTGATGTGGATCTTGTGGGGCGAACCTTGCGCCGTCGCCTCGGCAGGCGGGGCAGCGTGATGCGCTCCAGGGGCTCCGGGAGCTTGCCCGCCTTTTTCAGCTCGGGCGCACGCCAGAGATACCACGCAGCGGCCGTGCGGTGCGGCGCCCAGCGCTCCCCGAAGGCGGCGAGCACTTTTGGTGCGGGCATCTTCCGCAGGCCGTAGGCCAGGCGAAAGCCGTTGCGGACGCCGAAATCGTCAACGGGCAGCACGTCGGGACGCCCGAGTTGGAACATCAGCATCATCTCGACCGTCCATCTGCCAATTCCACGGACCTGGGTGAGACGGCCGATGATTTCGAGATCGCTGAGCGTGAGCAGCGTGTCGCGGTCGGGGACGGTCCCATCGAGGGTCTTGGCGGCCAGATCCTTGAGCGCTGCGATCTTGGCAAACGAAAGTCCCGTTGCGCGCAGGCTTTCCACCGGTGTTGCCATAACGACGTCGGCTGACGGAAACGATCCGTTGCCGCAGGCGCCGACGAAGCGTTGCAGGATGCTGCGAGCCGCGTTCGCGTGCAGTTGCTGATGCGTAATCGCGCGAGCCAGGGCCTCGAACGGCTGGCAATTCAGCTCCGCAGCGAGCTCGTAGGGACCCTGGGCCCTGATCAGAGCGCCCATGTTGGAATCGGCACGGGTCAGATGCTCGAGGATCTGCTGGCTCATCGATGGACTCTTATCTCTGGCACGTGGGGCAATAGTAGGTCGATCGTTGACCCTGTGTGAGCTGTCGCACCGGCGTGCGGCATACCCGGCAGGGTTCTCCGTCACGCTCGTACACGTAAAGCTTCTGGCGGAAATATCCGGGCTCTCCGTCTGCGCCGACATAGTCCCGCAGTGTTGTCCCGCCGACGCGGATGGCGCGCGCCAGAACTGAGCGCACCGCCTTGACCAGAGCGCGCACTTCAGCGCGCGTAAGGCTGCGCGCCTGCCGGCGCGGGCGGATTCCGGCCTTGAACAGGGCTTCATTGGCATAGATGTTGCCTACCCCCACCACGAGCCTGCTGTTCATGAGCAGTTGTTTGATAGCGACGCGGCGCCGTCTCGTGATCCGCCAGAGATAGTCCGTGTTGAAATCAGGCTCGAGCGGTTCCGGGGCGAGCCCCGCGAGCAGGGGATGCTCGTGAGGATCCGTCGTCGTGTAGTGCAGGCTTCCGAAGCGGCGCGGATCGTTGAAGCGCAGCGTATTGCCCGAGTCGAGGATCAGGTCGACATGATCGTGCCCCTCGCGCGGGGTGTCCGCCGGCAATACGCGCAGGCTGCCGGACATGCCCAGATGCCAAAGCAGGGTGCCGCCCTGCAGTTCCAGCAGCAGGTACTTCCCGCGCCGCTTTGCATGCAGGATGCGCTGGCCGGTCACCTGTTCCGCCAGATCGTGCTGCACGCGCCAGCGCAGCCGCGGCTCGTGGACGGCCAGGGCGACGATCTGTCGGCCGACCGCGTGCGGCTCGATACCGCGGCGGGTGGTCTCGACTTCGGGGAGCTCGGGCATAGGGGGGCGAAGCATTTGCCGAGCGTGGCCCGAAACGCAAGAGGCGCGCCAAGCACCCGCTACCCGCCAGCGCGCACGGGCGACGCAGGACTTTCCTGGAACTCCGGGCCCACGCCCCGGAGTGGGCCTGCCCCGTCGGGGCGGCCGGGATCTACTTGATCTTGGTTTCCTTGTAGATCACGTGCTTGCGTGACACCGGATCGAACTTGCGCACTTCCATCTTGTCCGGGTGGAGGCGCTTGTTCTTGGTGGTCACGTAGAAGTGTCCGGTGCCGGCTGAGGACAGCAGCTTGATCTTCTCGCGCATGGGAACTCCTTATCGCGCCCGGGCGGCCGCGTCAGACCTTCACGCCCTGGGCGCGAAGCTCGGCGAGAACGGTATCGATGCCTTTCTTCTCGATGGTGCGCAGGCCATTGGCCGAGATGCGCAGCGATACCCAGCGCTTCTCGCTCTCCACCCAGAAACGCTGGGAATGCAGGTTCGGCAGGAAGCGGCGGCGCTTCCTGTTGTTCGCGTGGGAGACGCGATTGCCGACAGTCGGGCGCTTGCCTGTAATCTCGCAGACGCGGGTCATACGTAAGAGCCTTGAAAATTCAGGAAAATCTGAACGGGCGAGGCTGGATGCCCGTCCCACCGAGTCGCGCTTTATACCAGCCCGACGGGGGGATCACAAGCTGCAACCAGGCGGCATGCCGTGGCGCAGCACCCGCAGTTCAGCAGCATCTCCCGCGTCGGGCGGCTACAGGAGTCCGTGCTCAGCGAACGAAAAGCAGGTTCCGTCGCCGACGATGAAGTGATCGAGTACGCGGACATCCACCAGGGCCAGAGCGTCTTTCAGTCTTCGCGTGACATGCTCGTCCGCGGCGCTCGGCTCCAGCGCTCCTGACGGATGGTTGTGTGCCACGATCACTGACGCCGCGTTGTGCAGCAACGTCTGACGGATCACTTCGCGCGGATGCACGCTCGCACCATCGATCGTCCCCCGAAAGATTTCCTCGAAGGCGATCAGCCGGTGACGATTGTCTAGGAACAGGCAGCAGAACACCTCGTAAGGTCTGTCTCGCAACTGTGCCACCAGAAAACGACGCGTCGCGTCCGGCGCATTGAGCGTCGAGCCGACACGAAGCGGCTCCCTGAAGTGTCGACGTGTGAGTTCCATCGCAGCCATCAGCGTCGCATAACGCGCTGGACCGATTCCTGTCTTGCCTCGCCAACGCGAGCGATCTGCGCTCAACAGCTCGCGCAGGGACCCGAATTCCGTGATCAGTGCGCGCGCGAGATCGACCGCTGAACGACCGCGGACGCCCGAGCCAAGGAGCAACGCCAGCAATTCTGCGTCGGAGAGTGCCCCCGCTCCTTGTTCCAGTAGTTTTTCACGTGGGCGTTCGGATCTCGGCCAGTCGCGGATGGTGAGTGTGCGCTGCGGTGGCGCGACAGGATGGGCGCCGGATGCCTCGACCAGGGTCT
>DASTDD010000059.1:0-16343 GCA_035710545.1 Steroidobacteraceae bacterium
CTGCGGGTCGGGGGCATGTGCATATACGATCTGCTCCGGGATAACTTTACATCCCCATTGCTGCAGGGTGCCCTGGCGTTCGATGCGGTACTGGGAACCAACCTGGGTCCGCGCTCGCCAGGCTCGGTCTTCACGCTGTTGTACCGTCTGGCGGCGGCGGCTACCGCGGATGCCCCCCGCTCCGGTGGCGGGTTGGCTCAGCCGAGCGGAGGACTGGGCTCGGTCTCGCTCGCACTGGCTCGAGCCGCGGAGGCGGCCGGGGCGCTGATACGGACGGGCGCCACCGTCGAGCAGATCCTCGTGCGCGATGATCGAGCTGCCGGCGTCGTGCTGACTTCGGGCGAGGGCATCGAAGCGGACGCGGTCATCTCCAATGCCGATCCGAAATCCACATTCCTGAAGCTCCTGGGCGCGGCGCACCTGGATGCAGGCTTCGTACGGCGCGTGTCGCACTTGCGCACGCAGGGCCTCGCGGCAAAGCTGCATCTGGCGCTGGAGGAGCGGCCGGTGTTTCCGGGTTTGCCGCCCGAGGCACTGGGCGGGCGCCTGCTGCTGACACCGTCAATGGACTACCTCGAGCGGGCTTTCAACCACTCCAAGTATCGCGAGGTCTCTGGCTCGCCTGCTCTGGAGATCACGGTGCCCACCGTGAACGATCCGAGCCTGGCACCCGAGGGCCGCCACGTGCTCTCCGCAGTCGTGCAATACGCGCCGTACACGCTCGATGCGGGCTGGAGCAGCGAACGCCAGCGCTTCACCGATCGCATCATCGACCTCCTCGAGTCCTGCGCGCCGGGCTTGCGCCGCTCAGTTCGCGCCGCTCAGCTTCTCGCCCCGCCGGATCTCGAGCGCGAGTTCCGTATCACGGGCGGTCATTGGCATCACACCGACCTCGCGCTCGACCAGTTCTTCATGGTGCGGCCAGTGCCCGGGGCCGCGCAGTACCGCACGCCGCTGGAGGGTCTGTATCTGTGCGGCGCGGGCTGCCACCCGGGCGGGGGAGTCATGGGCGCGGCCGGTCGCAACGCCGCGCGACAAGTGCTGGCGCAGGCGGCCTGAGGTCCGTCGGATGCACTTCGCCGAGCCGCTGCTGAAGACGCCGTTTCACGATCGGGCGCGGGCCGAGAGCCGGCTCGACAGCTTCGTTCCCTGGTCGGGCTACACGACCGTCGACGTGTTCACGAACGTCGAGGAGGAATACTTCGCGATCCGCAACGCGACGAGCGTGTATGACCTGACACCGATGGTGAAATACCGGATCAGCGGCCCGGGCGCGCTCGCCTACCTGAACCGGTTGGTCACACGCGACCTCGGCAAGCTGAAGGTCGGCCGCGTGGCCTACTGCGTCTGGTGTGACGATGCCGGACACACAATCGACGATGGGACGGTCTTTCGGCTGGGCGAGTCCGAGTTCCGCCTCTGCACGGCCTATCGGCAGCTGGATTGGCTGCTCGCAAGCGCGATCGGCTTCGAGGGGCGCAGCGCTGTCAGCATCGAGGAAGTCACCGAGGAGATTGCAGCGCTCTCGGTTCAAGGTCCGACTTCCTTCGCGGTGCTGCGGACCCTCGGACTGCGCGGCCTCGAGCGGCTGAAGCCATTCGAGGTCGCGACCTTCGCGCTGGACGATATCGGCTTGACGATCTCCCGCACCGGGTTCACGGGAGATCTGGGTTACGAGCTGTGGATGAGCCCCTCGCACGCCGTGCGCGTGTGGGATGCGCTGATGAGCGCCGGACGCTCGCGTGGCATCCGGCCCATCGGGTCGCGGGCACTCAACATCGCCCGCATCGAAGCGGGCTTTCTGCAACCCAACCTGGATTTCATCTCCAGCGCGCACACGCAGCGGCCGGGGCGGGATCGCACGCCTCTGGAGCTGGGACTCGAATGGCTCGTGGACTTCGGCAAGGGACATTTCACCGGACGGCGCGCGCTGTCTCAGCAGCGCGAGCAAGGCATTACTCACAAGCTCGTGGGCCTGGATGTCGAGGGCAACAAGCCCGCCGCCAACGCCCTGTTGTACGCCGAGCGCGCCGGGCGGCGGCAGATCGGCAGCGTGACATCGGCGGCCTGGTCACCGACCTGCAAGCGCAATCTCGCGCTCGCCATGCTCGATGCCCCGCATTTCGAGACCGGCAGCAGCGTGTGGGCCGAGATCTACCTCAACCAGGAGCTCCTGTGGGAGCGACGAATGGTGCGCGCGCGGGTCGTCGATCGCCCGTTCTTCACCCCTGAACGGCGCAAGCTCACTCCCCCAAAGGACTTCTGAGCCGCCCATGGACCGCCCGACCGCATGATCACCAGCCAGCAGAAGCCCGTGAGCGAGCGACCCTGGCTCGATCCGGCCGCCACCCCGCAGATCGTGATCCGCTCGGTCAGCAAGACCTACGGCGCCTTCACCGCGGTGGACGACATCAGCCTGTCGATCTTCAGAGGCGAGATGTTCGCGCTCGTGGGCGCTTCGGGCTGCGGCAAGACGACCCTGCTGCGGATGCTGGCCGGCTTTGCCACCCAGAGCGCCGGCCAGATCACCATCGATGGAGTGGAGATGGCCGGCGTCCCGCCCCACGAGCGGCCGGTCAACATGATGTTCCAGTCGTACGCGCTCTTCCCGCACATGACCGTGGAGCGCAACGTCGGTTATGGGCTGCGCAGCCTGGACATGGAGGCGGCCGAGAAGGAGCGCCGGATCCAGGAAGCGCTCGACATGGTTCAGCTCGGACATCTGCGCGCGCGCAAGCCGCACCAGCTTTCCGGCGGGCAGCGCCAGCGCGTGGCTCTCGCTCGCGCGCTGATCCGCCGCCCCAAGGTACTGCTTCTCGATGAGCCGCTCTCCGCGCTCGACAAGAAGCTGCGCGAGAAGACCCAGTTCGAGCTCATGGATCTGCAGCACCACGTCGGCATCACCTTCATCGTGGTGACCCACGACCAGGATGAGGCGATGGCGCTCGCGACTCGCATCGCCGTGATGGAGCGCGGCCGGGTCGTGCAGGTCGGCACGCCCTCGGAGATCTACGAGTTTCCTCAGAGCCGCTTCGTGGCCGACTTCGTCGGCACCACCAACCTGTTCGAGGGAACGGTCGCGACCTGTGAGCCGGGGTTGATTACCGTGCGCTGCCCCGAGACAGGCTGCGACCTGCTCGTCGATGACGTGGGCCGCTTCACGCCCGGTCAGCAGGTCTGGGTGGCGCTCAGGCCGGAGAAGATCCGCCTCAGCAAGCAGCCCTCACCGCCCGGGCGCATCAATCAGCTGCGTGGCATGGTGTGGGAGCTGGGCTACCTCGGCAACCGCTCCACGTACCAGATCAAGACCACGAGCGGCAAGCTCGTCACGGTGTTCGCGCAGAACGAGCGGCGCACCTCGGAGTGGTCGATCGACTGGAGCGATGAGGTCTATGTGACCTGGCAGGCCGATGCCGCGGTCATCCTTCAGGCCTGAGTCATCGGCGCCCCTCAGAGGAACTTGTAGCCGAACGCAAGCCCGAGCACGCGCGGCCGCAGCGGCGTCTGCGCGATGATGAACTGGTCCGTGCTGACGAACACGCTCGCGTTCGAATTGCTGATGTTCTCGCCGTAGAGGTTGACGTACCACGCGTCCTTCGCAACTCCAAAGGAGGCGTCGTACGTGGTGTACGCCGGGTTCTCGAACCGCAGGCGCCCGGTGCTGACAGCGCCGGCCTGCGCAAACGTGGGATTGGAGCCGGCCTGGGTGAACGAATGACCGCTGTGGGTGGCCCCGATCTGCACGAATGGCGTGTAGCCACCGGCCAGCGACCAGTCGTAGCGGGCGCGCAGGCTGAACTGGATCGGCGGGGAATTGGCGCTCGGTGCGCCGACCGGGCCGAACGGATTGGTCACCGCCCCGCAATTGCCGCCGAAGGCATTGCAGGCCACCGCGATGGGCTTGCCGAAGTCCGGGCTCTGCGGATTGTTGTTGAGCAGAATCGGCGAATTGGTCTGCCGGCTCTGGTTCCAGGAGGCGGCCGCCTGGGCCGTGAGTCCGGTGACGACCCGGGCCACCAGCTGCGTCTCGGCTCCCTTGATGAGGAAGTTCTGCCCGTTGGTGTTGAAGAAGATATTGCCGACCACGCCCGGATCGAAGAACGCCACCTGCACGTCGTTCCAGTTGATGCGGTACAGGGCGCCGTTCCACTGCAGGCGATGATCGAGGAACTCGGTCTTCCAGCCGATCTCGTTGTTCGTCAGCTCATCCGAGTGGTAGGACTTGGGGATGAAGAACTGCGGGACGAGATCGGGCGTGAAGGCATGCGCCGAGCCGCCGTTCTGGTTGAACCCGCCGGGGCGGAATCCCTGCGAGTACGTGTAGTACACCATCAGGTCGGGAGTGATGTGCCAGGTGAGGTTGCCGCGGCTCTTGAAGCCCGATTCGGTGTCCTTCAGCCCCGCCTGGTTGAGATTGAAGGAGAAGGCCGGATTGTGACAGCCGCCCACGGGCACACCACCCTCGGCGCAGCCGAAGCTGGCCAGCACACTGCCGTCGGAGGAATTATCGAACCGGAAGTGACGCGTGCCGGCCGTCAAGGTCAGCACCTTGGGGATCAGATCGAAGTCGAACGAGGCGAAGAACGCCGTCTGCTTGGTCTCGCGGACGGTGTCCTGGTAGAACGAGGTCGGCGCGGGGTGAACCCCGGGGTTCTGCACAGTCGTGCCTGGAAAGGTGCCGATGTCCGCGAAGCAGCCGCTGTTACCCGGCGAGCCCGCCGGCGCGTTCGAGGTGCAGGAGGGCACGGTCTTGTAGCCCCAGCCGGTCTGGTCGAACAGGGTGTTGTCCTCCCAGAAAACACCGGCAATGCCGCGGACCCGCCACTCGTCGGGGCTGCTGACCCGGAACTCGTGCTGCTGGTGGGTGTTGCGCTCGACTGAACGCCAGGCGGCGCTCGGCGAGAAGCATCGCGACTTGAGCGCGTTGTCGTACGCCGTGCCGGGCCCGTAGCACTGGTAGTAGTCGGCGTACACGCCGCGAGCGTAGTTCGTGTAATCGCCGACCTGCTCGACCTTCCTCACCAGGTAACCGCCGGTGTAAACGGCCTTCAGGAAGCCGAGCTTGCCGTTGAGCGTCCACGCCGTGCTTTCGAACTGATCCTTGTCGAATGAGTTGTTGAACAGAGTCACTTCCAGCGGCCGCAGCGGCGCGCCGTCGGATGCGTTCGGCTGCTGATAGAAGACCCCATCGGCCTGCATTTGCTGGTACGACTGGGAGATGAGCGCATCCCAGTCGTCATTGAACTTGTACAGCACCTCGACCCGCGTTCCCTTGTAGGTCACCGGGTTGATCGCCCGGGCGGCCAGGCTGTTGTTGTTGACGGACGGGCTGCCGGGTGGCACGCAAAAGCCATTGTTGGGCAGCCCATCCGGGCACTGCCCGTTCACGGCCGGAAAGTTGGCGTAGTGGATGCCGATGTCGGTGTTCTTGCGCGTGAAGGTAGCGGGCACGTTGTCGATGTAGCCGCCGCGCCGGTCGTCATAGATGACCGCGCGCACTGCCATCCGTTCGGAGATCAGTGGCAGGTTCAGGACCGCGGTGATGTCGGTATTCGGGTCACCGTGTGCGGTCGTGCCGTAGCCGGCCTTGAGATTGGCCTCGGTGATGTCGAGCTTGGGCTCGTTGGTGATGTAACGAATGACGCCAGCCTCGGCTCCCGCGCCGAACAGCGTGCCCTGCGGGCCTTCGAGCACCTCGATGCGGTTCAGGTCGGCGGCGTAGATGTCGAGGTTGCGGTTGGGCAGCTGTCCGGATTGATTGTCGAGATAGATCGCGACGTTCGGCCACAGCCCGGTCGAGCCGCTGCCCTGGCTGGGCTGGGACCCGGCGCTCACCCCGCGCATGAAGATCTCGTTCTGTCCGGGACCGTTGTTGGCCGAGGTCACGTTCGGCAGGTACTTGATGTAGTCGTCGAAGGTCGAGACGTTCAGCTGCTGCAGCGTCTCGGAGGTCATCGCCTGAATGGAGATCGGGACGTCCTGCATGTTCTCCGAGCGGCGCTGGGCGGTCACGACGATTTCCTCGAGGGCCGTCGATGGACCTTCGCTCGTGTCGCTGGGCGTGGCGGCATACACGGCGCCGATGGACGATCCGCTGAGTATCGCGGCAATCGCGGAGGAGACCTTCCGATTCATGTTGGATCCTTTGTATTCTTGACCGTGACGGGCGCATGCGCGCGCCGTGCGCGATCCGGCCCCGATCTACTCGAAGACGCGCGCGCGGGCCGCATCTGCGTAGCTGGTACGATTCGGCTGCAAGCGACGCGTGGACGGGGAGAGTCCGTAGGCATCCTTGAACTGTCGCGAGAAATGCGCGCAGTCGGCGAAGCCGGCCTCGATCGCGATCTCCGTGACCGAGCGGTCCGTGTTCTCCACCAGCCAATGCGCGTAGCGCATCCGCAATTGCCGGTATAGCGATGCGGGTCCCATCCCGACATGGTCCCGGCACAGCCGCTCCAACTGCCGGACCGATACACCCAGCTCGTCCGATATGGTTGCGATCGCAACCGGGCGAGTGAGATTCTGCTCCATCAGCAGCAGCGCACGCCGCACACGCGGTTCGCGCACAGTCTCGGACAGGGGCGGATGCGGCTGTGCATCGCTGCCCGAGCGCTCGCGGTCGAATAACAGCACCTGGCTCGCTTTCTGTGCAACCGCACGTCCGAGATGTTGCTCGATCAGATGAGTGGCGAGGGCCGCCGTGCAGGCGCCGCCGGCACAGGTGATCCGTGGGCCATCGGCCAGGAAGAGTCGGTCGGCTATCACCTCCTGGCCCGGAAAAGCCTCGCGAAAATCCTGGTAGTGATACCAGCTCACGCAGGTCCGGCGGCCTTTCATCAGCCCCGCACGGCACAGTATGAAGCTGCCCGTGCAGATGCCGATCAGCGGAGTGCGACTCGCGCCGACCTCCCGCAGATAGCGCACGGTTGTCTCGTCCAGTTGGGGTCCCGCGTGCAGAATGCCACCCACCACCGCCACGTAGTCGAGCGCCTCGGGATCAAGGAATCCGCTCGTCGGCTCGATCAGCACTCCGCAACTGGCGGGCACGGAAGCCTGCCGGCTCGCCATGATGGACCACTGAACATGCAGCGGGCGGCTGCGATCACCTTCATCGGCGGCGAGGCGCAGGTGATCGATGAAGACGGCGAAAGCGGAGAGGGTGAAGTGCTCGGCGAGAATGATGCCGACGCGCAGGGGCGCTCGCGTCACGCCGAATGGGGATACGGGTTTCTGCGCACCGCCTGGTTGACCCATTGAACGGCCACTCAATTTATCGGACGACCCCTCGCGCGGCTATATTCCCCTAAGCCCTTAATTGATGCAAGGAGCAAAGCGGATCGGCTATGAAAGCCTTTCTTGACAGTGACTTGGCGCGCTTTTGAGGTGCCTTGAGGACGGGGCGGGGCGGCTCAGGTTGATTGAATGTATATTCAGGGAGCGGCGCGCGAGCCCTTCTCAGCGGAGGACGGCGAGACGCGCCAGATTCGTCTGCGCCACGGCATCATGGCAGGCAGAGTGGGCGTACCAGCGGCGGACCCCGTCCACGAGAGCGGTGCAGATCTCGACGGCGTCGGCTGCCTCGGGGTCCTGAGTCTCCGGCTTCCCGATCGGGAAGCCGCTCGGCGCCGTTCGAGCATGCCGCCTCAATCGAAGGCGCCACAGCGCCCTGGACGGGACACCTTCGCCGGTCGTCTCCGTCTCGGGATGAAGATGCCCGGACAGGACGCGCGAGAGGCGCTCGGGGTCGAGGCCCGGCTCTTCCTGGGCGCTCGCAGGGCGAATCCATTCCTCGCACCACGCCTTGCAGCGCTCGTTCGACACACACATCTGTGGGTCGGTCAGGGCCACCGCGATCCGGGGTAAATCGAAGGCATCGCGGAGCGCCATCTCCCAGTGCTGCTCGCTCAGCAGCTGCTCCACGTCTGCCAGATAAGTCGTGAGCATCTTCGAGCTCGAAGGCTCCGGCCACGGCTTCGGATCCGGGGTCACGGAAGTGATACGGTTCGGATCATTCAACATCGTTTGAAGTCCTCGTCGGCGTCCAGCAATGCTTGGACGCAAATACAGTGCCGGCAAGCTGCCTAGTGTCGGTTCCGCGTGGTCCTGCGCGCTGCGGCCGTCCGGGAGTGCTTCGCCCCCGCACGAGAAGCCGACCGACGCGCCTTCTTCTTGAGCCCGGCTTTGGTGATTTGCGGCGGAGCCACCTCGGCTGCTGCAAGCGCTCCGGAGTTGTTCCGCTTCGCTTTCTTCCTGGCACGCTTCCACTCCTTGCGAGCCGAGGACGCCAGCTTGCGGGCGCTGCGGGCTTCCCGCTTGGCTTCCTTGAGGCGCTTGCGCGCACGCTTCAGCTCATCCTTCGCTATCCGCACCCGCTGCCTCGCGACCTCGGCCTGCAGGCGTACCCGCTCGAGCGGCTCGACGGTATGCACATCGCCCCGCTCGGCCTGTCCGCCGGCGCCGTGGGATCTTTGTGCAGGGAGCTGTTCGCTACCTGTTCTTTTCATGCACCGGTCTGCGAAGAGTGTGCGAGCCGTAAGTCTCACATATGACGGCAGCCGTTGCCACCGCTCGCGTCCCCAGGATTCGGGCGCCCCGCGCCGCAAGGCTCGCCCTCCGCGAGGTTGCCCGCTCTTGCGGGGCCGGGCCTGCGATCGGGCCCCGCGCATATATTTCAGTTATCCACAAAATTTGTGCATAACCGTGTGGAACAGGTGCCCTGCAGGGGACCAAAGATCAGCCCGCGCAATGGGTTGCATTAGATTGAGCGAAGTTTGCGCAGGGCCGGCTACTTGCGCTCGCGCGAGCGTTCGCCCTGAGCCATTGGCAGCACCGTGGCGGTCACCCGGTTGCGTCCACCGTTCTTGCTTCGATAGAGCGCCGCATCGGCGACCTTTACAAGGCTTTCGGCGATGCGCTTCTCACCTGCGGGTACTCGCTCGATACCGCACAGCCCCAGGCTCGCCGTCACCTCGACGCTGCTGTCAGGTGTGTCGAAGCTCTTGTTCGCGACGGCCGCGCGCAGCTTGCGTGCCACATCGAGCGCTTCGTTGTACCCGGTCTCCGGGAGGACAACCGCGAATTCTTCGCCGCCGATGCGGGCCACCCAATCCACTCCGCGCCGGAGCGAGTCCTGCAGCCGGGATCCGAACTGACGCAGGATCTCATCGCCGGCCGCATGGCCAAGGGTGTCGTTCACGTTCTTGAAGTGATCGATGTCGCACAGGATGAGCGAGAGCGCGCGTCCGTAGCGCGCGGCGCGCTCCACTTCCCTGGGAAAATGCTTGGTGAAAAATCGCCTGCTGGCCACCCGTGTCAGGTCGTCGGTGGTCGAGAGCTTGCGATTCTCCACCAGGGCGATCCGCAGCACCGCTTCCAGCTCCGCAATCCGGCGCGCAGCGGAAACGCGCGCGTGCATTTCGCGGTCCGGCGCGCGTCGTCCAATGCAGTCGTCCGCGCCGGCGGTCAGACCAACTTCGCGTTCAGCCGACTCGTCCAGCTCCGACACAAAGAGAATGTAGGGCGTGCGCTCCGACTTGAGGGCCCGAATCTTCCGGATCACCTCTGGACTGTCGGTGAGGATGACCGGGTAGAACTCAGCTGAGAAGCGCCTGATGGCTTCGCGCTCATCGGCGATGGCCTCGCCATCCAGGAGCTCCGAGGCCACACGTCTCTGCAACTGCGAGAGCATGGCGGCATCGTCGAACACCAGCAACGCTCTCGGCGGCGGGAGTACCCGGAGCATGACGGCGATAGTGGCGGAGGTGTCCTCCTGTATCGACGGTGGCTTTTGCGCCCGGCGCTCGAGAATGCGTTGAATGACGGTGGTGTGCCCGCCAGAGCGCATGTGTGACCCCGCATCGCAGCGACTTGTAGTCGCATTGAGGCGCAGACTACAGGTGTTCGGGCCCGATTGGGCATCGACTGACACGCAGAAGGGTGCAATTCGAGGCAGATCGGGGCCCGCAGGGATGTCGCGAGCCGATATCATTGCGGTTGTGAACCACGCGGCGCCCGCCCGCAAAGATGCAGGGCAAGCACGATTAGCTATAAAATACTTCGCTATATCGATATAAGTCATTGAAATGGAAGCTCCTGCCATCACCCGGTCGCGGCGGCCTTTCCTCCTGCCCGTATGGCTTACGTTCGCCATGGCAGCGGCCTTCGTCGCGATCGTGCTGCTGGTGTATTTCCTGGCTTTCCGCTCCGCGACGACTACGATGGTGGTGCTCGCGCTGCATGCCGAGCCGGAAAGCGGGACCATCCAGGATCCGCCCCTGTCGGCTGAAGGGGAGCAGCGGGCCGCGCGACTTGCGCAGATGTTCGGTCGCGGGCAGGGCATAGGGCGCCTCGACGCCATTTATGTCAGCGATGCGCGGCGCGCTCAGCAGACGGCGGCACCCCTCGCCGAGCGTCTGGGGAAGCAACCAGTGATCGTGCCAGCCGCGGACGTGAAGGGCACGGCTGCACGCATTCTCCACGAGCACGAAGGAGGCACGGTGCTCGTGATCGGACACAGCAAGTCTGTTCCTGCACTGATCCACGCGTTGAGCGACGTCGACGTGGCGCCGATGACCACGGACGAATACGACACGCTGTACGTTGTCAGTATCCCATCGTTCGGTCACGCCAACGTGTTGCGAATGGAGTACTGAGCGCACCCGCCGGTCCGCCGCCAGTGCGCCGGCGCGCCTAACCGGTGGGTCTGTGGCCGCTCAGAGCGGCGGCCTTGCGCATGAATTGCTCGTGTTGGCTGATGCGGAAATCGGCCAGCACCGCCCCGCGGATGTGACGCGACTGATCGATCATGTAAGTGGCACGACGCACGCCGAAGCCAAGTGGTCCGTTGACGTCGTACATCCGTACCACGAACTTCTCGGCGTCCGACAACAGTATGAAGGGCAGCTTGTACTTCTCGCGAAACTGACGGTGGCTCTCCGGAGCCTGTGGGCTGACTCCCGCCACCAGCAGGCCCACCCCCTGAATCTGGCTGTACAGGTCGCGGATCATGCACGCCTCGCGGGTGCAGCCCGGCGTGAAGTCCGCAGGATAGAAGTAAAGTATCAGCGGCCCTTGGTTGAGCAGCGTGCTCAGGGATACGTTGCGCTCGTCCTGATCCGGCAAGGTGAATTCCGGGGCCCGCGCTCCGATGGCCAACATGCGTTTACCCCCAAGGCTTTGTGCCGATCATACGAGTTGCGCGGGCGAAAGGTTAGTCATGGACATGATCGCCTGCGGCCCGGCCGGTGTGCCCGGCCGGAGGCGGGCTTCGGCGCCGGGCTATCCATCGTCGCCGCGTCGAATCAGGCGTGGGCGCAATGCGACCTCTCGGCCACTGCTCCTTGGCGGCCCAAAGCTCCCTCCTGGCGGTGCGGGCCCGCCGCGGCGAGAATCCTGCCATGCCGGGGTTCTACAGGCTCGCCGCAGACCTGCTGGTCATCGCTCATCTGGGGTTCGTGGCGTTTGTCGTGTTCGGAGCGTTGCTCGTGTGGCGCTGGCAATGGCTGGTCGCGTTGCACCTGCCGGCCTTGCTCTGGGGTATCTACACGGAACTGTTCGGTGTCCTCTGTCCGCTGACGCCGATTGAAGTGCACCTGCGACAGCTCGCCGGCGAGGCCGGCTACACGGGTGACTTCGTCACTCACTACCTGTTGCCGGTGCTCTACCCGGCCGACCTTACCCGGACGGTGCAGTTGTGGCTCGCAGCGGCGGCAGCGATTCCGAATCTTCTGATCTATGGCCTGCTGCTGATGAAGAGGCGACGATCGGCCGGCTGAAGGGAGCCCGCGGTTCCGGCGCGGTCACCGCGCAGAGCCTTCCGTACCGTGCAGGGATCCTTGATTGCGGGGGTGGCCGCTGTTCGCGGCCGCGCGACTTGCCACTGCGATAATCGGTCCGTTACGATCCGCCCCCTTGCGTGTGGGGCGGTAGCTCAGCTGGGAGAGCGTCGCGTTCGCAATGCGAAGGTCGAGGGTTCGATCCCCTTCCGCTCCACCACTTTTCAAGGCATTGCACGCTTGGCCGATAAGAGCACTGTCGATAAGTGCTGGCTGAGTGCAAGCTCGCAGCCCCTCTTGCTGGTCTGTCCCTCTGCTACGCAGCGGCGCTCGCCGGTGCGGCAACCATCCCCGCCGCATTCATTCTCGGCGTGATCGGACGATGGTCGTCGGGTCGTTCGTGCGCGGAGGGCATTGAAACCGAACGTGCCCGGGAAGGTACCTACGCGTTACGCAACCTTCCCGAAGAGAGCCCACGGTTTATGCAGTCCTCTCCGTCACGTCGCGCCAGCGATCGACCGCGCGAGTCTCACGTTCTTCGCGCCTGGGCCCTTGTCGGCCTGATTTCGATCCCGTGGCTGGTAGGCGCCGCCTTACGGGCACTCTGGGAGTCATCCTGGCTGTCGTCTGCGACGACGTCGGTCGTGGTGGTCGGCTGGTCGTTCGTGTTGGGGCTGCTGCACTTGGGTAGCAGCAGTGTAGGCGCTGCCTGAACCAGCGCTCCAGCTTCCGACACCGCTTGCGAGACTTGTGAGTTCACGCGGGCATCGCCGTCAGTATTGACGTGCTTGGCCAGATACTTGCGCACGTCATCTGTTGGCAGCTTGATGAGTGCAGTGATGGCGCAACGGGTCTCAAGCTGCTGTGCGACAGGCGCGCGGGCGCGAGTGCGCGTACAGTTCACATCCTCATGCTTACCGCTTCTGTCGCAACGCCGCTCCCATCTCTGCCGGTGGAAACGCCGTACGTGAATGTGGCCGCGGTGCTCTGGTTCATCTTGCTGCTGGCTGGCGTGGTGGCTGTGCTGCGGGGCCTTCTGGCCAGCCAACGACGTGATCGAGCAGCTCGCAAGTCCAACCGACGAACGCTGATCTGAATCCGTCACGGCGCGAGCCTTGGATGGATGACCTTCGCCACCTGCGACCCGCGGCGCGGACGCGTACTGTCGCAATCCATGAATACGCGCTTCAGATTGCTAGCCAGATTCGGCGCTTCGGTGTTCGGCGCCGCGGTATGCACCGTCCTTGCGTGCGTCGCGATTGCCCACCTTGGGCCCTGGTGGGTGCCGGCCGAGACGTGGACTCTTCGGATTGCCACGAAAGACGGGAAGAAATGCGCTGTGCCCACGCGTGCTGCAAATGGGCCGAGCCAGGAGGCCGAGGTCGAAGCGAAGCATCTGCCGCTCTGCGATCATCGGGTGATTGAGTAGATGTGCACGGCAACCTCGCTGAACTCCCAGGCCTGCGCAGTAATCTATGCAGCCGCACCTCGCCATGACGTGGCGAGCATGGTGATCATCGTCGCGGCGCTTGCGTTGATCGGGCTGGGCGTCATCTGGGCGGTGAGGCGCTTGTACCGAGCGATTCACAAACGAAGCCCGGTCGCGGCGACGGTCACCACCTGGGTCGTGGTGTCTTTCATTCTGATGATGGTTCATGCCGATCTTCTTCGCCGGATGGTCCATCGCATGTTCTGAGTCGATCACGGCGCGAAGCTCGCCATTGGCGAGTGCGGTCATGCTGGCCGGCAAGCCCCGGCGCCCGCTGTCGGTCAGGGCATGGGCGAGCCGTTCGAGCGGTGCCGGACCTGCTCGGGCGCGGCCACGTCTTCCGGATTGGCCAGCACGCGGTTGGGCGGAATCCGCATGAAGCGATACAGTCGCCGTGAGTAGAGCGACAGCCTGAAATCCGGCACCAGCTCGACTTCCCCACCATACATTCCCGCGTTGATCTCATGGACCAGTCGCGCCTCGCCCGTGAGGTGCGAGCCGTAGTTCATGTTATCGAGCTCGTCGAAGTAGATGACCGCGCCGTTGGGAATGCAATCGAGGAGACGTGTCAGAATCGTCTTGGCCGAAGAGTAGTAGTCGCAGTCGATCCAGATCAGCGCCGGCGGATGACTGTCGAGCGACTTGAGGAAGTCTTCATCGATCGATTGATCGAAGTAGCCGCGATGAATGCGGAAGTTGGAATAGCGCCGCGCGCAGTAGGCGTTCAACGCCTCGTAGTTGCCACGGTACTGGCCTGCCACCCAGTCATCATCGCCAGACCAGTCCTTGTCGCGCGCGTCGCTCGAGGCGGGCATGCCCTCGAAGCTATCGAAGGTGTGCACCATCGTCCGCTTCTCCAGCCCCAGATAGCGCGTGGCATACAGGAGCTTGACGAACGAGTAGCCGTCGGAGGTGCCGAATTCGAGCACGGAGAAGGGACCGGAGGTGCGCTCTGCGAACTCTCTCAGGACCGCATACACGTGGTCGTACCGGTAGAACGCGAACAATGCGTCCCGCAGGGCTCGCCGCGGCGCGTCGATGCAATTGAGATAGAACGCCGTCTTGAGGTAGTCGCCGGGAATCAGGCTGCCCAGCACGTGCAGGAGTCGGATCTTGCCGGGGCGGCGGATGTAGTCCTCGGAAGGAGCCTTGGCCAGCGGGAGCGAGGAGTGGGGGTTGGCTTGCATCGTGGCCTCAATGTATTCGGCCTTCCTTGGGTTTTGACTCGGCATCCTTCCGGGCCAGGGGGCGCAAGTTTCATGCCCCATGGCCCGTGAAGATGCGGCGTAAGCCTGCAAATCAGGCGATAAGATCCCGATAGGCATGCCAAGTGGCGTGCCCCAGCAGCGGTGCGATGATGATCATGCCCACGAGGAATGTCGCGAAGCCGACCGCGGTCAACCCGACGATCAGGGCCGCCCATACCAGCATCGCCGGCAGGTTCCAGAAGGCCGCCTTGGCGCTGATCCACATCGCATCCAGAGCTGTGGCGTGCCGGTCGATGATCAGCGGCACGGCCACCACGGAGAGCGTGAAGACGAGCGCCGCCAGCAAGGCCCCTGACCCGATGTAGGCGAGGATCTGCGAACGGCTTGCGACGTCCGTGAAACCTCCCCACAGGGTGAGTCCCAGGCTGGGAGCGGAGGTGTGCAGCACCGACTGCAGGACGAGCGCCGACACGATGAACCACACGATCGCAATCGCCGCCAGGACGGCGCCAAAGTACAGCAGTCCCTCGGGGTTGCGCGTCATACCTTGCAGCGATTCGTCAAATCCCGCGGGCTCCTGCGCAGCACGCCGCCTGGACAGCTCGCACAGCCCTGTGGTCATGATCGGGCCCACGAGGAGGTAGCCGGAGATGGCTGCGGCGACCAGGTAGGGATGGCTGCTGCCCAGCATCAGGAGGACTGCTCCCAGCGCCGTGATGAGTGCGCCGTGAGCGATGCTGGCCGCACGCATGTGCCCCAGGTCATCCCACCCGCGGCTCAGCCACTGCAGCGAACGCAGCGCGGGCACGTGCCGGATTTCGACATGCAGAAAGTGATGTCTGCTCAGACTGATTGAACTGCCCATGGACCTCTCCTCGCAGGCATGGCCCGCTCATCGGCTCGAGTCCCGTCTCCGGCGGCCGCGCGGCGGTTACGCCTGCGAGCCCGGAAGAGCACCCCAGGCGATAGTACGCCTGTCCGCCTCTGGAGGGGTACGCGCAGCGGTTGTCCGTCCGCCGGCCGGCTGCTTCGGCGGGCAGTGCGCCGGCAGGGGCCGCAGCCAGGGTTGACCAGCGGTGCCGTGCGGCGCCGTACACCCCAGTCGGCTGGAGCGGCGTATTTATTGCAGGAGCGGCCGACCTCGGTACACTGCGCGGCTCAGCGCCCCCGTAGCTCAGTGGATAGAGCGACCGCCTCCTAAGCGGTAGGTCGTCGGTTCAACTCCGGCCGGGGGCGCCAGACCCCTCGAGGGTGTATCACCCGAGCCCTCTGAGTCTCACGAACTACTAGAAAAACAGGCATTTCGTGAGATGTTCTCTGCTCAGAAGCGCTCAGGCCGTAACGGCCAAAAACTGCAGGAACCCCCTCGCTAGCCGTGCCGCGGACGCGCGGGCGCGTACTGCGGCCGATCATTATTGGGGAACGTGGCAGGCGCCCATGCAAGCGGCTACGGAGCTAAGCCGAAATGTGGCTTGAAGACGATGGCAAATCCGGCGTCCCCGAGGGAATTGCGCACCGCTTCCGGCGGGCCTTGACCGACGGCTGTTAGCCACGTATCGCCTGACTTAAGTGCCAGGCTGCTGGAGAATGCGGCAACAATTACCTCGTAGCGGATCTCGTTTGGTCGTCCGCCAATTTGGGGGATCAGGGAGACAACCACTCGTGCTAGCGTCCAATCCTTGCATTTTTCGGGAAGGCTCGGCGTGATCCAATCGCGCTCAGCTGACACGGATACCCACCCGTCGCTGAGTAACCGAATCTGAACCAGCTGCGCTCCCGAGGTAAGAGCGCAGCCGGCCAGTCCAGTGCCGAGGAACTGTCCCGACGGCTGGCAGTCGCCGATATACAGCTTAGGATCATTTCGGATCTGAT
>DASTDD010000060.1:0-13688 GCA_035710545.1 Steroidobacteraceae bacterium
GTCACTGCGCAACGTGGGCCTGGCCACCGGCAAGACGTTCGACCGCTCCGTGCTGGAGGATGTCACGCAGTACCTGACCGATCAGTCCTACAGCCGCGGCAAGTATGGCGTGCGCGTCGACACGCACGTCGAGGAGGAGACCGGCAATCGGGTCAAGATCAAGATCGAGATCAAGGAAGGCAAGCGCGCCAAGATCCGGGAGATCAACCTGGTGGGCAACCACACCTACAAGCCCAAGGAGATCCTCGAGACCTTCGAGCTGCACACGCCGAACTGGAAATCCTGGTACAAGCAGGATGACCGTTACTCGCGCGAGTCCCTGCAGGGCGATCTCGAGAAGCTGCGCAACTTCTACATGGATCGCGGTTACGCGAACTTCCAGATCGACTCCACGCAGGTCGCCATCGCTCCCGAGAAGGATGACATCTTCATCACCGTCAACCTCGAAGAGGGTGATGTCTACAAGATCGCCGACGTCAAGCTTGCCGGAACCTTCGTGGTGCCGAAGCCGCAGCTCGAACGCCTGATCCTGGTGAAGCGCGGCGAGACCTTCAACCACAAGCTCATCACCTCCACGCAGGAGCTGATCCAGAACCGGCTCGGCGCCGACGGCTATGCCTTCGCCAAGGTGGACCCGGTTCCGACCATGAATAACAAGACACACGAAGTGTCCCTGACCTTCTTCGTCGATCCGGGCAACCGTGTCTACGTGCGCAGCATCACTTTCTCGGGCTCGACCCGCATCAACGACGAGGTGCTGCGGCGCGAGCTGCGCCAGCTCGAGGGCGGCTGGCTCTCCAACACCTCGCTGGAGCGCTCGAAGCAGCGCATCCAGCGCCTGCCCTACGTGAAGACGGTGGAATACGAGACGACGCCGGTCACCGGTGCACCGGACCTCGTCGACGTCAACTACAAGATCGAGGAGGGGCCGAGCGCGCAGCTCGGTGGCGGTATCGGCTATTCGGAGACCTACAAGTTCCAGCTGAACGGCAGCTACACCGACGCGAACTTCCTTGGCACGGGGCAGCGCATCTCGCTGGACCTGAACGGCGGAGCCTTCAGCAAGGTCTACAACCTGTCTCATACCGATCCGTACACGAGCGTTGACGGGGTCTCGCGAACGGAATCCCTGACATACCGCGATGTGACGCAGTTCGTCTCCTCGTCCTCGAATTTCTCCTCGAAGACATTGAGCGCCGGGCTGACCTGGGACTATCCGCTCACGGAGTACCAGTACTTCCGCTTCGGCGGCACCATCGACAGCGCGCAGCTGCTGACGAACTCCCTGGGGAGCGCCCTGCAGGCGACGCAGTGGGTGCAGCAGAACGGGCATCCCTACTCGCGGCTGGCGCACGATGACACGTCGAACAATGAGTTCGTCTTCTTTGGCACCAACTTCAAGTCGGCCGAGCTCCTGACGGGCTGGGGCATCGACACCCGTAACCGCACACTGTTCGCCGATCGGGGCCTGCGCCAGAGCATTTCCGTGTCCTCGACGGTGCCCGGGAGCGGCGTCAACTACTGGGTCGGGGATTACAGCTTCCTGAAGTACGTGCCCATCTATGGCCCATTCATCTTCTCGTTCAGCTTCGCGGTGGACTACGGGCAGCCCTTCCGAGGCACGACCGGACTGCCACCCTACCGTAACTTCTTCGGCGGCGGCCCGGACTCCATCCGCGGCTACCGCGAGAGCCGCCTGGGACCCAAGGATCAGTTCGGCAACCCCTACGGCGGCAACCTGCGGGTGGTCAACCGCAATGAGTTCATCCTGCCGATCCCGGCCAAATGGCGCCAGACGGCCCGCCTGAGCATCTTCCTCGACCAGGGCAACGTGTTCTCGACCACCAAGTCCCTGCAGTTCTTCGCCCCGGACCAGGTGGATCCGGAGAAATACGACTTCAGCCTCAAGGACATCAAGCGCTCGGTGGGCGTCTCGGTGGAGTGGCTGGCACCGCTGGGGCTGTTCCGATTCAGCTTGGGTCTGCCGCTCAACGCGACCCACTACGACCTGCCGCGGACCTGGGGGGACGAGACGGAAGTATTCCAGTTCTCCATCGGGCAGGCGTTTTAGGCCACAATAGGCGGCATCTATTCGAGGCAGGTATCGGTGAAGGTCGCGATGAATCTCAAATCGAGAATGTGCATCCTGGCGGGGTTGGGGGTACTGGCTGCGGCGCCGGCCTGGACGGCAGAACTGAAGATCGCCGTCGTGGATTTCGGCCGCCTGATGGAGGACTCCCCGCAGTACAAGGTGGCTCAGGAATCCATCCGCAGCGAGTTCACTCCCCGTCAGCGTGAGCTGCAGAACCAGCAGAACACCCTCAAGGCCAAGGAGGACAGGCTGCAGAAGGACGGCGCCACGATGAGCGAGGCGCAGCGCCAGAATGCGGACAAGGAGCTGCGTGACAGCTATCGCGAGTTCCAGCGAAAGCAGAGCGAGCTCCAGGATGACTTCAACGCCCGTCGCAACGAGGAGATGTCGCGTCTGCAGAAGACCCTCATCGAGCAGGTGCGAACCTACGCGAAGTCTCAAAACTTCGATCTGGTGCTGGCCGATGGCGTGATCTATACGACCCCGACGATCGACATCACGCCGCAGGTTCTGGCGGCGTTGCAGTCGCATGGGTCGGCAGCCAAGCCTGCTGGGACCTCGCCGGCGCCTGCGCCCGCGCCGAAACCTCAGTCGCACTGAGCGTTCAAGCCTCGGGCGCGGCCACCACCGCGGTTCACCTAGGTCATGGCCGTCACGCTCGGGGAACTAGCCGTCCGATTCGGTTGCGAGCTGCGAGGCAACCCCGACACGCGCGTCGAGCGTGTCGGGACGCTGGTGAGCGCGGATGGCCAGTCTGTCGCGTTCCTGTCTGAAGATCGTAACAGGCGTGAGCTGGCGGCCACGCGGGCAGGTGTGGTTGTTCTGGACCGCGAATCCGCCGACGCGTGTCCGACTGCAGCATTGATCTGCGAGAACCCGCGCGCGACCTTCGCGCGCATCACTGCGCTGCTACATCCCGCCGCACCGCCAGTCCCCGGAGTGCACGCTTCGGCGATTGTGGAAGCCAACGCCAGCATCGATGTGAGCGCTTACGTGGGTCCCCATGCCGTCATCGGCGAGCGCGCTGTAATTGGTCCGCGCACGTACGTGGGTCCGCGCTGCATCATCGAGCACGATACGAAACTCGCGGAAGACGTAAGGCTCGTAGCGAGTGTCACGCTCTGTCACGGGGTACGGATAGGCCCACGCACCGTCATCCAGCCGGGCGCGGTCATCGGAGCCGACGGATTCGGATTTGCTCCCGAGCGCGGTCGTTGGGTCAAGGTGCCGCAGATAGGCAGCGTGATCCTCGGAGCGGACGTGGAAATCGGTTCCAACACCACCGTCGACCGGGGCGCCATCGAGGACACGATCATCGAGGAGGGCGCCAAGCTGGATAATCAGATCCAGATCGGTCACAACGTCCGCATCGGCGCACACACGGTGATCGCCGGCTGTACCGGCATATCCGGCAGCACGGTCATCGGGCGGCACTGTGTCATCGGGGGTGCCGTCGGCATCGCCGGTCACCTGACGATCTGCGACGGCGTGACGATAACCGGTTTCGCCATGGTCAGTCGGTCCTTGACCGAGCCCGGCGTATACTCCAGCGGCATACCCATAGAAGAATCCAAAGTGTGGCGCCGGCAGGTGGCCCGGTACCGGAAGCTCGAGACGTACGAGAAGCGGCTGAAGCGCCTCGAGCGCGCCGCAGGCACCACGCAGGACGAGAGCGATGACTGACCCGATCCGCCTGGACATCAACGAGGTGGTGCGGCTGCTGCCGCACCGGTATCCCTTTCTGCTCGTGGACCGCGTGCTCGAGTGCCGCCCCGGGGAAAGCATTCGCGCGCTCAAGAACGTGACCTACAACGAGCCCTATTTTCCCGGCCATTTCCCGGGACGGCCGGTGATGCCCGGGGTGATCATCGTGGAGGCGCTGGCGCAGGCGGCCGGCATCCTCGCCTTCGTCTCCGCGGGGGTCGTCCCGAACCACGAGACCCGGTTCTATTTCGTCGGTATCGACAAGGCACGCTTCCGCAAGCCCGTCGAGCCCGGCGACCAGCTCATTCTCAGCGCACAGCTCGAGCGGGCCTTGAAGGGCATCTGGCGCTTCTCGACCGTCGCAACCGTCGGTGACGTCGAGGTGGCCCATGCCGAGATGATGGTGGCGCCGGAGACCGGGAAGTGATCGACCCGCATGCTCTGGTTTCCCCGAGCGCAGAGCTTGCCGAGGGTGTGACCGTCGGGCCCTTCACGGTCATCGGGCCGGACGTGAAGATCGGTCCGCGTACCGTGATCGGCCCTCACGTCGTGATCAACGGTCCGACCCGAATCGGGGCCGATAACCGCGTCTTCCAGTTCGCCTCGCTCGGAGATGCGCCGCAGGACAAGAAGTACAAGGGGGAGCGGACCTCGCTCGAGATCGGTGACCGGAATGTGTTCCGCGAGAGCTGCACCGTCAATCGGGGCACGACGCATGACAAGGGCGTGACGCGCATCGGCAACGACAATCTGTTCATGGCGTACTCGCACGTTGCGCACGATTGCATCGTTGGCGACAACGCGGTCTTCGCCAACTGTGCGGCGCTGGGCGGCCACGTCGAGATCGGGGATTGGGTCATTCTCGGTGGCCTGACCGCCGTCCACCAATTCGCGAAGGTCGGCGCTCATGCCTTCCTCGCCGGCGGCGCCATCGTGCAGCGCGATGTCCCGCCCTACGTCATGGTAGCCGGCAACCCCGCGCAGCCCCACGCGGTCAATGCGGAAGGACTGAAGCGACGGGGTTTCGATGAGGAACAGATCCGCAACGTTCGCGAGGCGTACCGCATTCTGTACCGTTCGGACCTGCGCCTGACCGAGGCCCTCGAGAGGCTGCAGCCGATGGCGGCCCTGCATTCGGAGATCCGCGCGTTCGTCGACTTCCTCGGCAACTCCACCCGCAGCATCGTGCGATGAGCGTGCCCGGGGCGGCGGTCGCCCCACCGCGAAACGCTCTGGCCGCTCCCCTGTCGGTCGGCCTCGTGGCCGGCGAATCCTCGGGCGATCAGCTCGGCGCCGCGCTCATCGGCGCCCTCAAGGCCCTCGTGCCCGAGGTGACCTGCTTCGGCGTCGGCGGCCCGAAGATGATCGCCGCGGGGTTCCAGGCCTGGGCCTCCTCGGAGGAGTTGGCGGTCATGGGGTTGACGGAGCCGCTGCGCCACCTTCCGCGTCTTCTGCGCCTGCGCTCGATGCTCGCGCGCCGCTTCGGCGAGCTGCGGCCCGATGTGTTCGTCGGCATCGATGCGCCGGCATTCAACCTGGGACTGGCGAGACGCCTCAAGCGGCAGGGACTGCGGACGGTTCAGTATGTGAGCCCGCAGGTCTGGGCCTGGAGGCAGGGACGCGTGCGCACGATCGCGGCAGCCTGCGATCTGGTGCTGTGCCTGCTGCCGTTCGAAACCGAATTCTATGAGCGCCACGCCGTGCGGGCCGTTTTCGTCGGCCATCCACTGGCCGATCAGATACCGCTCGAGCCCGATCGGGCGGCCGCGCGCACGGCTCTGGGCCTCGACCCCGCCGCCGAAGTGATCGCACTGCTGCCCGGAAGCCGGTTGGGGGAAGTCGAGCGGCTCGGCAGCGACTTCGCCGGGGCGGCCCGATGGCTGCGCGAGCGCCGCCCGGAATTACGCTTCATTGCACCGATGGCCTCGCCGCGCGTGCGCCGGGTATTCGAGGCACAGATCGCGCGGACGGCTGCGGCGACAGAGATCCTCGTGCTGGACGGTCAGGCGCAGCGGGCACTTGCTGCGGCGGATGCGGCGATCGTCGCCTCGGGGACCGCGACTTTGGAGACGCTGCTCTCGGGGTGCCCGATGGTGGTGGCCTACCGGATGAGCGTGCCCACGGCCTTTTTGTTGCGCACACTGGGACTCGTCAAGGTGCCATACTTCTCGCAGCCGAACCTGCTGATCGGACGAGCGCTGGTGCCCGAGTTGCTGCAGGAGCGCGTCAGCGCCGCCGCGCTCGGTGCGGCCTTGCTGCGCGAGCTCGGGGACTCCGCGCACCTCGATGAGCTCAGGCGCGAGTTTCGCTCGGTGCACGAGACTCTGCGGCGGGGCGGAGCTCAGCGGGCCGCTGCGGCGATCCTGGAATGCGTTCGCGGGGAGCGCTGGCGACTGACATGAGAGGCAGAGCATGAAGGGACCGGTCCGGCGTTACGCGCTGAAGCTGCTGCGCGCCCGCGGCCGGGGCGAGCCTGTGCGCTGCGCCGGCATCGATGAGGCGGGGAGGGGCCCCCTGGCCGGCCCCGTGGTAGCCGCCGCCGTCATCCTGGATCCGCGCCGTCGGATCAGGGGACTTGCCGACTCGAAAGTACTGACAGCGGAGGAGCGCGCCCGCCTCGCCCCGATCATCCGTGCCCGGGCGCTGGCCTGGTCGGTCGCCTGGTCCGACCGGGATGAGATCGACTGTCTGAACATTCTCGGCGCCACGTTTCTCGCGATGCGGCGCGCGCTACTGCGATTGCCGGTGTGTCCGACTCACGTGCAGGTGGATGGAAATCAGCTTCCCCGCATTGACGACCTGCGGCTCGGTTGCTCCGTCGAGGCGATCGTCGAAGGCGATGCATGCGTCGCGGCGATCAGCGCGGCATCCATTCTTGCGAAGACCTGCCGCGACGCAATGATGGAGAGGCTCGATGCGTGCTACCCGGGCTTCGATCTCGCCGTGCACAAGGGATACGGGACCCCGGCGCACCTGGAGGCGCTCTCGCGTCAACAGCCGACCCCGCTGCACCGCAGGTCCTTTCAGCCGATCAGGGAGCATCTGACGGCGCTGAGCGGCTTGCTGGAATGATCGCGATGGCCCAGGGCTTCGTCCATCTGCGGTTGCACACGGAGTATTCGCTGATCGACAGCGTCGTGCGCGTCCCGGAGCTCATCGATGCCGTGGCCGCTGCCGGCATGCCCGCGGTCGCGCTGACCGACCAGAGCAATCTGTTCGCGATGGTGAAGTTCTACCGGGCAGCGCTCGCGCGCGGAGTCAAGCCGCTCATCGGCGTGGACCTGCTGTTGCGCGAGGCGGGCGAGCGCCAGCCGGGGACTCGCCTGACGCTCCTGTGCCAGTCGCAGACCGGCTATCACAATGTGACGAGCCTGGTCAGCCGGGCCTATCTCGATGGTCAGGTCCGGGGCATGCCTTGCGTGGATCCGCGCTGGCTGACCCGGGAGAATGTGCAGGGATTGCTGGCTCTGTCGTGTGCCACGGAGGGAGACGTCGGGCGTGCGTTGGTCAATGCCCGCGAGCGCGATGCGGAGCAGGCGCTCGATCGCTGGCTCGCGCTCTTCGGTGATCGCTTCTACATCGAGTTACAGCGACTGGGACGCCCGGACGAGGAGAGCTACATTGCCGCCGCGGTCTCTCTCGCGAGCCGCCGCTCGATTCCGCTCGTCGCCACGAACGACGTACGGTTTCTGCGACGCGATGATTTCGAGTCGCACGAGGCGCGCGTCTGCATCCATGACGGCGCGCTGCTGGCCGATTCCGGGCGCCAGCGTCGTTATACCGCTCAGCAATATCTGCGTACCCCGCAGGAGATGGCTTCGCTTTTCTCCGACGTGCCCGAAGCACTGGCCAACACGGTCGGGATTGCGCAGCGCTGCAGCCTCGTGCTGAAGCTGGGTGAGGCGCGCCTGCCGCAGTATCCGGTGCCGGCGGGCCTCACGACCGAACAGTTCGTGCGCGAGGAGGCTGCGCGCGGGCTGTCAGAGCGCCTCGCCGCGCTGCCCGCGGCCGCGGCGATTCCGGTCTACCACGAGCGGCTGCGGCTCGAGCTCGATGTCATCTGCCAGATGGGCTTCGCCGGGTACTTCCTGATCGTCGCGGACTTCATCCGCTGGGCGCGCGAGAACCACATTCCGGTCGGTCCGGGACGCGGCTCGGGAGCCGGCTCCCTGGTGGCCTACAGTCTCGGGATCACGGACCTGGATCCCATCCAGCACGATCTGCTGTTCGAGCGCTTCCTCAACCCCGAGCGGGTGTCGATGCCCGACTTCGACGTGGACTTCTGCATGGAAGGGCGCGACCGGGTGATCGACTACGTCGCGCAGAAGTACGGCCGGGAGCGCGTCTCGCAGATCATCACCTACGGAACCATGGCGGCCAAGGCGGTTGTGCGGGATGTCGGGCGCGTGCTCGGGATGAGCTACGGCTACGTCGACAAGATCGCCAAGCTGATCCCGTTCGAGCTCGGCATCACCCTCGAGGACGCGCTCGCCAAGGAGCCCGAGCTCAAGCGCCTGTACGACAGCGAAGAAGAGGTCCGCAATCTGATCGACCTTGCCCGCTCTCTCGAGGGCCTCACACGCAATGCCGGCATGCACGCTGGCGGCGTCGTGATTGCACCGTCCGTGCTCACGGACTTCGCGCCGCTCTATTGCGATGAGGCGGGTGGCAACGTCGTCACCCAGTTCGACAAGGACGACGTCGAGGCTGCCGGACTGGTGAAGTTTGACTTCCTCGGCTTGCGCACTCTCACGATCATCCACTCAGCGGTCGCCACCATCAATCGCCTGCGGGGCCAGCAGGGTGAAGCGCCTCTGGATGTGAGCAGGCTGCCGATGGATGACGCCCGGACCTTCGCCCTGCTCAAGGCGTGCAGCACGACCGCTGTCTTCCAGCTCGAGTCGCGCGGCATGAAGGATCTGGTGCGGCGGCTGCAGCCGGATCGCTTCGAGGACATCGTCGCCCTCGTGGCGCTGTTCCGCCCCGGCCCGTTGCAGTCGGGCATGGTGGACGATTTCATCAGCCGCAAGCACGGGCGCAGTGACGGACCGATCGACTACCTGCATCCCAGCCTGAAGACCATCATGGAGCCCACCTACGGCGTCATCCTCTACCAGGAGCAGGTGATGCAGATCGCACAGGTGCTGGCCGGCTACACGCTCGGCGGGGCAGACCTGCTGCGGCGCGCGATGGGCAAGAAGAAACCCGAGGAGATGGCCAAGCAGCGGTCCGTGTTCGTGGACGGGGCGGTGGCGCGCGCGGTGGACCCGCCCCTGGCGGCGCACATCTTCGACCTGATGGAAAAGTTCGCCGGCTACGGATTCAACAAGTCGCACTCGGCCGCCTACGCGCTGCTTTCCTATCAGACGGCCTATCTGAAGGCACACTATCCGGCTGCGTTCATGGCGGCGGTGCTGTCTGCCGACATGGACCATACCGACAAGGTCGTCACGCTCATCATGGAATGCGCCGATATCGGGCTGCAGGTGAAGCCTCCCGATGTCAATCATTCGAGCTACGAGTTCGCGGTGGGTGCCGAGCGCACCATTCGTTACGGTCTGGGGGCCGTGCGCGGCGTGGGCCGGGGAGCCGTCGATGCACTGATAGCCGAGCGTGAAGCGCGCGGTCCCTACAAGAGCATCGAGGATCTGTGCCGCCGGCTGGATCTGCAGAAAGTCAACCGGCGCGTGCTGGAAGCGCTCCTTCGCTCCGGGAGCCTGGATGCTCTTGGTGCCAATCGCGCCACGCTGATGCAGCGCCTGCCCGCGGCGATGCAGCTCGGGGATCAGAATTCGCGCGCCCACGAGGCTGGCCAGAACGACCTGTTCGGGCTGGTGAGCGATGACCGTGCGGTGCGTCCCGCCGCGCCGCGCAGGGCGGATCCCCCGGAGTGGAGCGAGGCGGTGCGGCTGGCTGGCGAGCGCGAGACGCTGGGGTTGTATCTGACCGGCCATCCGATCAGTCAGTTCGAGGCCGGCCTCGCGCAGCTGATCTCGCATCGGATCGGCGACCTGGTGAGCGATCGGCCGATGGAGCCCGGCCGGTTCACGGGTGGACGGGCGGTCACGGTCGCCGGACTCATCGATGAGGTGAAGAAGCGCGGACCGCGCGTCATTCTGAGACTGGACGATCGCACGGGCCGGCTCGAGGTCACGCTGTTCGAGGAGGTGTTCCAGCGGCATCGGGAGCTGCTGAGCAAGGACGCGTTGGTTCTGGTCGAAGGCATGTTGCGTTTCGATGAGTTCGGTGATTCCTGGCGTCTGTCCGCGCGCCGGATCACGGAGCTGGACAAGGTGCGTGAGCAGCAGGCGCGGCGCGTCATCGTCAGGTTGCCCGCACAAGCCGATTGCGCCGTGCTGCTCGCGCGGCTCGGAGAGATTCTTTCGCCCTGGCGTGGCGGCCCCTGTCCGGTCACGGTCGAGTACCGCGGCTCGAGCGCCAGCGGTGCGCTGACACTGGGACCCGAGTGGACGGTCCGCGCCAGCCGCGAGCTCCTCGAAAAGCTCGAAGCGCTGGTCGGCCGCGGTGGCGTGGAAGTTGTCTACGGCCTTGCCTCCAACGGAGCGAGCGCGCCGCCCACGGTCAGCGCGGATGGTCGATGAGGCTGCATTCGAGGCGCTGGCAGCGTTCCTGAGGCCGGCTGTCGCAGCCGGCCGCGCCGCACTGGCGCGGCTGGCCTTCCGGTTTGCTCCCGAGCCGCCGCTCCCGTAACCTCGCCGCCACAGCCCCGTCCGGTACCCTGCATGGCCGTTGCCTTTCTGGATTTCGAACAGCCGATCGCCGAGCTCGAAGCGAAGATCGAGGAGCTCCGGCACGTGACCTCGGAAAGCGAGGTCAACATTCTCGATGAGATCAACCGCCTGCAGGCCAAGAGCCAGCAGCTCACCACCAGCATCTTCGCCAACCTGACGCCCTGGCAGATCACGCAGCTGGCGCGCCATCCACACCGGCCCTACACGCTCGACTACGTGACCTCAATCTTCAGTGAGTTCAACGAGCTGCATGGGGATCGGATGTTCTCCGACGATCTCGCGATCGTGGGCGGGCTGGCGCGCCTCGACGATCGCGCGGTGATGATTATCGGCCACCAGAAGGGCCGCGACACGAAGGAGCGCGTGCGGCGCAATTACGGAATGCCCAAGCCGGAGGGCTACCGCAAGGCCCTGCGGTTGATGCGGCTCGCCGAGCGCTTCGGCCTGCCGCTGGTGACGCTGATCGATACGCAGGGCGCCTATCCGGGCGTCGGCGCCGAGGAGCGCGGCCAGAGCGAAGCCATCGCGCGCAACCTGTTCGAGATGTCGGTGCTCAGCGTCCCGATCATCACCGTCGTCACGGGGGAGGGCGGATCCGGCGGTGCGCTGGCGATCGGCGTCTGCGACCGGCTGCTGATGCTTCAGTTCAGCACCTACTCGGTCATCTCGCCCGAAGGTTGCGCCTCCATCCTCTGGAAGAGCCAGGACAAGAAGGAGGCAGCCGCCGAGTCGCTGAATCTGACGGCCGACCGGCTCGCCAAGCTCGGCCTCGTGGATGAGGTCATCGAGGAGCCGCTCGGAGGGGCGCATCGCGATCCAGCCGAGACGGCGCACCGCCTGAAGGCGGCGCTCGTGCGTCATCTCGAGCAGCTCGAGGCCATGCCGCGCGATGAGCTGCGGGCCGCGCGTTCGGCGAAGATTGCCTCTTTCGGCGTATTCTCCGAGAGTCCGGAATAAGCACCCCGCCGCAAAGATTCTCGCCCACTTGGCTCGCCCGGCGCCTGGCGGCGCTGTTGCCCGGGTATCCCCAGGTGCGGCTGTGTGTTGCGCTCAGCGGTGGTGTGGACTCGACGGTGTTGCTTGCGGCGCTGGTCGCCGGTCGGGCACGCGGCGTGGGGCTGCGCGCCGTCCACGTGAATCACGGCCTGCACGCGAATTCCGACGCGTGGAGCGAGCACTGTCGGCGGTTTTCGGCAGCTCTCGAGGTGCCGCTCGCCAGCCTCACGGCGCAGGTCGGACGAGCCCGCGGCGTCTCGCTCGAGGCGACCGCACGCGAAGCTCGTTACGCCCTGCTTGCCGCGACGCTGACTCCCGGCGAGTTCCTGCTCACCGCCCACCATGAGGATGATCAGGTCGAAACCGTGCTGCTGCAGTTGTTTCGCGGCGCGGGCCTCGCGGGGCTCGCGGCGATGCCGGGACTCGCGCCATTCGGAGGCGGGTGGCTCGCCCGGCCCTTGCTGCCCTGTACCCGCGCGCAACTGCAGGACTGGGCGCGCCGCTCCAGCCTGTCGTGGATCGAGGATGACACGAACGCGGATGAGCGCCTGGATCGGAACTATCTTCGACGCCGCATCTTGCCGCTCGTGCGTGAACGCTGGAAGGGTGTCGGCTCGGCGGTCTCACGCAGCGCTCGCCACGCTGCCGAAGGCCAGCGGCTTCTGGACATGCTGGCACGCAAGGACGCCGATCTCGCGGGCTGCGGAACCGAGCTGTCTGTCCAAGTCCTGCGCACCTTGCCTCTCGACAGGAGACGCAATGCCTTGCGCTTCTGGATCTCGCGTACCGGCCGGCCCGTCCCCGACACCCGCCGCCTGGATGAGCTCGCGGGTCCGCTGCTCGAGGCACGGCCCGACGCCCATCCGATGGTTCGCTGGGGCGACACTCTGGTTCAGCGTCACGCGGACTTACTTTGGATCCGTCCGAAGGAACAGCCACTTGAGATGAGCTCCGGCGCAAGCGGGCGCGACCCCGGCTCCGCGCGCGCACCACGGGCCGGCCGTCTGGCTCCCACGGCCTGGTCGTGGCGCGCGTCCCAGTTCATCGTGCTGCCCGGTGAGCGCGGCAAGCTGGAGCTGAAGCCGGATCCGCATGGCCCTGTGAATCTCGACGCGCTGCCGGACACGGTGATGATTCGCTGGCGCGAAGGCGGCGAGCGCATCCGGCCGCGACGCGGCGGACCGCGACGCGCGCTGAAGAGCCTGCTGCAGGAGGCGCGCCTGCCGATCACGCTCCGGGCGAATCTGCCGCTGATCTTCGCCGACGCGAATCTGCTCGCCGTCGGCGAGATGTGGCTGGACGAATCGATTCAAGCCACGCCTGGCACAGCGCACCGTGGCCGCCTGCACTGGAAGCCAGCGGTTAAATGATCAGGGGTCGCCCGCGGCGCTTTTGACACGGGCCTGCCGCCGGCCCTCCGGGCCGCGCATCCGGGGCGGCCGGGCCGCACCTCCGCCGGCTGCAAGCCGCACCTCCGCCGGCTGCAGGCCGCACCTCCGCCGGTTGCGGGCCGCACCTCCGCCGGTTGCGGGCCGCGCATCCGCCGGTTGCGGGCCGCGCATCGTCGGCCGTGCGAGCCGGCGGGTGGCCGGGCCCTCGGGTCGCGGCTGCCGCCGCGATGTGGTAACTTGTCCGCCCGTCGTTCATTCGGCCTTCATGGCCCGGTTCCTTTGCGACGGAAATCCCTGCAGACATATGACGCGCTTTGTATTCGTCACCGGTGGTGTCGTGTCCTCGCTGGGCAAGGGCATCGCTTCCGCCTCGTTGGGGGCGATCCTCGAGGCCCGCGGCCTGAAGATCGCGATGGTCAAGCTGGATCCGTACATCAATGTCGATCCCGGCACGATGAGCCCGTTCCAGCATGGCGAGGTTTTCGTCACGCAGGACGGGACCGAGACCGATCTGGATCTGGGCCACTATGAGCGCTTCGTGCGCACGACCACCGGGCACAACAGCAATTTCACCACCGGACGCATCTACGAGCGGGTCATCGCCAAGGAGCGCCGTGGTGACTACCTCGGCGCGACCGTCCAGGTGATTCCGCACATCACCGACGAGATCAAGCGCAGCATCAAGCTTGGAGCCGACGGGGCCGACGTGTGCATGGTCGAGATCGGTGGCACGGTGGGCGACATCGAGTCGCT
>DASTDD010000061.1:0-9184 GCA_035710545.1 Steroidobacteraceae bacterium
GTAGCTCGTGGACAGCGGCGTATCCCAAGTCGCTTGCGTCTCGGCGAGGTCTTCGAGAGTGAGGATGCCGCCGAGCGCCTGCGACTTGTCAACGATCGCCTGCGCAATCTCCCCCTGGTAGAAAACCCCCGGCCCCCCGGTCTGCAGGACCCGGAGGGCGCGTGCCAGCTCGGGATTGCGGAATGTGGCGTAGAGCGGCGGTGCATCGCCCTCGACCAGATACACCCTGGCGCTATCGGGATCGGACCGGAGCACGTCCACCTCCCGTCTCCAGTC
This sequence comes from Steroidobacteraceae bacterium, assembly GCA_035710545.1. Lineage (GTDB taxonomy): Bacteria > Pseudomonadota > Gammaproteobacteria > Steroidobacterales > Steroidobacteraceae > 13-2-20CM-66-19. The sequence continues at coordinate 277 of DASTDD010000061.1, forward strand.
CTCCCAGATGCGCTCCGTGACCCCGAATCCCTCCTCGGCAAGCGTCGCGGCCGGCTCGAGTGTCTCTCGAAACGAAAGCGTGCCCGCCCGTTTCAGGAGCCGGCTCCAGGCATCGACGGCCCCGGGCATCGTGACCGCGTCGATCCCCCGGTGGGGCATCTGCTTCACATGACCGCGTTGCGCGAAGCGCTCGGGTGTGGCAGCGGAGGGCGCACGGCCACTGCCATTCAGCGCAACCAGTTTTCCTTCCCGGGCGATCCAGGCGAGAGCGAAGGCATCCCCTCCGAGTCCCGCGCCCGCGGGCTCCACGACATTCAACACCGCCGCCGCCGCGACGGCTGCATCGAATGCGTTGCCGCCCTGTTTCAGGATCTGCAGGCCCGCCTGGGCCGCCAGAGGTTGACTGGTCGTGACGACGCCGTTGCGGGCCACGACCTCCGAGCGGGTCTGACCGAGCCAGCCGCCGGCGCGATCGCCTCGTACGGCCGTGAAGTCGCGCCTCGCGCTCATTTCAGATAGCGGTCGAACCAGTCGAGAGTCCTGCGCAGAGCATCGGCGTTATGGGCCGGGTCGCGCAAACCGTGACCTTCACCCGGATAGATCATGATGGAAGTCGGGACCCCGAGATCCTTCAGCGCATGCCAGAACTCCTGCGTCTGGGGCGCGGGACACTCGATGTCACGCTCACCCACGTACTCGAAGGTCGGGGTCCGCACATTGCGGATGTAGTTGATCGCCGATGACTTGCCATAGATGGCCGGATCGTCGTAGGCCGAGGCGCCGAAGTACGGGATCATCCACGCATCGATGCCGTTTTCCCCGTAGTAGGACAGCCAGTCGCTGATGCCCGCGGCCGCCACCGCGGCCTTGAAGCGGTTGGTCTGGGTGACGGTCCACATGGTCATGAAGCCGCCATAACTGCCGCCGGTGACTCCCAGGCGCGTGTCATCGATGGGCGCAGCCTTCTCGGCCGCGTCGATTCCGGCGAGGATGTCGCGAAGGTCGCCGTGGCCGAAGTCGCGCACATTGGCTTCGGTGAAGCGTTCGCCCTGGCCGTAGCTGCCGCGCGGGTTGGGAAAGAACAGCGCGTAACCCCGCTCGAGCAGCATCGGGTCCAGCCCCGGACCTCGAAAGGAGGGTTCGGAGGCGGCTGCCGGGCCGCCATGAATAATGGTGATGAGGGGATGCTTGCCATTGCCGTGCTCGGGCAGCAGAAGCCAGCCCTGCACGTCGAAGCCCTCGTTCTTCCATTGCAGGCTCTGCACGTGCGCAGGCAGAGTGAGGCCGGCATTTACCGCGGTAACCTCGTGCCAATGGCCGATGGTTCCCACCTCGATTTCCGGTGGCGCCGCGAAGGAGTCGTGAGCGGTGGCCGTCAGGCCGGACGAGGCGCAAGCCCAGGAGACACCTGCGTCGTGCCGCGAGATGGACTCCTGTCCGCCCCACAGGACATGCGGCTTGAGCTCACCGTGTCCCGTGCCCATGTCGGCGATCTCTGATTTGTCGCCTGCCAGCAGCTTGGCCATCAAACGTCCCTTGCAGTCCCAGGCGAGGGAGGTGGCCGTATAAGGTGCGTCATGCGTGAGGTTGATGGCCGCGCCGCCCTCGATCGGCAAGACGAAGATGTCGCCGCCCGTCGAGCCGAAATCGCTCATCAGTCCGCCGATGAACGCCACGCTGCGTCCATCCTTGGACACCTTCGGCATGGCGATCTGCTGGCGCGCGTTCTCCGGAGCGTGAATGACCTGCGCGCTGTTTGCTGAGCTGAATGCATACAGGCGCGCCGTCCACCACTTGTCGTCTCCGTTGCCCGGCGCCGCGGTGCCTACGAAACCCTTGCCATCGGGGCGCCAGTCGTATTCATAGACGAAGAGGTTGGCCGGCGAGGCCCACTGCAGGCCGCCCTGATCCAGGATCGCGATGCGTTGCTCCGCAGGGGCCTCGTCGAGGTCGCCGGCGACGGCGACTCCGGCCTCCGTTGCGCCAACTTCCTTCTTCGCGCCTGCGGTGGCCAGCATCGAGAGGCGTCCGTCGGGCAGGTACCGCAGATCGACGATGGTGCCACTGAAATCGAGGCGATCCGTGAGGCTGCCACCACCGGGGTCGACGGTGTAGATCGAGTAGGCGTGGCTGCCGGGCTTGCGCAAAGTGAAGCTGAGATGGCGGCTGTCCGCTGTCCAGGTGGGAAACCCTGGCCAGCACTGCTCGACCTGCCCGCAGGGCAGCCTGACCTGGGTCTGACCCGGGCCCCGTGTGGGGCGGATGACCAGCTCGCGCACGGCGGGGTAATAGCCGTTCAGTGGTGAATCGCCTTCGACCGAGGCCACCCACTTTCCATCGGGCGAGAGCTCCACGTCGAGAAATCGGTGCACGAGGCGCGCCGATGCGTTCGTCTCGGGCTCCGCCACGGCCTGTGCGGCCACCAGGGCCGACCCTGCGAGCAGTCCCGTCAGAACCACTCGTGGCACCATGCATTCACGCTCCTTCCTATGCACCGATGTCTCCCGTCATATCCACGCAATACTTGCCTCGCTCACCCGCTCGTCACCCATTTCGCAAACGCAAGCCACGCCGGGGTGCCGCTGATGACCAGCCGCAACGGCTGCGACACGATGAGGAGGAGCCCGCCCCAGCGGGTTGCCGGATGAAGTCTGCCGAGTGTCTTCCAGTCCCGAATGGCGATGGCGAGCAGGAACAGGTCCGTGACGGGAAAGAAGGCCAGGGGACCGAGCGAGCCGATGACGGGGAATCGTCCGACCGCGGCCGTGATGAACTCCGTGGTGCCGATCATGACGAGTCGCTTGTGATAGTCCGGCCGGCGGCGGTAGTACACCGCCGCCCCCATCAGCACGGGGAACACGATGAGGGTCATCAGGGGTATGGCCAGAAACACCAGGGGGCCTGGATCGCCGGGCCCGAGCAGACCCTGTTTCGCGCGCACGATCGCGGTAACGCCGCCGAGAATCATGAGCAGCGTGGCGTAGATCACGCCCGCGACGCCCAGCCGGCGGTGCCAGGCGACATGGTGTGTCCGGATGAGCGAGGTCTGGATGATCAGCAGAGCGATCCAGCCGCTCATCGCGGCGCCGTGCAGATGCAGGAGCGGCGTGAGCACCGGGCCCTGTGCGAAATGCGCCTTGAGATAGTAAGAGGGAGCGAAGCCGACGAAGGCGGCGGCGGCCATGGCCAGAGCGAGACCGCCCCAGAAATTGCGCTCGCCGCGCTGCCTCGACCGGGCGCCTGTCTCCTCGCGACCCGCCGCTCCCAGAACTGCCGAAGGTGTGCTCATACGACCCCCTGGATGATTCTTGTAGGCAGGTAGTATGGGGGACGACGCAGGCGGCTGCCACGCTCGGGCGCGGCAGCCGGTTTCGGGCAAGCTCGTCCCGCCGGCTCAGCGGCCTGCGGCGCCCGGGTTGCTGGTGCGGCGAATGAAATCCGCGACGTTGTCGTGAAGCTGCTTCAGGGAGGCGTCCTTTGCGTACACCATGTGCCCCGATTCGTAGAAGTGGTACTCGATGTTGGATTGCAGCTTCTGCGGGATCGGCAGATGGTGCATCTCGTAGATGCCCTGGTAGAAGGGCGTGGCGAGATCGAAATAGCCGCCATTCAGTTGCACCTTGAGGTTCGGGTTGAGCTTCATGGCATTCGCCAGATCGGCCATCACGTTGGTGCCCTGGCGGGTGGAGGAGGGTGCTACGTTCTGACCGGGCTGTTGATGAGAGAAGTTCCAGGTGCGGAAAGTGCGAATGCTCGGGTGGAAGATCTCATCCGCGCCGAAATGCAGCTCCTGGCGCGCATACTCGTTGAAGGCTGACACGTAGGCCGAGCCGATTCCGGCGGACTGGGGGTCGTACTCGGCTCGCTGACTGAGCGGGTCGATATCCGGACCGGAGAAGCGGCTGTCGAGTCGGCCCGTGGTCAGGTTGCCCTCTCCCTGCAGGGTCTGGCGGAACTCGCCGCCGTCGATGCGCAGGTCGGCGCGCATGATGTAGTCAACCGGCAGCCCGGTGTACTCATGAAGCCTGGCCGCGATTGCCGAGCGGTCGTTCGCGCTGAGATCCGAGCCGGCCGCCAGTGCGTGCGCGTAGTCGCCCATTGCGAACTGCTCGACTTCCTTCAGGAACGCCTCCAGGTCCTGGTGCTCCGCGGGCAGCTTGTGGTGGTACCACGCGGTGGCGGCGTACGTGGGCAGCGAGGTCTCATAGGGCAGCTCGACGCCCGGATTGCTCGTCGGGCCATCGGGACTCAGATCGAAGCTCAGAATCTGCGACAGCAGAATCACGCCGTTCAGATCGATGGAGCGGTCCGACTCGAGATAATTCGCCACCACCGCCGAGCGCGGCGTGCCGTAGCTCTCCCCGAACAGATACTTGGGGGAGTTCCAGCGTCCGTACTTGGTCAGAAACTGCGAGATGAACTGCGTGAAGGCATAGGCATCCGGGTCCACGCCGTAAAACTCCTTCTCCTTGTCCTTGCCGGCGATGCGGCTGAAGCCGGTGCCCGGGGCATCGATGAAGACCAGGTCGCTGGCATCGAGGAGGCTCGACCCATTGTTCACGAGCGAGTAGGGCGCTGCCGGCGTGTGGGTATCCGTCGATGTGACGATGCGCTTCGGCCCGAAGGCGCCCATGTGCAACCAGAGCGTCGCCGAGCCGGGACCACCGTTATAGAGAAAGGTGACCGGCCGCGTGCCGCCGCCGTTCTTGAAGTAAGCCACGTAGAACATCGAGGCTTCGGCGGTTGGATTGTGGGTCTCGCCATCCTCACCGCCGCTTTTCGCGGCGTTGGGATCCTGCGGAACATCATCCCAGCCCTTCGGGTGGACGATCAGGGTGCCCGCGATCGCCTGGTAGGAGATGGCGTGCCCGCCGACGGTGACGCTCCCGGTGCTCGTGACCTGCTCGGGCTTGAAGGGCTCGAACGTGTGACTCTCCGGCTTGCCCGCCTCGCTCTCGGCCTTCTTGTCCTGCGATTTCGGCGCGTCAGGAGTTGCGGCGAGCGCCCCGCAGGAAAGCAACGCAAGCAGCAAGGCCAGATATGGCCGCACACCCCATCCGCTCATGACGCTACCCTTCCAAACCGGCGCCCGCATCGGGCCGCGCGAGTCTAGCCGAGGCTCCCGGGGAAGTAAGCCAGTGTTGGCCCTTGTCAGCGGGCAAAGTATTGTCAAGAATCTGAGCAAGGGGTCGCACTGCATAGGCATAACTACGAATGGGGTCATCAGCACCACACGGGCTATTTTCACGCCCAGCTCGTCAAGCTCGGCCGCTGCGCAACGTCGCGGCTGGCGTTTTCGACAAGTGCCTCGGTTGGGTCGTCAGGAGTCAGGCCGTGACGTGGGTTGCAGCAAGGCGTTTTCGAAGCGAGCCGATCCGGCTGGCGACCCTCGCCATTCTCTTCGCTGCCACGATGCTGGCTGCGGTCATGCTTCCGAGGCAGATCCGGGCAGCTCTGGAAGCCCGATCCGCCCCGGAGCAGCGCGTGTCGGCCTCCGTGTCGGGCTCGACTGCAACGGCCTGGTGGACGCCGCCACCCGCACGCCCGGTGCCGGACGCTACGCGTCATCGCTCGAGCAAGGCAGCCCGCAGGGGCTGTGGGCCCGGTTGCAGGTCAACCGACGGGGCCGAGTCCGCTCGCTAGCCCTCCGGCCGGCCCGAGCCCGCGCCGATGACCCCAAACTCCGCAGGGGTGCGCGCATACAGCAGGCTCACGCTTTCGCCTCGCAGGCTCTCGAGGAGCTGGTCGGCCATTTCATCCGTCAGGATGAACTCGACCTCCACGGTCATCTCGCCAGCCAGCTCGAAGAAATGCTGGGCGTGCAGCACACCATGTCGCCCGAAGCCCTCGATCGCGCGGAACGCCGACCCGCCGTGCACGCCGAGCCGCTGGGCGTGCTTCAATAGCCACTCGTAGAGAAGCTGATGACGGTGCCTGACATTCTCATGCATGTAGAAGCGCAGATAGGTGCCGTTCATGGAACCGCCTTTACGCCTGCAGACCCGGGCGTCAGTGTATCTGACGATCTGCCGCAGAAGCTGCGGTCGGCTCCTCCCCCGCGGCCATCGTGAGCGCCTGGGCGAAGTTTTCGGCGAATCGTAGATGCTGCCCATCGGGCCGCACTCCCATCTGCGAGAGGATCTGCCGCGGCTGCTCGGGCAGGCCGGAGAGAATGACTCCCGTGCCGGAGCGCATGCAGCGCCGCACGAGCTGGCGCAGAGCCGCTACACCACTCGGGTCGATCAGGGGGACCAGGCGCATGCGCAGGATGAACACTCGCGGCGGCCGGGGAAACTGATTCAGCGCCTCATCCAGTCGATTCGCCACGGCGAAGAACAACGGCCCGGAGACCTGGTACGCCTCGACTCCGGCCGGCAGCTGGGCCCGCTGGCTGGGCTCGGGGGCGCGACCGAAATCGTCGGCATCTTCCTCGAGCAGCGAGACATCCGATCGCAGCGCCACCACCTCGCTCATGCGATGCATGAACAGGAAGGCGGCGAGGACCAGGCCGACCTCGATCGCCACGGTCAGATCGAACATGACCGTCAGCGCGAAGGTCAGCAGCAGGACCACTCGATCGCCGACGGGGCCCTGCAGCAGGCTCCGGAAGCTGTCGATCTCCGCCATGTTCCAAGCAACCACCAGCAGCACGGCCGCGAGGGCGACCAGCGGGATGTAACTCATCCAGGGCGCCAGCACGAGCATGAACCCGAGCAGGAACAGGGCGTGCAGCATCCCGGAAACCGGTGAGCGCGCGCCGGAGCGCACGTTGGTCGCCGTGCGCGCCAGCGCGCCCGTCGCCGGAAGGCCGCCGAACAGCGCGGAGGCGATGTTGGCCGTCCCCTGGGCCACGAGCTCGCAGTTTGAACGATGTCGTCCACCGATCATGCCGTCGGCCACCACCGCCGAAAGCAGCGACTCGACGCCGGCCAGGAAGGCAATGGTGAACGAGCTCGGGAAGAGCTCTCGCGTACGCTCCAGAGGTATGTGCGGCAGAGCAAAGTGCGGCAGCTGCGCCGGGATGCCTCCGAACCGGGAGCCTATTGTCTCCACAGGGAGTACGGCGGCCGCACAGAGCAGCGTGCTGAGCGCGACTGCAATCAGAAAACCGGGCCACGCCGGGCGCCACCGACGCAGCGCCACGATCATGACCAGACTCCCGCAGGCAAGGCCAACGGCCGTGATGTTGAAATCCGCCAGGTGGTGGGCGTAGGTACCGACGCGCGCAAAGAACTCGGCGGGCACCGGCCCCATTCGCAACCCCAGCAGATCCTTCACCTGGCTGAGGAAGATGCTGACCGCAATCCCGGCCGTGAATCCGGTGATGACGGGCTGCGGCATGTACTTCATCAGCGTCCCGAGCCGCAGCACTCCGGCGGCAAGCAACATCAGCCCCGCAAGCAGCGTGCACAGGACCAGGCCGCCATACCCGAACCGGTCGATGATGTTGAACACCACGGGAATGAAGGCCGCCGTCGGGCCGCCAATCTGCACTCGGGATCCGCCCAGCGCCGAGATCAGCAGGCCGGCGATGATCGCGGTGTGCAATCCCTTCTCCGGTGTCGTGCCGGAGGCCATTGCCAGGGCCATGGCGAGGGGCAGCGCGACGACCGCGACGGTAAGCCCAGAAACCAGATCGCGGCGGAAATCATCGACCCCATAGCCACGACGCAGAACCGTGATCAGCTTTGGAACGTAGAGGTGCCACAACGGCGGGCGTGCGAGCGAGTCCGATGGCGATGCCATGACATCAGCCCCTAGCGGACCGCGAAAATCCAGATGGACGCCGGATTCGAGCCGGAGGCGCGGACGGCCAGCAGGAATTGGCCGAGCTGAGGAACGAAGAAGGACGTGCGAGCGCCGGCAGAGGTCGCAATCCGGTCCAGCCGCTCGTAGTGGTCGTCGCGCGCCATCAGCACATCGAGGAACCCCTCGCCGCAACTCACATAGATACGACTGCGATCACCGTCAAAGAACACATCGTCGGCATCCCCGCAGGTGTCTGTCGTATTGAGGCGTTTGCCGTCAGACAGGCGATAGACTCCCAATGTGGCGGGATGGCGGAAGACCACCAGCGCCCGACCCCTGGACTGATCCAGCGCCAGGGGAAAGTTCGCCCGCAGCTCGCCTGCAGGCCAGGTCGCTACCTGCCTCAGCGCCGCAGCATCCACGACAGCAATCTCCCGGGCATCGGGTACGTTGACCAGCAGCTGACTCCCGGAAGACTCGATCTGGAAGCTCTCCGGGTGAGCCGGCAGCGCAATGTCGGCAATCTTCTTCCGGCTCGAGGGGTTGATCACCGCAAGGGCCCCGTCGCCGTATCCGATGTAGACCCGATGATGCGCATCGTCAACGCGGACGTTGTCAGCGTCCTCGCCGAGTGCGATCTGTCCCGCCGGTGTCAGATCCTCGCCGTGAAAGATTCGCACGGACCCGTCTCCCGCATTCGCGATGTAGACGTCGTCGCTGGAGGGCACATAACCGATCCCCTGCGGTGCCTTGAACCCCGCGAGCGTCCGGATCATCTTGCGCGCCTTCAGGTCCAGCACCCCGACGCTGTCATTGCCGAGCTCTGCCACATACAGTCGCTGGCGACCCACATCGATCGCCAGATGATCGATCCGGCCCCGCACATCGCCGAGTGGAACTTTCCCCTCCAGTTCGAGGGTGGCAGGGACCGCCGCGCTCGCCTGCGAGGTGATGCACAGTGCGACGAGAAGCCGCAGTACGATCATTTCACCATCACCCAGGCAGGTTGGATCAGCGGAAAGGCAACCAGGCCGGCGGCGGCGGTCACGGCCATCAGAAGGGGATTGGCAATCCGCCAGCGGATGAGCGCCAGCAGAGCGAGGAGTCCGATGAGCACGGTGAACCAGTCGCCGACGGCAATGCGACCCAGGAGGACACA
>DASTDD010000062.1:0-3237 GCA_035710545.1 Steroidobacteraceae bacterium
AGGTCGATGTGGCGATCGTCGGCGGCGGCATGGTGGGAGCCAGTTTCGCGCTCGCACTCGCTGGCTCCGGCCTCAGCACGATACTGGTCGAGAGCGTGGCGCCCGGGTCCAGGGCGCAACCGAGTTTCGACGAGCGCACCACTGCTCTGGGGAATGCAAGCCGCCGCATCTTCGAGGGGCTCGGCATCTGGGATCGGATTGCACCCGAGGCCGCAGCGATCCGGACCATTCACGTCTCCGATGCCGGGCGGTTCGGATTTGCGCGCCTGCGGGCCGATGAGCACGGCATCGATGCCTTCGGGTATGTCGTTCCCAATCGCGTCATCGGTGCCGCACTGTGGCAAGCGCTCGAGCATTGCGGCGATGTCCGCCTGCGGGTGCCGGCGAGGCCCGGAGATCTGCAAATCGCGCCGGCGGATGTCCGGTTCACCGTGCAGGATGATTCCGGCTCGGTCGAGCAGGTGCGGGCGCGGCTGGTGGTTGCCGCGGACGGTGCGCACTCGATCGTGCGCGACGCGGCCGCGATCGATGCGCTCATCGAAGAATATGAACAGGTTGCGATCGTGGCCAATGTAGGTGCCGACCGGGCGCATGATGGGACCGCCTACGAGCGTTTCACTCCTTCGGGCCCTCTCGCCGTGCTGCCGCTGCGCGATGGCAGCTACGCGGCGATCTGGGCGTGCGAGCCTGGATGGGCGAAACAGGTCCTGGCGCTCGACGATGCCCGCTTTCTTCTCGAGCTGCAGCAGCGGTTCGGCTGGCGGGCTGGCCGGTTCGTTCGGGCCGGTAAGCGGGCGTCGTATCCACTGCGCCTGACACGGGCCGCACGGCCTGTGGGGCTCCGCACGGTGCTGATCGGCAATGCCGCACAAGCCTTGCACCCCGTGGCGGGCCAGGGGTTCAACCTCGGGCTGCGCGATGCAGCCATGCTGGCGGAGACGCTCGTGACCCCGCACAGCGCCACGGGCGCGAAGGTTGATCCTGGCAGTGCGGCGCTGCTGGATCAGTTTGCACGCTGGCGCTCGGGAGACCGCGATGGTGTCGTGCGCTTCACGGACGGTCTGGTCCGGCTATTCGGCAGCACGCGCCCGGGAGTCGGCCTGTTACGCAACCTGGGCTTGCTGTTGTTCGATCTGACACCGGCGGCGAAGGGTGCGCTGGCGCGGGTGAGTGCAGGATTCGCCGGACCGACGCCCCGGCTTGCGCGTGGACTACCGATCCGGCAGCCGGGTGGACGCTCATGATGTCAACCGTAGATGTGCTGGTAGTCGGAGGCGGTCCGGTTGGCGCCTGTGTCGCAGCGCTATTGGTGCGTGGCTCGGGCTCCAGTCCCACCCCTTTGAGCGTGATGGTTCTCGAGCCCAGTCGCCCCGGGTTGCCCCAAGCGGGCTCCGCGCTCGACCCGCGCGTCGTCGCTATTTCCCGGGCGAGCGAGCACATTCTGAACGCGGCCGGCGCCTGGTCGCGTATCCAAGGATCCCGGGTCACGGCGTACGAACGGATGCGGGTCTGGCACGAGAGCATCTCCCCTGTCAGCGCCGATGTGCTGGTCTTCGATGCGGCGGAGGCACGCGAGCCCAATCTGGGACACATTGCCGAGAATCGGCTCGTGCAGGCGGCGCTTCTCGAGTCATTGGTCGCGGACGGGGGGCGCGTCGAACCGGTGGGGGTGCAGTCGGTACACGTTGGGGAAGACTGCGTCGAAGTGACGACCGAAGCTGGCAAGCTGTCAGCGAGGCTCGTCGTTGGAGCCGATGGCTCTCATTCGGCCGTGCGCGATCTCGTCGGCCTCACCGCGGATATGACCGACTATCAGCAGCGGGCCATCGTCGCAACTGTTGTCACGGAGCGTCCGCATCAAGACACCGCCTGGCAACGGTTCATGCGCGATGGGACGCTGGCGTTTCTGCCACTTGCCGACGGCAACAGCTCAATAGTCTGGTCCGCGGACAACGATCTGGCTGCGGCACTGCTTGCCCGTCCCACAGCGGATTTCGAGGCGGAGCTCGATCGAGCCTCCGACCATGCGCTGGGCACCACCCGCCTCGCAAGCGAGCGCGCGTCCTTTCCACTCAAGGGCCTCGCGGCGCATCGCTATGTGGCGCGACGGTGTGCACTGGTGGGAGATGCGGCACACGTCGTGCACCCGCTGGCCGGCCAGGGTGTCAATCTCGGACTGATGGATGCAGCAGCGCTTGCACAGCTCATCCTCGAAGGCGCACGGCAGCGCGAGGATCCGGGCGCACTTCGGCTTCTGCGCCGGTATGAGCGATGGCGCAAGAGCGAAGTTGCCGTGATGAACGCTGCGATCCTGGCCTTTGACCGGTTTCTCGCTCATGGCACGGGGCCCCTTTCCAGGATCGCACAGCGCGGACTTGGATTCGTGAATCGCAGCCAGGAGATCAAGCGCCTGTTCATCACCCGGGCGTTGGGCATGGCGGGAGAGTTGCCGCAAGCAGCCCTGGTGGGCCGGGGATGAGCCGCAGCGACCCGGCGAGTGCTGTGTCGCCATCCGCCGAGGAGGCGCCCCTGTCCCGATCCGAGCTGATCAGCGCCTCGCTGGCGCTGGGTGCGCGTGAGGTCGCTGGCTGGTCGAGGCGCGAGGACACTCTCGCAAAGGCCGCCTCGTACCGCAAGACCGATGGCCGGGTCATTGCCCGACTGCGCGAGCGCATACGAATGGGTGAGGATCCGCTGGGAAGCGCTTTCGTCGCGCTGCGGACCCGGTCGGTGCGCCGCTGTACTGGCACGACCTACACGCCGGAAGCGATCGTACACGCCATGCTGGAATCGGCCCGCGCGCAGGCGAGTCCGCAACGCATAGTGGACCCGGGTGCAGGCTCAGGCCGCTTCCTGCTGCGTGCCGCCAAGGTATTCCCGGCTGCCACGCTCGTGGGAGTCGAGTTTGACCCGCTGGCAGCGTTGATCGCCCGCGCCAATCTGGCTGCAGCCGGCGCTGCGTCGCGATCAACGATCGTGAGCGCGGACTACCGGCGCGTGAATCTGCGCGCGGATCTGCAGTCCCTGTTCGTGGGTAACCCTCCATACGTGCGACATCACTTGATCCGCGGTCACTGGAAGGACTGGCTTGTGAAGAAGGCCCACGCGTTGGGAGTCCAAGCGAGTCGCCTGGCGGGTCTGCACGTATATTTCTTCGTGGCCACGGCACTCAATGCGAGGCGAGGCGACTGCGGCATGTTCATCACCGCGGCCGAGTGGCTGGATGTGAACTACGGG
>DASTDD010000063.1:0-6923 GCA_035710545.1 Steroidobacteraceae bacterium
CCGACCCGGCCGCGAGTCCTGGGCGTGCAGGTGGGCTATAAGTTCTCGCCGTAACGGTCTTTCGGACGAGCCGACACTGGGGCAGGTGGGACGGTAGAATCGGGGGCGGAACAGTCCGCCCCCGATCGAGCAATGCAGTCAGCGAGCGCAAGCACCCACGAGCCTTCGGTCGAGAGCGAAGTAGCCCGTATCCGTGGGCTCATGGAGGCGAACCAGTTCGAGCCCGCGCTCGGGGCGGTGGCGTCCCTGGCCCGCCGGGTGCCCGAGAACCGGGACGTGCTGTACATGACGGCCGTCTGCCAGCGCTACCTGCACAGAATCCCCGAGGCGCTGGCGACCCTCGCGGAGCTGCAGGAGCTGCATCCGGGTTTTAGCCGGCTCTACCAGGAGCGTGGCCACTGCTACGTGGCCCTTCGGGATGCGCCGCATGCCATCGAGGCGTTTCTGCAGGCGGTGAACCTCAACCCTGCCCTCCCGGCCAGCTGGCGCACGCTACAAGCCCTGTATCGGCTCACCGGCAACATGAAGGACGCCGAGACTGCCGGCGCCCACGTTGACACCTTGGGCCGCTTGCCGGCCGAGGTCGTCACGGCGAACGCGATGTTCGCCGACGGCGAGGTAGCGCTCGCGGAGCAGCTCATACGGGGTTTTCTTCTGAAGCATGGTGACAACATCGAGGCCATGCGTCTGCTCGCGCGGATCGGGATGGAGGTCGATGTCCTCGATGATGCAGAGATTCTGCTGGAGGCGGTATTGCGTCTCGCCCCCGACTACGACGCCGCGCGCCACGACTATGCGACGACTCTGCTGCGAAGATACAAGCCCGTCCAGGCCATCGAGGAGCTCGACAAGCTCCTGCGGCGGCAGCCGGACAACCGGCAGTTCCGCACGACCTACGCCAACGCGGTCGTAGGGCTCGGTGACCACGAGCGAGCGCTGAGGCTCTATCAGGAGCTGCTGCCGGGCTCGGGCCAGCCCGCCGAAGTGCATCTCTCGATCGCGCACTCGTTGAAGACGCTTGGCAGGCCGATGGAAGCGGTGGAGGAGTATCGAGCCTCCGCGGCAGCGCGCCGGAACTACGGTGATGCCTACTGGAGCCTCGCCAATCTCAAGACCTATCGATTCACGGACGACGAGATCGAGCAGATGCGGGCCGAGGAGGGCAATCCCCGGACGCAGCAGGCCGATCGCTATCACCTATGTTTCGCCTTGGGCAAGGCGCTCGAGGACCGGGGCGACTACGCGGCATCCTTCGCTTACTACGAACGTGGGAATGCGCTGAAGAAGTCGGAGATCCGCTATCGAGCAGAGCCCATCGAGCGCAATACGCGCCTGCAGAAGCAGATCTGCACGCGCGAATTCTTCGCTTCCCGGCAAGGGTGGGGCTCCACTGCACGCGATCCGATCTTCATCATCGGCCTGCCGCGCTCGGGCTCGACGCTCATCGAGCAGATACTGGCCTCTCACTCCCGGGTCGAGGGGACCATGGAGCTTGCGGAGATTCCGCGCCTGGTCCACCGCCTCAGCGGGCGTGAGAATTACGCAGACGAGCCTCGGTATCCTCAGGCACTGACGCAACTGTCCGCCGATCAGGCCGCGCAGTTTGGAGACGAGTACCTTGCCAACACGAAGATCTATCGCACGGGCAAACCGCTGTTCATCGACAAGATGCCCAACAATTTTCGCCATCTGGGCCTGATCCATCTGATCCTGCCCAACGCGAAGATCATCGATGCGCGCCGCGAGCCGATGGCCTGCTGCTTCAGCAATTTCAAGCAGCTGTTCGCCAACGGCCAGGAGTTTACCTACAGCCTGGAGGACATCGGGCGTTACTACCGAACGTACATAGAGCTGATGGCGCACTGGGACGAGGCTCTGCCAGGGCGTGTCCTGCGCGTGCAGCACGAAGAGGTCGTGGCCGACCTGGAAGGCAACGTGAGGCGGCTGCTGGAGTTCTGCGAGCTGGACTTCGAGCCGGGGTGCCTGGAGTTCTACCGCACTGAACGCAGCGTACGCACGGCAAGCTCCGAGCAGGTGCGCCAGCCCATCTACCGGGAAGGCTTGGACCAGTGGCGCAACTTCGAGCCGTGGCTCGAGCCGCTCAGGCAGGTATTGGGAACTCCCGTCAGCTGAGCAGCGTGCGCGCCAGCCGCGCCTCATCGAGCTCGTAGCCCATGCCCGGAGCGTCGGTGAGATTCAGCCACCCGTCGCGATCAACCTCGAGCGGCCGCTGCATCATGTAGTCGCGACGGTCGAGATCCCATTCCGGTGGGTCATACGGGTACTCGATGAATGGGGCGTGACACAGGCCGGCCACCAGGTGCGTGTTGGCGGTGACGCCCATGCCGTTGGTCCACGTGTGGGGCGTGAAGATCAGGTTATGCTCCTGCGCCATGAGTGCGGCGCGGCGCAGACCGGTAATGCCGCCGACGAGAGCCGCATCCGGCTGCAGCACATCGACACATCCCCCGACGACCAGGTCGCGAAGCTCATGCGCCTGGCGGGTCATCTCTCCAGCCGCAATTCTGACTTCAGTCGCTTCGCGCAAGGCGCGCATGCCGTCCTTGTCGCCACGATGCAGCGGCTCCTCCATCCAGTACACGTCCAGTCTCTCCAACTCGCGTGCGACCTCGAGCGCGTCCTTCAGGGTCCACGGGGCCGCGGTGTCCCAGGGCTGTCGCCACCCCTGGTTGCAGTCGACCAGGAGCGTCAGCCGCGACCCCACTTGCGCGCGGACCGCCTCGAGCGCTTTGAGATCATCGCGCCAGTCATCGCGGTGAAACCGCAGCTTCAGCGCGCGGAAGCCGTGCGCGCGATAGCGCTCGGCGGCCTCGGCAAGCGCTCCTGGATCGCGCAGCGTGCCGGATGAGGCATAGGCCCGGACCCGGGACGACAGGCCGCCCAACAATTTCCAGCAGGGCTGACCGGTGATCTTGCCGGCGAGGTCCCACAGGGCCAGATCGAGCGGCCAGCAGCGTCCATAGTGGAAGTCGATGTTCGCGAGTGTCCGATAGTGCCGCTCCACGGCCAGCGCATCCTGTCCGATGAACAGGTTCTCGTGACCGTGGAAGCCGACCATGAGGTCACCGGACCCGTAGCCGGCGATCCCCGTATCCGTCATCACCCGGACGATGGTCGCGTCGAAGTGGGTGCGTGGCCGGGTGTCCCAGCTGGGGTGGAAGGCGGGCTCGAACGGCAGACGGTGCTGAGAGATGCGGATCGAGGCGATCCGATGGATCAGCGCGGAAGTGGCGAGGGCAGCCGGGGCAGCATTCATAGCGTGCTCGTCCATCGGGGATGGAGCGCGGCCGGCCGCGCCCGTGGCCGCGGTGGGCCGCTCGGACGCAGACTTTCATAGATGCCCGGGCGCTCAAAGCCGAGAAATTGGCTACCTGCATCGAAAAAAGGCATCGGATAGCCGGCGGGGCCGCCAGCCGGCCACGCTAGAATCGGTCGTGGCCACCCGCCGGAGGGTGCTGCGGGCGGGAGACCCATGAGCAAGAAATCCATCGATCGGCGCTGGCTGCCCCTGAACGCCCTGCGAGCCTTTGAAGGCGTCGCGAAACATGGCAGCTTCACGGCCGCCGCGCATGCGCTGTTGATCTCCCAAAGTGCTCTGTCGCGCCACGTGATCGCGCTGGAGCGGCTGATCGGGGTGCAACTCTTCGACCGCCGCCCGCACTCGCTCACCCTGACCAAGGCCGGGCAGCACCTGCTGCCAGCAGTGGTGAAATCCTTTGACCGGCTGGAATATGCGCTTGATGACATCCGCAATGAGGGTGCCCCCGCGCAGCGAACCCTGCGCGTGCAGATGCCCCCGAGCTTCGCGGTGCAACTGGCAGTGCCCATCCTGCGCGACTTCCGCCAGGCGAGCGCCGATGTGGACATCGATCTGATCAGTCCCTACCGCGTCGGCCCCGCCCTCGGTGATGTGGACGTGGCCGTGCTGTACTCGAGACCCATGGTCACGGACCTGGTGACCGATCTGCTGTGGGCCGTGCGGCCCACCGTGCTGTGCCATCCGGACATTGCGGCCAAGCACGCCGGTGAGGACCTGGCGACCTTCATCGAGTCGAACGAGCTGGTGCACGTGCGCATCAACGACCTCCCCCGGCACCACAGCTGGACTCAGTTCGTGCGTCAGGCCGGTCTGCGGCCCATCAACGTGGAGCGCGGACTGGTCGTCGATACGGCGGTCCTGGCCGCGGAGTACGCGCTCAGCGGTCAGGGAATCGCGATCTGCGATACCAACCTGTTCGCCGATGAGGTTCGTCAGGGACGGCTGGTGAAGCCGTTCGACGTCACGCTGGATGACGGGTACGGCTACTACCTCGTCACGCATCCCGAGGGCCTCGGCGATACGGCGATCGGAATGTTCCGTTCCTGGCTGATCGAGAGGTTCGGCAGTCGTGCGGCGGCCGCCGAGGCGGTGCCGCAGATCGAGTCCCCGGTGCATCTGGTCGTTTCCAACGAGTGAGCAGAATGAGAAGTGACGCGAAGGTGGTGGTGATCGGCGGCGGGGTCGTCGGGGCGAGTGTCCTGTATCACCTGACGAAGGCGGGCTGGCGCGAGGTGCTGCTGATCGAGCGCGATGAGCTGACGTCAGGCTCCACCTGGCATGCCGCCGGGGGCATGCACACGGTGAACGGCGACCCCAACGTCGCGAAGCTCCAGCAGTACACCATCAATCTGTACAAGGAGCTGGAGCGGATCTCCGGCCAGTCGTGCGGCATGCACATCACCGGCGGAGTCATGCTCGCCGGGACGCGTGAGCGCATGGATTGGCTGCGGATGACCAAGGCACGCGGCCGGTATCTGGGTATGGACCTCGAGCTGATCTCGAGCGAAGAGGCGGCGAAGATGTTTCCCCTGATGGACCGGAAGCACTTCGTCGGGGGCATGTACGACCCGATCGAGGGACACGTGGACCCCTACGGTGTGACACACGCCTATGCGAAATCGGCGCAGCTGGGGGGTGCGGAGGTCGTGCGCAAGACCCGGGTCGTGGACCTCAAGCAACGTCCCGATGGTACGTGGGATGTCATAACCGATCACGGCAACGTTCACGCAGAGCACGTCGTCAACGCGGGCGGGTTGTGGGCTCGGGAGGTCGGCCGCATGGTCGGCCTCGAGCTGCCTGTGCTGGCCATGGAGCATCAGTACCTCATCACGGAGAAGATCGCGGCGCTCGAGGGGCAGAAGGAGCAGTTGCACTGCATCGATTTCGAGGGCGAGATCTATCTGCGCGAGGAGCGCGGGGCGATGCTCATGGGGACGTACGAGCGTGCCGGTGTGCCGTGGTCCCCGGTCCAGACCCCCTGGGACTTCGGCCAGAACCTGCTGCCGAATGACCTGGAGCGGATCGCGCCCAGCCTCGAGGTTGGCTTCGAGCACTTTCCGGTGCTCGCCGATGCCGGCATCCGCAAGGTCGTCAACGGGCCGTTCACCTTCGCGCCGGACGGCAACCCGCTCGTCGGACCGATCCGGGGTCTGCGCAACTACTGGGTCGCCTGCGGGGTCATGGCGGGGTTCAGTCAGGGCGGAGGTGTCGGCCTGGCGCTGTCGCACTGGATGGTGGACGGGGATCCGGGCGCGGACGTGTGGGCCATGGATGTCTCGCGGTACGGCGACTGGGCAACGCTCGCTTACACCAACGCCAAGGTGCGCGAGAACTATTCCCGGCGCTTCCGGATCCGTTTTCCCAACGAAGAGCTGAGCGCCGCGCGGCCGCTGCGCACGACTCCCATTTACGATCGTTTGCAGGCCCGGCACGCCGTGTTCGGAGATTACTGCGGACTGGAGCATCCGCTGTGGTTCGCTCCGTCGGCTCAGGAGGCGACCGAGGAGGTCACGTTCCATCGGTCGAGCGCGCATGCTCACGTGGGCGCCGAATGCCGGGCGGTGCGCGAAGGGGTGGGGCTGCTGGAGATTTCCAACTACGGCAAGTTCGAAATCACCGGCCCGGGCGCGGTCGAATGGCTCTCGCGGATGATGGCCAATCGCGTGCCGGCGGTCGGGCGTATCGCCCTGACGCCGATGCTGAACGAGCGCGGCAAGCTCATCGGGGACTTCACCATGTGCCGCGTGGCTCCCGAGCGCATATTCCTGATCGGGACCTACGCGGCCGAGACTTACTATCTGCGCTGGTTCGAGAGGCACCTGCCACCAACCGGCGTATCGTTGCGGCCGTGCGCCATGGAATACGTCGGACTGTCCATCGCGGGCCCGAGCTCACGTGCCCTGTTACAGGGTCTGGTGCGCGAGGATCTGGCCACGGCCAGTTTCCCCTTCATGTCCTTCCGGCGCATGGATGTTGGAATGGTGCCCGCGCTCATCGGCCGGCTTTCCTTCACGGGAGATCTGGGCTACGAGATCTGGGTGACGAGCGACTACCAGCGCGCGCTCTACGATGCGCTGACCGAGGCGGGCCGGGCTCACGGCCTGGGACTGTTCGGCGGGCGCGCGTTGCACGCGATGCGCGTGGAGAAGAGCTTCGGCACCTGGGCGCGGGAATTCCGGCCCATCTACGGGCCTTTCGAGGCCGGTCTCGATCGGTTCGTGGACCTGAAGAAGGGCGAGTTCATCGGCCGCACGGCGGCGCTCGAAGAGCGACAGAGCGGCGGAGCGCTCCGGCTCGTCTGCTTCGCGGTGGAGGCCGCCGATGCGGATGCGATCGGTGATGAGCCCATCTGGCACGCGGACAAGGTCGTCGGCTGGGTCACCTCGGGGGCCTATGGTCACAGCGTGCAACGCTCGCTCGCTCTTGGTTACATTCCGGCCCGCGTGGCCGGTGAGACGAGCGGATTCGAGATCGAGATCCTGGGC
This sequence comes from Steroidobacteraceae bacterium, assembly GCA_035710545.1. Classification (GTDB taxonomy): domain Bacteria; phylum Pseudomonadota; class Gammaproteobacteria; order Steroidobacterales; family Steroidobacteraceae; genus 13-2-20CM-66-19. The sequence goes on from DASTDD010000063.1 coordinate 6,826, forward strand.
GAGCGGCGCAAGGCGCAGCGCCTCACGGCTCCTGCATTCGATCCAGAGGGCACGCGCATGCGTGCGTGACGAACCCCAGTTTTCATCGGAGATTTTCA
>DASTDD010000064.1:0-3717 GCA_035710545.1 Steroidobacteraceae bacterium
CTACCCACTGGTGTTGGGCGTGGATGGCGCCGGCACCGTCGTCGCCGTCGGCTCCCAGGTGCGCGGCTTCAAGGCGGGCGACCCGGTTTACTCCTACGTCTGGGACAATCCCAAGGGCGGCTTCTACGCTGAGTACGTCGCGGTCCCCGCCAAGGCGGTGGGGCACGTGCCTGCTGGAATGAGCCTGCGGGACGCGGGTGCGGCCGCTGTAACCGCGCTCACCGCGCAGCAGGGAATCGATGACGCGCTGCACCTGAAGACTGGCGAGACCGTGATCATCCACGGCGCCTCCGGCGGGGTCGGGACCCTCGCGGTGCAATTCGCCAAGCTGCGCGGCGCGAGGGTCCTTGCCATTGCATCCGGCGACGATGGCGTGGCACTCGTGCGACGCCTGGGGGCGGACGTGGCCGTGGACGGCCACCACGCCGACATCGAAGGGGCTGCCCACCAGTTCGCTCCCGCGGGGGTCGATGCCGTGCTGGCCCTGGCCGGCGGCGGTGCGCTCGAGCACTGCATCGCCGCACTCAAGCCCGGCGGGCGCATAGCGTATCCGAGCGGCGTGAGCCAGTTCCCTAAAGTAAGCGCTCAAGTGAAGGTCGCGCGCTACGACGCGATCGCAGGCCCCCAAGAATTCGAGCGGCTAAACGCCGCTATCGTGGCGGCAAAACTGCAGGTGCCGATCGCAGCTGAATACCCGCTCGCGAACGCCGCTGCGGCCCAGCAGCGCGAGGCCGCCGGACATGTCCTGGGGAAGGTCGTCCTGCAGATCCGCTGACCCGGCGCGCATACCTGTATTGCTGATATCGCCCAGCAGGCGTCGCTTGCCAGGCGTGACCCCTATATTCACGTGTCCTACGCCTCAATTGCCGGGTCCCAGGTTGTGGTTAACCCGGGGTTCACAGGCAAGGTGCAAGCATGCTTGGCGTGTAAGCCTGCCGCCTAAGTTGCGGTAGAAGAGTTTCTCTCCTGGATACATAGAGGTCATATGCTCACTAAAAGATTGATATTGGTTGCGGTTGCGACCCTCGCGTGTGGCTCTGCCTTTGCACAGGTTGGTACCACCGTTAAGGAAGGGGCCAAGGCGACTGGGGAAAAGGCGCAGCAGATTGGCGATGAGGCCAAGGCTTCGGTCGAATCCCAGCCGAACAAGTCCATCGACAAGGCTAAGGCACACGTGCATAAGGCGAAGGCGCACGCCCATGCGCAAGCAGCCAAGGATGCTGCTAAGGAAGTGCCTAAGTAACTTCGAAGTGAATAAGGGTCGGCGCGGTAATAGCGCTAGGCATCAGCTGCTATTCCACCGCGCCGCCCATTTTTAGCCGAGGTCCCAGGGCAGGCAGTCCCGGCACGATCCAGCGGTGGGAAGTTGGATATCCCCGCGCTTCATTGGGCCTCGAATTCCGCGACAGCTTCGATCAGCGCGTGGCGTCGAGTTCGCTGGCGCGATACAGCCCTCCAGCCTGCTTAGCGACGCGATGGCGTACCGCTCGCGACCGCGCATCGGGCACTATCAAGCGTAGGTCCCTGCGGCCGCGCGCGCGGCGCGCTCTTGCATAGCCCTCATCCGGTCGGCGGCCAACGCCATTGCACACCCGCAGACGCTCTCTGTGGGACGATGGCACTCGCTGTGCCACGGTCAATTGATCTAACGTCGCTTGCCCGCTTCAGTGCTGGAGAGCTAGCAGCTGCTGACGGATGATGCAGAGCACCGCAACCAAAGCACCGGTGCGGGTGCGAACAAACTCCAGACATTGCCGAGCGCCGCGCCCGGAGCACGTTCTCGCTGGCAACGATATTCCCGGGATGCCGGCGCGCGATCCGGCTGTGGCATCCTTGGGTCGATGTCTGCATCTCGAACCCGCAGGCGAGGTAGGTGGCTTGGAGCGATCGCCACGGCGCTTGTCGCAAGCCTGGCCGCGCTACTACTGAGACCCATGCTCGAGCAGGCGGTTCGTGCGCGGATCGAGTCCGTAGCCGCGCGCCATGGCTTGGTTGCCCGGATCGGGCTGGTACATGTCGGTGTCTGGCCGCTGCTGCGACTGGAGGGATGCGATCTCGACCTCGGCCATGGAGTGCGACTGCATGCCGACACGATCGCCGCGACGTGGCCCGGCCGCCTGCGACTCGCGGTGCGCGCCGCCGCTCTCGCGGGCCCTGCAGGGGTCCGGGTCGGCTCGGCGGCCACTGTCTGGGACGTGGCGGGCATTTTCGGCGACGACCTTCGGCTCAGGCTGGTGGAGCCACAGGCCGGCCTGTCAATCCGCAAGCTGGCGGATCCAGTGGCCAGCGCCTGGAACATCGAGGCACGCGGGCTCGACGTCGGCCGTCTGCTCGGCGTGCGGCGCGATGTCCACCCGCTGCTCGATGGTGGCCTCGCGGATGGCCGCGTGGATCTTCAGGCCAGCACCGATGCGCTCCGTTTCCACGTGGACATGGGCGCGCGCGGCACGCGCTTGGGAGCGCTGGCGGATAACGCCGCCGAGGAGCCGCAGCTCGGCGATCCGACGGACGTGACCATTCGATTCGATGGCGCCTGGCGCCGCGGGGGGACGATCGAGATCCCCGACGTCCACGCGACGGTGGCCGGTGCGGCCCTGTCGGGCTCGATCGCGCTGCGCGATCTCGACACCGATCCGGTTGTCGATCTCGCACTCGGCGTGCGGCAACTGGACTTCGCGCAACTGCTGGGCACATCCGGGCTCGCGGTGCCCGAGAGCTTGGGAATGGCGCCCGGCGGCGGCCGCGATCTTGGCTCGGCCACGATCGAGGTGCGGGTACGCGGACGACCGGCGGACCCGGCCTCGCTCTCGGTGAGCCAGAAGATCGAATTCAGGCCGCCACGCCAGATGCCGCCGGCGATCGGGAGCCTGCGCGGCGATTTCATCTTCACCCCCGAAGACGGCCCGGGGCCGCACCGCCCCATCGACGTCTCGCCCGCATCCCCAGACTTCATAGCCCTGCGCGACGTTCCCCCGCTGTTCGTGCGCACTCTGCTGCTTGCCGAAGACGCAGGCTTCTACGGGCATCGCGGCATTGACCTGCGCGAGCTACCTGCGGCGCTGCTCACCAACTGGTCGCGCGGCGGCGCCGCGCGTGGTGCGTCGACGATCACTCAGCAGCTGGCGAAGAACCTGTTCCTGTCGCGCGACAAGCAGCTCGGACGCAAGCTGCAGGAACTGGCCATCACCTTCCTGCTCGAGTCGGCGCTCGGCAAGGATCGTATCCTCGAGATCTACCTGAACATCATCGAATGGGGACCGGACCTGCGCGGCTTGCGGCCCGCGGCCCGTCACTATTTCGCTTGCGAACCTCAGGAGCTGACGCCAGCGCAGATGGCTTTCCTGGTCGCGATCATCCCGGGGCCGATCAAATACCAGAGTTCATTCGCGCACGGCACGCCGGGGCCTGGCCTTCGTTCGCTGATCGATGAGCTGCTCGCGAAGCTGCGGTCGGTGGATGCGATCGGTGAGGAGGAATATCAACGAGCGCTCGGCGAACCCCTCTTCGTCGTCGGCGGAAGGCGGCCCGATGACGGACTCTCTCGCTGAGGCGAGTCGGACGTGTGCGGACCCTGGCATCCGCTGTGCGGCAGTCAGTCAGCGTGACTGTCCGCTTCCGACCCCTCTGAGACACTGCCCGTGCTCCAAAGCAGTCACTCAGCACAGCGGCAGCGGACATTCCGGGGCGCGAGGGAGACTCCACCGGCCTCCTATTGGC
>DASTDD010000065.1:0-10732 GCA_035710545.1 Steroidobacteraceae bacterium
CACCGCCCAGGCGGCGAAGGCCGGGATGAGCGTGATCATCGGCGCCAGGTGGAACAGCACCTTGTTCGCCTTCGCCGGGATGATCACTTCCTTCATCAGCAGCTTGAACACGTCCGCGAAGGGCTGACCCAGGCCGGGCGCCAGGCCGAAAATGCGCACGCGATTCGGGCCGCGCCGCAACTGCATCCAGCCGATGACCTTGCGCTCCCACAGCGTGAGCAACGCGACGCTGATGATCAGAACGATCATGATCACGACGGTCCAGACCGTGGTGCGACCGTATTCCGGGAGCGCTACCCAGGCATTGGAGAGTGTTTGCAGCACCCGCTCCGTCCTCCCGTCAGTAAGTCACAGGCAGTGTCCGGCCCTCACGCGTCTTCTGCAGTGATGGTGCGCGGCGCACGAGGGCGTCGACGTGATACATGTTGAGATCCACGACCCCGACGCTGCCGGACGAACGGCTCGCCCGATGGCTGCCCGCGTACGAGGTCGCCGTGGAGTCGGGGCAGGCGGCGCGCAGCTCTTCGCGAGCCTCCTCCGAGGACTGGTAGTCGAAGCCTTTCAGCTCCAGGAGATTGGCGAGCACCCGCAGCACTTTCCAGCCCGGCCGCGCCTCACCGACCGGCAGGGCGGCGCCCGTCTGGCTCTGCCAGAGGCCCTCCATGTTGACGTAGGTGCCGGATGTCTCCGCGAAGGTGCCAATGGGTAACAGGACGTGGGCCACTGCACGCAACTGGTCGTTTGCGAACGGCGTCATCGCGACCACGAATTCCGCACGGGCAAGGGACTGCGAGCTGTCGGGAGCGGCCGAATCGATCCAGGGCTCGACCCCGCCGAAGAGAAGGTAGGCCTTCATCGGGCACTCGAGCATCTCTCGCGCCGACTTCCCGGCGGGCGCTGCCGGGCGGCCGCCCGCCTCGCGATGGGGCAGCGCACCGGCCAGGTACGCGCCGGCCGCATTACCGCCTTCGGCCAGCACGCCGAAGCTTGCACCAGCCATCTCTGCCAATGCGGCCGCCAATGCACGCAGGTCAGCGTATGCCGGGTGACGCAGCGCAAGGGCGCCGAGCCACACCGCCCGGCGCTCACCGGTCAGCAAAGCCGCCGCAGCGGAACGATGCGCATCGCCCACACTCGCCTGGTGGGCGATCTCGGCGAGATGACCCGGCACGCTCTTGCCGGAGGCCCCGGCCACGGCATTCAAAATGGCGGCCAGGTCCGCTACCTGCTGCGCCGGCGCGCAGACCATCTCGGCCGCGACCGGAAACAGGTGCTCAAACTTCGACGGACCGAAGATCACAACCTTGGCCCCTCGCAGCGCCGCCTTGCGCACCCGGTGCGCAAGGATCGGCACCTCACGTCGCAGGTGCGATCCGACGACCAGCAACGAGTCGAGTGAATCGACTGCCGCGATGCGCATGCCGAGGCCCGGATAGACCGGATCGGCCTCCTGGTCGCGGAAATCCTGCTGCCGCAGCCGATGATCGATGTGATTCGTGCCCAGCGCACGCGCCAGGCGTCCCAGCAGATACAGCTCCTCGAGGGTGCCGGTGCTGCTGGCCAGCACTCCCAGATCGGACGCCCGCGGACGCAAGCCCGCGACGACCCGGGCGAGCGCCGCCTCCCAGCTGGTCTCGACCCACCCGGCATCCTTGCCGCTGCCGTTGCGAATCATCGGCTTCTGGATCCGCTCGGAGCTGTACACCCCCTCGTAGCTGAAGCGGTCGCGGTCGGCGATCCAGGTCTCGTTGATCGCCTCGTTCTCACGCGGAATGACCCGCATCAGGCGGCCGCGCAGCACGTGGCCGAACAGGTTCGATCCGACCGGATCGTGCGGCGAGACCAGTGGGTGGGAAATCATCTCCCACGCGCGTGCGCTGAAGCGATATGGCTTGGACACGAGGGCGCCCACGGGGCACAGATCGATGACGTTGCCGGACAGCTCGTGATGCACGGTCTGCTCGACGTACGTGCGCACCTTCATCTGCTCGCCGCGGCCGATCATGCCCAGCTCCTGGTAGCCGGCGATCTCCTGCGTGAAGCGGATGCAGCGCGTGCAATGAATGCACCGGGTCATGTCGGTCGCGATCAGCGGTCCCAGGTTCTCATCCTGCACGGAGCGCTTGCGCTCGTGGAACCGCGACAGGTCCCGGCCGAAGCCCATTGCCAGGTCCTGCAGCTCGCACTCGCCCCCCTGATCGCAGATCGGACAGTCGAGCGGATGGTTGATGAGCAGGAACTCCATGGTCGCGCGCTGGGCGCCGATGGCCCGCGGCGATTTCGTGAACACCTTCATGCCTTCAGCCACCGGCGTGGCGCAGGCGGGCAGGGGCTTGGGCGCTTTCTCAACCTCGACGAGGCACATCCGGCAGTTGGCCGCGATGGTCAGCTTGTCGTGATAGCAGAAGCGCGGGACGTAGGCATTGTGGGCATCGGTGACGCGAATGATCATCTCGCCCTTGCGGGCCTTGACGGGCACCCCGTCCACTTCCATGTTGACGAATTCCTCGGCGCTCATGCCGCGCGCGCTCCGAGTTGCTCGCTCACCATGCTGCGGCCGCCGTGATCGATCATGTACTCGAACTCGTGCTTGTAGTGCTTGAGGAAGCTCTGCACGGGCCAGGCAGAGGCATCGCCGAGCGCGCAGATCGTATGCCCTTCGATCCGGTTGGCCACATCCAGCAGCAGCCCGAGCTCCTCGCGCCGTGCCTCTCCGGCCATGATCCGGCGGATGAGCCGGTTCATCCAGCCGGTGCCCTCGCGGCACGGGGTGCACTGGCCGCACGACTCGGACATGAAGAAGCGCGAGATCCGCTCCAGCACCCGCACCATGCAGGTGGTCTCGTCCATCACCATCACGGCCGCCGAGCCGATCGCCGAGCCGGCCGCCTTCAGCGAGTCGTAGTCCATGTTGGTCTTGAGAATGATCTCGGCGGGCAGCACCGGCACCGAGGCGCCGCCGGGAATCACCGCTTTCAGCTGCCGCCCGCCGCGCACCCCGCCGGCAATCTGCAGCATGTCCGCGAAGGGAATGCCGAGCGGCAGCTCGAAGTTGCCGGGTTTGGCGACGTGGCCCGACACGGAGAAGATCACGGTGCCGGCGGAATTCTTCGGTCCCAGGCTCGCGAACCATTCCGGACCGCGCCGCAGGATGGTCGGCACGGAAGCGAAGCTCTGCGTGTTGTTGATCGTCGTGGGCGCGCCGTACAGCCCGAAGTTGGCCGGGAATGGCGGCTTGAAGCGCGGCTTGCCGGGCTTGCCCTCGAGCGAGTCGAGCATCGCCGTCTCCTCGCCGCAGATGTAGGCGCCGGCGCCGACGAACGTGTGGATGTCGAAATCGATTCCCGAGCCGCGAATGTCTTTGCCGAGCAGCCCGGCCGCGTAGGCCTCCGCCAGCGCCGCCTCGAAGCGCGGGATGGGTTCGCCGAGGAATTCACCGCGGATGTAGTTGTAGGCGACCGTGCTGTTGGTCGCATAGCCGCCGATCGCCAGTCCCTCGATCAGCGCGTGGGGGTTGAAGCGCAGGATGTCGCGATCGTGGCAGGTGCCCGGCTCGCTCTCGTCGGAGTTGCACACCAGGTATTTCTGCACCGGCGAGTTGCGCGGCATGAAGCTCCATTTCATCCCGGTCGGAAACGCCGCGCCGCCGCGCCCGCGCAGTCCCGAGGCCTTCACCGCGTCGATGATCTGCTCGCGCGGCGGCTTTTCGGCGAGCAGCTTCTCCCATACCTCGTAGCCGCCGATCTTGCGGTAGGTCTCCAGGGTCCAGGAACGCTCGAGCTTCAGCGGCTCGAACACCACGAGGTTCATGCGATCGCCGTAGTCCGCGGTCATTTCAGCTCGTCCAGGATCGCATCGACCTTCTCGGGCGTGAGGTACTCGTGGAAGACGTGGTCGACCATCATCATCGGCGCCCCGGTGCAGGCGGCCAGGCACTCCTCCTCCTGCTTGAGGAAGATGCGGCCGTCGGGCGTGCTCTGATTGAGCTTGATGCCGAGCTTGCGCTCGGCATGCGCGACCAGCGCCTCCGCGCCGTTGAGCATGCAGGAGATGTTCGTGCAGATGCTCACATGGTGGCGCCCGCAGGGATGCAGCTCGAACATCGAGTAGAAGCTCGCCACCTCGTAGACCTGGACGGGCGGCAGGCCGAGGTATTCGGCGACCGCATCCATCAGATCCGTGGTGAGATGGCCGTGATTCTGCTCCTGCGCGGCGCGCAGCGCCGACAGGCTCGCGGAACGTTGCCGTCCGGGCGGGAATTTCTTCACCCACAGGTCGATCTCGGCCCGCGTGTGCTCCGAGAGCAGCCGCGCCTTGCCGGTCACGGGCGCTTTCTCCTTCGAGTGGGTCTCGGTGCTCAACGATCGATTTCCCCGAAGACAATGTCCTGCGTGCCAATGACCGCGACCACGTCGGCCAGCATGTGGCCGGTGCACATCTCCTCGAGCGCCGCCAGGTGCGGGAAACCCGGCGCGCGGCACTTCACCCGGTACGGCTTGTTGGCGCCATCGGAGACGAGGTAGATGCCGAACTCCCCCTTGGGCGCCTCGACGGCCGCGTACGTCTCGCCTTCGGGTACTTCGTAGCCTTCCGTGAAGAACTTGAAGTGGTGGATGAGCGATTCCATGTCATCCTTCATCTTCTCGCGGCGCGGTGGCCGCACCTTGCGGTCATCGATCATCACCGGACCGGGGTTGGCGCTGAGCCAGTCGGCGCACTGGCGGATGATGCGGTTCGACTGGCGCATCTCCTCGACGCGTACCAGGTAACGGTCATAGCAGTCGCCGTGTACCCCGACGGGGATGTCGAAGTTGACGCGGTCGTAGACCTCGTACGGCTGCTTCTTGCGCAAATCCCACTCGACTCCCGAGCCGCGCAGCATCGGCCCGCTGAATCCGAGCTGCATGGCGCGCTCGGGGGAGACCACGCCGATATTGACCGTGCGCTGTTTCCAGATCCGGTTGTCCGTCAGCAGCGTCTCGTAATCGTCGATGCAGGCCGGAAAGCGTTCGGTGAAGGCCACGATGAAATCCAGCATCGTGCCGGAGCGCGCCTCGTTCAGGCGGTCCACTTCCTTCTGCGAGCGCCATTTCGAGACCTGATACTTCGGCATGGTGTCCGGCAGGTCGCGATACACACCCCCTGGCCGGTAGTAGGTCGCGTGCATGCGGGTGCCGGAGACCGCCTCGTACAGGTCCATCAGCTCCTCCCGCTCCTTGAAGCACAGGAGGAATACCGTCATCGCGCCGATGTCCAGGCCATGCGCGCCCAGCCACATCAGATGGTTCAGCACCCGCGTGATCTCATCGAACATTACGCGGATGTACTGCGCTCGCTCGGGGGGCTGGATACCCAGCAGCCGCTCGATGGAGAGCACGTACGCATGCTCGTTGCACATCATCGAGACGTAGTCGAGCCGGTCCATATAGCCGATGGACTGGTTGAACGGCTTCGATTCGGCCAGCTTCTCGGTCGCGCGGTGCAGCAAGCCAATGTGCGGGTCGGCCTTCTGGATGGTCTCCCCGTCCATCTCCAGCACCAGGCGCAGAACGCCGTGCGCCGCCGGATGCTGCGGGCCGAAGTTGAGGGTGTAGTTGCGGATCTCCGACATCAGCGCGGACCCCGCAATTCCTCCGGCACGATGTCCCTGAGAGCGCTCTCGTAGCGGTGGTCGTGGCGGATCACCTTCGGGACCAGAACCCGCGGCACGATGCTCACCGGCTGATAGACCACCCGCTTCTTCTCGGCATCGTAGAGGACCTCCACGTTGCCGCCGAGGGGGAAGTCCTTGCGGAACGGGTGGCCGATGAATCCGTAGTCCGTGAGCAGACGACGCAGATCCGGGTGGCCGCGGAAAAGAATGCCGAACAGGTCGAACGCCTCGCGCTCGAACCAGTTTGCCGATGCCCACACCTCGACCACCGAATCGACGACGGGCTCGTGCGCGTCGGCGCATTTCACGCGCAAGCGCATCCGCCGGTTGTGCTTGATGGACAGCAGCTGGTACACGACGGCGAAGCGACCGGGCATATCCGGATCGGGCGCTTGCGTACGGGTGACGCGTGCGCGGCTGAAGCCGGAGTGGGTGGCGCTCGTGGTCTGCCAGTCGTCACGCCCGTAGTGCAGGTAATCCAGGCCCGCCAGATCCATCAGCATCTCGAAGCGCAGCTCCGGGACATCCCGCAGACTGCGGCATACCGAGAGGAGCGCGGCCGGCTCGACCTCGTAGGCGAGCTCGTCCTGGAGAGCGGTGAGGCGGCGCGCGCCTTCCTTCACTTGCGCCTCGACCTGCAGCGCCAATGCTTCGATGTCTTTCGAGGACTCCATCTATCGGGCTATCGTGCTGGTCCGTTCGATTTTCTTCTGCAACTGGAGAATCCCGTACACCAGCGCCTCGGCCGTTGGCGGGCAGCCGGGGACATACACGTCGACCGGTACTATGCGATCGCAACCGCGCACGACCGCGTACGAGTAATGATAGTAGCCACCGCCGTTCGCGCATGATCCCATCGAGATGACCCAGCGCGGCTCGGCCATCTGGTCGTACACCTTGCGCAGCGCGGGAGCCATCTTGTTGACCAGCGTGCCCGCCACGATCATGACATCGGACTGCCGTGGGCTTGGACGGAAGACGACGCCGAAACGGTCGAGGTCATAACGCGAGGCGCCCGCGTGCATCATCTCCACCGCACAGCAGGCGAGCCCGAAGGTCATCGGCCAGAGGGACCCGGTGCGCGCCCAGTTGACCAGGCTGTCCAGGCGCGTCGTGAGAAAGCCCCGCTGCGCGAAGCCTTCCATGTCCGGCATCTCTCGTGCCGCCGCGCTCATGGCCTGAGTTCCGGGATCAGTCCCACTCGAGAGCCCCCTTCTTCCATTCGTAGACGAATCCCACGACCAGGATCGTCAGAAACACCGCCATCGCGATCAGGCCGAAACCGCCGATCTTCCCCAGCGCCACCGCCCAGGGAAACAGGAAGGCGATCTCCAGGTCGAACACGATGAACAGGATGGCGACGAGGTAATAGCGCACATCGAACTTCATGCGGCTGTCTTCGAACGCCTCGAAGCCGCACTCGTAGGGCGAGCGCTTGGCGCGATCATCGTGAAAGCGCGCGAAGTAGCGCCCGAGCAGGCTGCCCAGTCCGAGCAGCACCACCGCCAGCGCGCTGGCGAGAACCAGGAAGATCAGGATCGGGAGCCAGTTCGACAGCATGTTCGTCCAATGCAGACGGTTACGCCTGCGGCGCGCGTGCATCCGTCGAAAGCTTCGCCCGCAAACGAAGGGGACAGACCGATGTGCGGTCTGCCCCCTGTGTGATCCCCCGCATTGTACCAGCGCTGGACGATATTTGGTGCCGACGGGGAGATTCGAACTCCCACACCTTGCGGCGCTAGCCCCTCAAGCTAGTGTGTCTACCAATTCCACCACGTCGGCTCGTCATGACCGGCGCTGCGCGCCGGGAAGACAAACGATTGCGCTCTGCGGCCCCCGCCCCTACTTCGGCGGCGGCGTGCCCGGTGAGCCTTGCGGTGCAGCGGGCGGCGCTGTCTGTGTCGGAGCCGGTGCAGCAGCCGGCACCGTGCTCTTGGTCGCACCCGTTGCAGGCTTCTGCGCGTGCTCACCCGCCACGTCCAGAATCGACTTGGGCTCCGCCGCCTGCTTGGTGCCCATGTAGGCAAGCGCGAGGCTGTTCAGCATGAATATCGCCGCGAATATCGCCGTGGCGCGCGACAGGGCCGTGGTCGCGCCCCTCGCGCCGAAGACCGTCCCGGAGGCGCCGGCCCCGAAGCCTGCGCCCGCCTCCGCGCCCTTGCCACGCTGGATCAGCACGAGGCCGATGATGGCGAACGCGGCGAAACACTGTACGACTGTCAAGATCATCCGCAGCATAGGGAAACCCGCCACTAACCTGGAGCAGCCGCGAGGATCGCCAGGAACTCGTCGGCTTTGAGCGAGGCGCCGCCGATCAGTCCGCCATCCACGTCCGGCATCGCGAACAGCTCCGCCGCATTGCCGGCCTTGACGCTGCCGCCGTAAAGAATTCGTATCCGGGCGCCGATTTTAGCATCCCGTGCCGCGATCCGGGCCCGGATCAGGGCGTGCACTTCCTGAGCCTGCTCCGGCGATGCGTTCCGGCCGGTCCCGATCGCCCACACTGGCTCGTAGGCGATGATGGTATGCCCGAGGGTCTCGGTGGGACACAGCTCCAGCACCACATCGAGCTGCCGGGATACCACTTCCGCGGTGCGCCCTTGCTCGCGCTCCTCCAGCAGCTCTCCGATACAGAGTATCGGCACCAGCCCACGCGTCTGCGCGGCTGCGAACTTGCGTGCGACCAGCTGATCGTTCTCGCGGTAGAACTGCCGCCGCTCCGAATGTCCGACGATGGTGTACTCGCAGCCCACATCCTTCAGCATGGCCGCCGAGACCTCGCCGGTGAACGCGCCGTGGCTCTCGGCACAGACGTCCTGCGCGCCCAGATGCAGCTGTGTGTCGCGCAGCATCCGGCTGACCTCGAGCAGGTATACGAGCGGAGGACACACGACGCAATCCGCATGGGCCGAAGCGGGATAGTGGCTGGTGATCTCCTCGATCAGCCGCGCGTTCTCCGCGCGCGAGCCGTGCATCTTCCAGTTTCCAACGACGAGGGGGCGACGCATGGCGCGGCCTCTGACCCAACGGGGCGCGGATCATAAACCAGTCCCCAGCGGCCCGCACGCGCGCCCAACCGGCCTGGGGCCTGTTCGCAGCGTCCCGCACGCGCGGCCAGCCGCCTGGGGCCTCCTCCGCAGTGGCCCGCACGCGTGGCCAACCGCTTGAGCCTGCTCTGAGCGTCCCGCACGCGCGGCCAGCCTCCGCACTGGCCCGCACGCGCGGCCAGCCGCCTGGGGCCTCCTCCGCAGCGGGCCGCACGCGCGTGGCCAACCGCCCCGGGGGCCTACTCCGCAGCGGCCCGCACGACTTCGGCCAGCTCGGAAGCGGCGGTTCGGGTGGTTGTCTCGTTCTTGCCTTCGACCATGACCCGGATCACGGGCTCGGTCCCGGAGGCGCGCAGCACCACACGGCCGTTGCCGGCCATCCGCTTCTCGATGCGCTCGACCGCGGCCTGGACGGCCGGCACGCTCGAAGGATCGAATCGCTTGGCGACCTTCACGTTGAGCAACACCTGCGGGAACCTGTCCATGCCCGAGGCGAGCTCGGCGAGCGACTGCCCCGACTGCTTCATCACCGCGAGGACCTGTAGCGCGCTGACGAGGCCATCGCCGGTGGTCGTCTTGTCCAGACAGAGGATGTGGCCCGAGGTCTCGCCTCCCAGGGTCCCACCGGTTTCCCGCAGCAGGCCCAGCACGTAGCGGTCACCCACAGGCGCGCGCAGGAACTCGATGCCGTTCTGACGCAGGGCAAGCTCCAGACCCAGGTTACTCATCACGGTGCCGACGACTGGAGCGCGCAGCGTACCCGCCTGCTTGCACGCGCGCGCGATCACGTACAGCAACTGATCGCCGTCCACGATCCGGCCGAGGTGATCGACCATGACCAGCCGGTCCCCGTCGCCATCGAGCGCCAGGCCCACGTGCGCGCGCACACCCGGCACGGTGAGTTGCAATAGGTCCGGCGCCATCGAGCCGCAGCCGTCATTGATGTTGCGGCCGTTGGGGGAGCAACCGATCGGCACGATCTCGGCACCGAGATCCGCGAGCACGCGCGGGCCGACCTTGTAGGCGGCGCCATTGGCGCAGTCCACCACGATCTTCAAACCCGACAGGTCCACACCGGGCGGCATGGTGGAGGCGCAGAAGTCCTGATAGTGAGTCCGCGACTTGTCCACGCGCGTGGCCCGGCCGAGGTTGCGCGAGGTCCGGGTGACAGGCGCCTGCAGCAGCTCGGCCTCGATCCGCTCCTCGAGCTCATCGGAGAGCTTGGCCCCCGAGGCGTCGAAGAACTTGATGCCATTGTCGTCGTAGAGATTGTGGGAAGCGCTGATGACCACGCCGAAGTCACAGTGGAAACGGCGGGTCATGTAGGCGATGCCGGGCGTGGGCAGAGGGCCGATCAGCATCGCGTTCACGCCGGCCGCCACGAACCCCGCTTCGAGGGCGGACTCGAACATGTAGCCTGACAGGCGCGTGTCCTTGCCGATCAGGACGGTGCCACCCTCTGGGGCGAGCACGCGCGCCGCCGCACTCGCCAGTTGCAAGGCGAAATCCACGGTCATCGGGTGCTCGCCGACCCGCCCGCGGACGCCGTCAGTCCCAAAAAACGTTCGTGCCAAGTTCACTTCTCCTGCAACACGGCGTCTGCCGTCCGGATCGCATCCACCGTTGCCATGACGTCATGCGCACGAACGATACGCGCGCCGTTCATCACCGCAATCACCGCAAGGGCCACGCTGCCGTACAGCCGCTCCCCCGCTGGACGGCCCGTGAGCCGCCCTGCCATCGACTTGCGCGACAGCCCCGCCATCACCGGCCAGTCCGAGGCCAGCTCGCGCAAATGGCGCAACAGACGCAGATTGTGCGCCACGGTCTTGCCAAAGCCGAAACCCGGGTCGATGACGATCTGCTCCGGCGCCATCCCCGCCGCCACACAACTTTGAGCGCGCGCGTGGAGAAACTCCTTGACCTCCTTCACGACATCGACATAGCTCGGGGCGAGCTGCATGGTGCCCGGATCCCCCTGCATGTGCATCAGGCAGACCGCGCATCGGCTGGCCACGGCACTCTCCAGGGC
>DASTDD010000066.1:0-23469 GCA_035710545.1 Steroidobacteraceae bacterium
GGGCGAAGTCGTCGTACACCCGCACGCCGTTTACGTCGCCCCGCAGCTGCATGCGCCGCGCAATGCCCTGGAAGGATTTGAGCGCCGCGATGGAATGCTGCACCGCGACGCCTGCGTGGCGTGTAGCTGCGATTGCAGCGAGGGCGTTCTCCATGTTGTGGGCGCCGATCAGCGACCATTCCACTCGCCCCTGCAGGCGCCCAGCCTCGAACACGTCGAATTGTGAATAGTCCGGCGCGTCGGCGCTCGCTCTTGCCGTCCACACCGCACCGGCGACCTGGGTTTCCGCACGGGCAAAGCCCTCGAGAGGCGTCCAACAGCCCATCTCCAGGGTCTGCTGCAGCCGCGCGTCGGCGGCATTCCAGACGATCCGCCCGCTGCCCGGAACGATCCGGACAAGATGGTGGAACTGCCTCTGGATCGACTCGAGGTCCGGGTAGATGTCGGCGTGGTCGTACTCCAGGTTGTTGAGGATGACCGAGCGCGGACGGTAGTGGACGAACTTCGCCCGCTTGTCGAAAAAGGCGGTGTCGTATTCATCGGCCTCGATCACGAAGAACGGAGCGCTGCCCAGCCGTGCGCTGGCACCGAAGTTGGCGGGAACCCCACCGATGAGGAACCCGGGCGCAAGCCCCGCATGCTCGAGGATCCACGCCACGAGCGACGAGGTCGTGGTCTTTCCGTGGGTCCCGGCGACTGCAAGCACCCATCGGTCCCGGAGCACCTCCCGGGCGAGCCACTCGGGTCCGGAGAGGTACGGAATGCGGCCCTCGAGCAACGCTTCGACAACCGGCTGCCCGCGGGTCATCACGTTTCCGACGACCACCACGTCGGGGGCGGGCTCGAGCTGCGCCGCCTCGAAACCCTGCACCACCTCGATCCCCAGCGACTCCAGCTGCGTGCTCATCGGCGGATACACATTGCGATCCGAGCCCGTGACGCGGTGCCCGGCGGCCCGCGCGATTGCGGCCACGCCGCCCATGAAGGTGCCGCAGATTCCGAGTATGTGGACGTGCATCGACCTGATGGCTCCGATTGCTTAGGCCAGCGGTTAGGTGGGGACGGGGAACAGGGCGACCAGCAGCAGATAACCGGCGAGGGTCTGCAGGATGACGAGCGCCACGCTGGGTGGCATCGACCACTCGAGGGCCGCCTTCACGATGTGACTGTTCGCCGCGATGATCCAGACCAGCAGTGCGAGGCTCAGCAGCGTCACCGGAAGCTGCCAGAAGGGATCCTGCGCGAAGCGGCGCGTCAGCGACTCCGATGCGACCAACAGCGGAGCGAGCACCGCCTGGTAGCCGTACACCGCCGTGGTGGTCTGCAGGAACCGTTCCGGGCGGCGGACCAGGTTCATGAGCAGCGCGTACCAGACGAACATGAAGGCCACGTCCACACCGAGATGCGCGAGCCATGGACCGGGAAACGGCGGCAAGAGCCAGCTCACCGCGAAATTGACGAGGAAGTAACCCGCTATCGTGAGCGCCAGCAACAACGCGGATGCGGGTACGTCCTGGGGACCCCGTCGCAGCAGCGCAATCTGCGCGAACAGCCGGATCAGCTCCTTCATGGCTTTCGATATGGCCGTCCGACTCGCATAATGCGCATCGCAGGATTGTACAGATCATCCCCGAGACAGTTGCAGACCCTCGTCACGACCTCCACTGCGCTCGCCGAGCTCGCCGCCCGGCTGCAAGCCGCCGCGAGCGTGGGCCTGGATACCGAGTTCCTCAGAGAGCGCACGTACCGCGCCGAGCTGTGCCTGTTGCAACTGTCGGTGGCCGGCGAGGCGCGGTGCGTCGACCCCCTCGCGGTGCCCGATCTGTCGCCCCTGGCGTCCGTGCTGGTGGCGCAGGGAATCATGAAGGTCATGCATGCTTCGCGGCAGGACATCGAGGTGCTGTTTCCGATTGCCGGGATGGTGCGCCCGCTGTTCGACACGCAGATCGCGGCCGCCCTCACCGGGTTGCCCGCGCAGATCGGATACGCGGAGCTCGTCCGTCGCCTGCTGGGACGCGAGCTGGCAAAGGCGCATACCCGTGCCGACTGGTCGCGCCGTCCGCTGTCCCCCGAGCAGATCGAGTACGCCCTCGACGATGTGCGCTACCTGCTGCCCCTGAAAGAGCGGCTCGAGGAGCAGCTCGAGCGCAGCGGCCGCCGGACCTGGCTCAGCGAGGAAATGCAGTCGCTGCTCGATAGCCGCAATGTCGCAACGGAACCGGAGCAAGCGTGGCTGCGGGTGAAAGGACTGCGATCGCTCGACCCGGCGCGGGCGCGCCTGGCCAGGCTGCTCGGCGCGTGGCGCGAGCGGCGCGCGATCGAGCGAAATCGCCCGCGTGGCTGGATCCTGGAGGACGCGCTTCTGCGCGACATCGTGCTGCAGGTGCCGCGCTCAGCAGCGGCGCTGGCAGCGCTCCCGGAATTTCCCGCGGCGCTTCTGAAGCATTGCGGCGCGGAGTTGCTGGAATGCATTCGCGCCGCAGATGTGCCGGATCCCGCTCCCCCGATCAACATCCGCGCGCGGCCCGACCCTCTGAAGAGCGCCCTCGTGAGAAAGCTCGGACTGCTCAACCAGTCGATCGCGGCCGACCTCGGCATCAGCCCCGAGGTGTTAGCTACCCGTCGTGATCTGGAGCTGCTCGCGGACGGGCAGCGAGACATTGCTGTGCTGCGTGGCTGGCGACGCGCGGTGGTTGGCGAGCAGATGCTGGCTGCGCTGTGAATGAATGCGCACGACGAGCGAATGGATTATAAAGAGGGTCGGTGCTGAATTTCCGACAACCTCCAGACCAAGGCGGTGCTGACGGTCCATGAATGAGTCACCCAGCGAGCTGCGCGAGCTGCTCGAGCTCGAGCGGGTCGCGCGTACCGAGGCGGAGCGGATGGGTCGCCTGAAGGACGAGTTCCTCGAGGCGCTCGGTCATGAGCTGCGCGCGCCCCTGAACTCGATCATCGGCTGGTCGCGTCTCATGGAGCTGGGGAGGCTCGATGCGACCGAGACCCGCTCCGGCGGCGAGACCATCGCGCGGAACGCCCGGCAGCTCGCGCACCTCGTGGATGACCTGCTCGACTTGAGCGCGATCACGAGCGGCAAGATCCGTGTCGATCCGGAGGAGACCGACATCTGCGAGATCGTGCAGGCAGCCATGGACATGCTGGCGCCGGTTGCCCGCGGCAAGGGAGTGCAGATCCGCAAGGAATTCGAGACAGCCGAATGTCTGGTGTTCGGCGATCCACACCGGCTGCAGCAAGTCATCTGGCACCTGCTCAGCAACGCCATCAAGTTCACGGCGCACGGCGGCCTCGCGCTCGTCACGATCAAATCCGACGGGGGTTACTGCGAGGTGGCGGTCACCGACACGGGGGCTGGGATTCCCAGCGAGCAACTTCCCTTCGTGTTCGACCGGTTCTGGCGCGCCGATAACGCCGCCGAGCAGGGGTACCCGGGCCTGGGCCTGGGCCTCGCCCTCGCCAAACGGCTGGTGGAGCTGCATGGAGGTACGGTCAGCGCGACGAGCGCGGGCTCCAATCAAGGATCCACCTTTACGGTCGTTCTACCGCGCGTTGCACCTCGCTCGAGCGCTGGTGGGCAGACTTCGTCGGGGCCGTCCGCCGACCGACCGCCATACGAAGATCCGGTCCGCAGCGACGCATCCCACGCCGACTGATCTCAGTCAGCCGCGCCGCGTCGCCCCTTTGCGCCTACGGGCTGCGCTGGGTCGTCGCGCACGCTTGGCCGTCTTGGCTGATCGTGGCTTGCGCCCGGCGGCTTTGACCTTGGCGGATCTGCGCGCGGCGGGTTTTCGGGACGCGACCGCGCCACGCCCCGGCTTGCGGGCAGGCGGCTGCGCCCGCGGGACCGATTTCTTCGCGCCACGCCGCGGTTTCCTCCCAACCGACTTCCGCAACACCTGCTCCAGCCTCTGCGTCACGGTGTCGACGTCACCCTGCGCATCGATCCTCTGCAGGATGCCCCGCTCACGATAGAAGTCGACGAGCGGGCGGGTCTTCTCCTCGTACACCCGCAGCCGCTGCGCGACGGTCTCCTCGTTGTCGTCGGGGCGCTGAAAGAGCTGGTGCGGCCTCCCGGTCTTCGGACAGGATTCGCCCGGCGCCGGGCTGGATGCCGGATCGAAGACGTTGAAGACCCGGCCGCAGTCCGAGCAGGTTCGCCTGCCGGAGATGCGCCGTGTCAGCTCCGCATACTCGACATCCATCTGCACGACCGCATCCAGCGGCTGCCCCAGCTCCCGCAGCAGGTCCCCGAGCGCCTGCGCCTGCGCCAGGTTGCGCGGAAAGCCATCCAGAATGAAGCCATTGCGCACATCGGGATCGGCGAGCCGCTCGCGGATCATGCCGAGCACGATCTCATCATCGACCAGCGCGCCGGCGTCCATGGCCGCCTTGGCCCGCAAGCCCAGCGGCGTGCTCCTCGCAACTGCCGCGCGCAGCAGATCGCCCGTGGAGATCTGCGGAATGGAGTGAAGTTTGACCAGACGCTGCGATTGCGTCCCCTTGCCCGAACCGGGCGCGCCCAACAGAACGATGCGCATGATGTGCTGTAAGTCGGAAGTCCTGTGATCCGCGAAAGGCTCGCCACGTTACCGCAAGTTCGCCTCACTGCGCTATCCTTGCGCCTCCCCCCTTTTTGATTGCGCCAACACCATGAAGAAACCGGTGAGAAAGAACGCTTTCTACGCCCAGTCCGGCGGTGTGTCCGCCGTCATCAACGCTTCCGCCTGCGGCGTCATCGAAACCGCCCGCAAGCATTCGCGGCAGATCGGCCGGCTCTACGCCGGCCGGGACGGCATCGTCGGCGCTCTCACCGAGGACCTGATCGATGTCTACCGCGAAAGCCCGGCGACCTTGCGCGGACTGAAGTACACCCCGGCGGGCGCCTTTGGCTCGGCACGCTTCAAGCTGAAGGGCCTGGAGCAGAACCGCGCCGAGTACGAGCGCCTCATCGAGGTATTCCGGGCACACGACATCGGCTACTTTTTCTACAACGGCGGTAACGACTCCATGGACACCGCGCTCAAGGTGTCCCAGATCGGCGCGGCGATGGGCTATCCCATCACTTGCGTCGGCATTCCCAAGACAGTCGACAACGATCTGCCGCACACGGACTGCTGCCCGGGATTCGGCTCCGTGGCCAAGTACGTTGCGATCTGCACGCGCGAGGCGGGCCTGGATGTCGCCTCCATGGCGAGAACCTCCACCAAGGTCTTCGTTCTGGAGGTCATGGGACGCCACGCGGGGTGGATCGCGGCAGCCGGTGGGCTGGCAGGGCACAAGCCGAGCGAGCCTCCGCATATCATCCTGTTCCCCGAGATTGCGTTCGACCGTGACAAGTTTCTGGCGAAGGTGAAGCAGTGCGTCGGGGACTTCGGCTACTGTGTCGTGGTCGTCTCCGAAGGCGCCGCCTACGCCGATGGCAAGTTCCTGGCTGACGCAGGAACCAAGGACGCGTTCGGCCACACGCAGCTGGGTGGAGTGGGGCCTCTTGTGGCCAACATGGTGCGGGAGGTGCACGGCTACAAGTACCACTGGGCCGTGGCGGACTACCTTCAGCGAGCCGCACGACACATCGCCTCGCGGGTCGATGTCGACCAGGCCTATGCCGTGGGTAAAGCTGCAGTGGAGCTGGCGGTGAAGGGCGTGAACGCGGTGATGCCCACGATCGTCCGCAAGAGTGCCAAGCCCTATCGGTGGGAAATCGGGCACATCGCGCTGGGTGAGGTGGCGAACAAGGAAAAAAAGCTTCCCCCCGATTACATAACGGCCGACGGCTTCGGCATCACGGCTGCCTGCCGCCGTTACCTGGAGCCGCTCGCCGGCGGCGAGGCCTACCCCCCGTACAAGGATGGCCTGCCCGCCTACGTGCGGATCAAGGGCATCGCGGTACGGCGCAAGCTCAAGACCGACTTCCCGATCTGATCCGCCAGCGGCGGACCGAACCGGGTCGCCGCGACTGCCGGCCGGCTCCGCCGTGATATAGTGCGCGACCTTTTTGGGACTACAACTCATTGATCCGGGGGAGGAACTGAAGATGGATCCCGCTTCGTGGCTGTGGCTGGCGATTGGGGCCGGTGCGCTTGCCGTTCTCTACGGCGTGATCTCGATGACGTCGATACTGCGACTGCCCGCGGGCAATGCGCGCATGCAGGAGATCGCCGCCGCTGTGCAGGCCGGCGCCAAGGCTTACCTCAATCGGCAGTACACGACCATCTTCATCGTCGGCATCGTCCTGCTGATCGCGCTCGGGCTGGCTATTGGCTGGCCGACCGCCGGGGGATTCGCGGTCGGGGCATTCCTCTCCGGGCTGACGGGTTACATCGGAATGAACATCTCGGTGCGTGCGAACGTGCGCACGGCCCAGGCTGCGACCGGCGGTCTCAATGCGGCGCTGCGCGTCGCATTCCGTGGCGGCGCCATCACCGGGATGCTCGTGGTCGGCCTGGGTCTGCTCGGAGTCGCCGGCTATTTCGCCGTGCTGCGGCCGGTGATCGGTGAGGAGGGCGCGCTGCACGCCCTGGTGGGGTTGGCTTTCGGCGGCTCCCTGATATCGATCTTCGCGCGTCTCGGAGGCGGCATCTTCACGAAGGGAGCAGACGTCGGTGCGGATCTCGTCGGTAAGGTGGAGGCAGGGATCCCGGAGGACGATCCGCGCAATCCTGCCGTCATCGCTGACAACGTCGGAGACAACGTAGGCGACTGCGCCGGCATGGCTGCCGACCTGTTCGAAACGTATGCAGTGACGATCGTGGCCACCATGCTTCTCGGGGGGCTGCTGTTTGCGAGCCAGGGAGAGGGCGCGACGCTGAATGCAGTGATCTATCCCCTTGCGCTCGGGTCCGCCTCGATCGTCTCCTCGATCATCGGCACCTTCTTCGTGTCGGCCCGGGAAGGCGGGAAAATCATGAACGCCCTGTACAAGGGTGTGATCGTCTCGGGAATCGTTTCCGCCATCGCTTTCTACTTCATCACCCATCAGCTGATGCCGGGCCAGGCGACCGCGCTCTTCGGTTGCACCCTGGTAGGCCTGGGTCTGACCGCCGCTCTGATCATGATCACGGAGTTCTACACGGCCACCGAATACGGCCCGGTACGCCGGGTGGCCAGCGCATCCCAGACAGGCCACGCCACCAACATCATCGCCGGGCTCGGAGTTTCGATGAAATCCACCGCGCTGCCGGTGATCGCGGTGTGCGTGGCGATCTGGGCGTCCTACACCCTTGGCCAGTCCCACGGCGTGGGCCTCTATGGGATCGCCGTGGCCGCCACTGCGATGCTGTCGATGACAGGCATGGTCGTCGCACTGGACGCATACGGACCCATCACCGACAACGCCGGCGGCATCGCCGAGATGGCCGGCCTGCCCAAGGCGGTTCGCGACATCACTGACCCGCTCGATGCGGTTGGCAACACCACCAAAGCCGTCACCAAGGGATACGCAATCGGCTCGGCCGGCCTGGCGGCGCTGGTGCTGTTCGCCGACTACACACACAACCTCGAGGCCGCCGGCAAGCTGGTCGAGTTCTCCCTGTCGGATCCGGCTGTGATCATCGGTCTGTTCATCGGCGGCCTGGTGCCCTACCTGTTCGGCGCGATGGCGATGGAGGCGGTCGGCCGCGCCGCCGGCTCGGTCGTCAACGAGGTGCGCCGGCAGTTCCGCGAGATCCAGGGCATCATGGAAGGCACGGCCAAGCCCGATTACTCACGCGCCGTCGACTTGCTCACGAAGGCGGCGATCCGCGAGATGATCATTCCCTCGCTGCTGCCGATTCTCGTCCCGATCGTGCTCGTGTATGCCATGAACGCCATCATGGGCGCGGGCGCCGGCATCAAGGCCCTCGGAGGGCTGCTGATCGGCACCATCGTGACCGGGCTGTTCGTGGCCATTTCCATGACCACCGGCGGCGGGGCCTGGGATAACGCCAAAAAGTACATCGAGGAAGGCAATTTCGGCGGCAAGGGCTCCGAGGCCCACAAGGCCGCCGTCACGGGCGACACGGTCGGCGATCCTTACAAGGACACCGCCGGTCCGGCCATCAACCCGCTCATCAAGATCATCAACATCGTGGCGCTGCTGCTGGTGACGCTGTTGTAGGTCTTGCTTGAGATTTGCGCGTGAACCCGCCCCCTGGAAAAGAGCTCCCGCGCAAGGGGACTTCGTCCCCGCGCAAATCTCAAGCGCTCTGAGGCTGAAGCGGGCCTGAGAGCCACGTCTTTTGCCGCGGCGCGAAGTGTCGCGTAGGACAGAAGCTCGGGGGCTGAAAGCGCTGCCGGGGCCCCCACGAAAGCGAGCGTCTTGATGACCGGTGAGAGCCTTCCCACGTGTCGCGCTCGATTTCGTGGGGTGAGCTCGCGGGGGCCTTTTGGCAATTCAACCGGCAGGGTGTATGGCGCTCAGGAGCCGATGCAATACGGCCGGTGAGGCCGGCTTGACGACGTGGTGATCGATGCTCGCCTCGTGGGAGCGACGCCGGTCCTGCTCATGGCCGAGACCGGTCAGGGCGATGATGGTCGTCGAGGTGCCTTCGGGCATCGAGCGGATGCGGGCAGCGGCTTCGAGACCACTCAGCTCGGGCATGCTGATATCCATGAACACGACGCTCGGCTGCAGCTCGCGAAAGAGCTCCAGAGCCTCGCGCGGGCCGTAGGCCGTGTGCACGTCGTGGCCCATCATGGACAGCATGAACGCCACGGCATCCGCCGAGTCGGCCTGGTCGTCGACCACGAGTACCTTCAACGGAACCTCCGCATGGGGCAAGTCTTCGATCATCAACGATCCTCGGCGCCCGGGCGCACAGCCCGAGACGAAAACTGTGCCGTAGCAAGATTCGTGCGTGTCCCGCGGGAACAGCGAGAAGGCGGAACTGCCCGGCCGAAGCAGGAAATGTAGCCGGATCTGGCGGTCCGCGCGACCGTGCCATTCTTCAGGCGTTGTGCTTGCCCGACTCGACGAGAACGGCGCTGACCAACCGGTTGAGCCGCGCACAATAGGCCGCCACCGGCTCCTCGGCCCGGGACTGCTTATCACGCAAGTCCGCGCTGATCTCCTGCAGGCGCCGCTCCATTCGCCCATCCAGCGTGGTCGCGCGGCAGATCAGGGCGCTCGCGCAGGAGGTGATCTCGGCATCCAGCTCGCGGGCATCGCTGCCGGCGATTTGCACGCCGGTCAGCTCGCTCGGACAACCCGCAGCCAGATGTTCACGCCACAACCGGGCAAGTTGCATGTCGGGGCGTCCCTTGGTCATTTTGGTATTGGGACCGGGCGCCTTTCTTACCACGGTCGAGCGCGGCGTGCACTGCGAAGTTATCTTAAGAGGTGTTCCGTGCAGCCGGCTCCGTGGCGGGCGCATTGCCGCCAGGCCAGCCAAGTGGTTGATCCGGATGATTTTCGCTGGCTCGGCGCCGAGCCGATGCAGACGCTAGGCTGCCAGGGGCAGCAGCTGGGGTCGCCCGACGGCAAACCCCTGCACGTAGTCCACGCCCATGCGTCGCGCTGCTTCGAGCGCCGCATCGTCCTCCACCTGCTCGGCGATCACCTTGAAGTTCAGCGTCCGCGCCAGCTTGATCATTGCGGTCACCATCGCCTGGTTCACCGAATCCCGTGCAAGGTTGCGCATGAACGAGCCGTCGATCTTCAGGAAATCCATCGGCAGATTCTTCAGATTGGAGAACGAGCCGACCCCCGAGCCGAAGTCATCCACCGCGAACTGGCAGCCCATGCCATGCAGCACGCCGACGAAGCGGCGCGCGTGATCGAGATTGGCGATGACGGCGCTTTCGGTGATCTCGAAGCACACCTGGGAAGGAGTCACACCGGTGCTGTCCAGGCACTCGACGACGAACTCCAGGAACTGCACGTCGCCCAGGGTCTGACCCGAGATGTTGATGGCGACACTGCGGTTGGCGGGAACGGGCAGGGCACCCCGCCCGAGCGCCGCCAGTGTGGTCTGGACGACCCAGCGATCGACCAGACTCATCAGTCTGTAGCGCTCGGCGGCGCGCACGAACTCGGATGGCGGCACCTCGTGGCCGGCCTCATCCTGCAGCCTCACCAGCACCTCCATCGCCGGACCGCCACCATCGTGACCGTAGGCGGGCACGATCGGCTGGTGATAGAGCTGGAAGCGGTTCTCCTTCAGCGCGCTCTGCAATTTCTGCAGCCACTGGATCTCCCCGGTATGGCGTGCGAGGGCCTCATCGCGCGCCGAGTAGACCGCGACACGGCCCGATCCCTGCTTCTTCGCCACATAACAGGCGGAGTCGGCCGCGGCGAACAGCTCCTCCAGCGTGCCGCTCTCGCGCGAGATCTCCACGAGGCCGATCGAGACTCCGATGTTGAATATCTTGTCCTTCCAGACGAACCGATAGTCGCCGACCGCCCGGCAGACATCGTCGGCGATCTGACGCGCCTTCTCCAGCGGACATCCGATCAGCAGCATGCCGAACTCGTCGCCCCCCAGGCGCGCTACCGTGTCGCTGTCGCGGACCGCATCGCGCAGCACCTTGGCGACCTCGCGCAGCATGCTGTCGCCGGCCAGGTGGCCGCTGGTGTCGTTGACGACCTTGAAGCGATCAAGATCGAGATAACACAACACGTGCTGTCCGTCGCCGCGGTGACCGCTCTCGATCGCCTCCTCGAGCCGTCCTTCGAACTCCCGCCGGTTGACCAGGCCCGTGAGCGCATCGTGCGTCGCCTGGTAGGACATCTGCCGCGCCAGTCCGCGCAGCTCCGTCACGTCGTGCAGCAGGACGACCGCGCCAACCAGGTCCTTGGTCTCGTTGCGGATCGGCGAGGCCGACAGCTCGATAGAGCGCTCGCTGCCGTTGGCCCTCGACAACAGCAGCGTCCGGCGGCTGAGATTCACCGGCGCACCACTGGTGAGCGCCTGACGCACGGGGTCGGATAGGAGCCGGCGGTCAGTCTCATCGACCAGGCCCACTATGTCCTCGAGCGTCTTGCCGATCGCCTGTCCGGCCGCGCTGCCGGTGAGGCGCTCCGCGGCCGGATTGAGATAGTTGATCTGCCCTCCCGCGTCGGTCGCGATGATGGCCTCCGCAAGGGAATCGAGCGCCAGCAGATGCATGGAGGGGCTGGTGACCGCCTCGGCTTCCGGCGCCAACCGCAACTGCTGCACCGTCTGGGTCGGGATGATCTCCACTCCGGTGATGAGGAGCGCGGGCGTGCCCTCGTAGTCGATCACCGCGGAGGTGATCTCCAGGCGGCTCAACTGGCCCTGCAGACCCACCATGTCAATCTCATACCGCTCTGCGGCCGGCTCCCCCGCGAAGCGCCGCCGGATGTTCTCGTTGACCAGCTCGGCGTATTCCGGGGGAACCAGATCACCCAGCCGCCGGCCGACCAGCTCGATGCGATCCACGCCGACGAAGCTCGCGAACTGGCGATTCGCATAAAGGATGATGTCGCGGTGAATCAGCACGGCTTCATGGATGCGGTCGCCCAGCTCGGCGAACAGCTTGGGCGAAGCGCGCGCGCTGTCGCGCTCCGCGCCGGCGACGACGCGTGTCAGCAGATGATTGATGGCTGTGGCGAGCGCGGCGATCTCCGGCCGATCGCTGGCCGGCTCCACGCGGCCCTCGAGGCGGCCGCCGATCGCGATCCGCTGCACCTGTTGTGAAAGCTGCTCGACACCCTTGATCTCACGTCGCTGGAGCCAGTAAAGCACGAGGAGGAGCGTCGCAACGAGCGCAAACAAAAGGCACAAGAGCCCCACGATCGACATCTGCACTTCCTACTGCCTCGCTTCGCGCGCCTGCGCCGAAGGTCACCCGCTTCGGGCGCAGCGCTCTCTCCAACCGCGAAAGTCACGCCGTGTGTCCGCGGCCGAAAGCCCCGCGCAGGGCGCTTTCAGCGATCAACCGTAAGGGCGCGCTCCCGCGGATCACTCTCATTCGTCTTGTCATGCCGGGGATGCGGACAAACGAAGCATAGCGTAGGCCAGCCCTCGCCCCGGCTGTATTTCACCATATCTCGTCGCAACGCCGCTTGGCAGGCGCGGCGAAAACCCTTAACTTCTTCCGCAATTTCGCTGACACGCAATAAGTCCAATCATCAGCGGGCACAGGGTGAGGCCTTGCGCCCGTCCGCGGCCGGGCCCCGGGGCAGCGCGCCGCCACCGAAGGAGTGCCGAGGAGATGCAGACCGCCGATGCCCGCGAACAGATGATCGAGCAGCAGGTGCGCGCGTGGGATGTGCTCGATGAGCGCGTACTGGCGATCTTCCGCAGGGTCCCGCGGGAGCTGTTCGTGCCGCCGCAGCATCGCTACCTCGCCTTCGCGGACCTGGAGATTCCCCTGCCCAGAGGCCAACACATGCTGCGCCCGAGTGTCACGGGCCGCCTGCTGCAGGCACTGGAGCTCACCGGGACGCAGCGCGTGCTCGAGATCGGCGCCGGCTCGGGATTCCTCACCGCCTGTCTCGCCAGCGTCAGTGCCCATGTCGAGGCCGTCGAGATCTTCCCCGAGTTGGCGGCACTTGCTCACGCCAACCTGGCCTCCCAGGGTGTCGGCAACGCGCAAGTGACCACGGCGGATGCCATGTCGCTCGATTCCCAGACGCGCTACGAGGCGATTGCCGTGACCGCTTCGCTTCCCATCGAGGACGAGCGTTTTCAACGGCGGCTCCTGATCGGCGGGCGCCTGTTCATCGTCGTGGGAGAGGCGCCGGTGATGGAAGCACGCCTCATCCGGCGCACAGCGGAGGACACCTGGACCTCGCAGAGCCTGTTCGAGACGGTGATCGACCCTCTGATCAACGCGCGGCGAGCCCCCGAGTTCACTTTCTGAGCGTCGCAGCAGGCGACGTCAAATTAATAAGTGATTGATTTGACAGTGAATATTATCAAACGTGCGCTCCCGGCCCTGACTTTGTCGCTGGCCTGGATGCCCCTTGCCCTGGCCAAGGACCTCGTGGGCGTCTATCAGGACGCGCTGCAGAACGACCCCCAGATCCGCCAGGCGAATGCCAACCGCCTGGCCTCCCGCGAGGCGCGCCCACAGGCATGGTCCAACCTGCTGCCGCAGATCTCCGCGCTCGCCTCACGGGAGCAGGACAGGCAGAACGGCGTCGAGGGCAGCCTGAACTTCGATCCGGTGACGCAAAGCTATTTCGCCCTGCCGACACCGTTCGGCCTGAATTCCACGGCGAAGAGCTGGAGCGTCAATCTGCGCGAGAGCCTGTTCTCCTGGTCCAACTGGATGACGCTCAAGGAGGCGGACAAGGAGGTCGCCGAAGCCGAGGCCACTTATCTCGCTGCACAGCAGAATCTCATCCTGCGAGTGGCCCAGGCGTATTTCAACGTCCTGTCGGCGCAGGACGGTCTGGATGCGAATCAGGCCTCGCTGGAGGCCATTCAGCGCCAGCTCGATCAGGCCGACAAGCGCTTCGAGGTGGGCCTGATCGCGATCACCGACGTCCAGGAGGCGAAGGCCGCGCGGGACACGGCGGCCGCCGCCGTCATTGCCGCCAAGCGCACCCTCGCCACGGCGGGCGACCAGTTGAGCGAGATCACCGGACAGAAATACGACCGCCTCTCGAAGCCCGGCGAGGACATGCCCCTCACCCCGCCCCAGCCGGCCAGCGAGGAAAAATGGGTCGACGCCTCGATGGATCAGAATCCGACGCTGCTCTCGAGCCGACTCGCGGCGGACGTGGCGCGCGATAACGTCAAGGTCGCTTTCGGTGGGCATCTGCCCACGCTGGATTTCATTGCTAGCAAGTCGCGCACCCAAACCAACGCGGACGAATCCGTGTTAGGTGGGAATCCGTTCACGCTGGACAGCAACGTCAACGACCGGCAGTACACCTTTCAGGTGACGGTGCCGATCTTCAGCGGTGGACTCACCCAGTCGCGCGTCCGACAGAGCCAGTACCAGTGGATTGCAGCCAAGGAACAGGTCGTTCAGACCTCGCGCGCCACGGAGCGCCAGGCGCGGGACGCCTATCTGGGGGTGATCAGCGGCATCGCCAGGGTACAGGCACTGCGCCAGGCGCTGCAGTCCAGCGAGACTGCCCTCAAGGCCACCGAGGCGGGCTACGAGGTCGGGACGCGCACCGCGGTGGACGTACTGAATGCCAGGCGGACGCTCGTGCAGGCTCAAACAGACTATGCGGGCAGCCGGTACGACTACATCGTCAGCGTGATCCAGCTCAGGCTCGCCGCGGGGAGCCTCGCCCGCAACGACGTCGCCGAGATCAACAACTGGCTGGCCGTGTCGGCTCCCACCGAGCCGGCGCAACCGATCGTGCCCCCCGAATCCTCCGCGGGTCCGGCGAGCCCCGCGTCGCCCGGAGCCCCGCCGCCACCGGCCACGCCTCAATCCAAAATCCCGGCGCCATCGACCCCGCCGTCCGCCCCGTCACAGGGGCCGGCTCCCCAGCAGGCGCCCCCGCCGCAACAGGGCACGCCGCCCCCCGGATCAGCGCCACCCTCGTCGACGCAGCCGCGCTGAGGACTTGCACGGCCGCGACCCTCCGGCGCTCGGGCCGATGGCAGCAGGTCTGCCACGCAGCCTCAGGAGCGCAGCAGCGGCTCGATCAGGTTCAGCAGCTTCGCCAGGGCGCCGCGATTGCCGTCAATCGACTCCCGGCCCAGCGTGCCGATGCGCGCCCGCTCGCTCGGATCCGACAGCAGTTGTGCGACGCGAGCACCGAGTCCGGCAGCATCATGCACGACTTCGGCCGCCCCACGCTCCACGAGCAGGCGCGCAATGTCCTCACTATTGGAATTGTTAGGTCCCGTGAGGATGGGTATCCCCAGCGCCGCAGGCTCCAGCAGATTATGGCCTCCAATGGGCACCAGGCTGCCGCCGACGAAAGCGACATCGGCCGCGGCGTAAAAATCGAGTAGCTCCCCCAGCGTATCGACCAGCAGCACGTCCGCCAGAGCCGCGGAAGCGGACTCCGGCGGAGCTGTCGGGGCCGAGCCACTGGAGCGAGCTGCCTGCGCGGCGCTTTCCTGCGATCGACGCACATAGCGCACTCCGGAGCACCGCAATTGCTCGGCAACATCATTGAAACGCGGCGGGTGCCTGGGTACCAGTACGAGCAGCGAGCGCGGATGAGCGGATCGCACCGTGCGGTGCGCTTCCAGGACGGTCTCTTCCTCTCCCGCGTGGGTGCTGCCCGCCACCCAGACAGGGCGCGCGGCGGCGTAACGTTGTCTGAGCCGGTGCCCGCGCTCGATGGCGTCGGGCGGCACGCAGAAGTCGAATTTGATGTTTCCGGTGACATGCGTGCGCTCGGGATCGGCGCCGAGTGAGCGGAACCGCTCGGCATCGCCCTCCCCCTGCGCCGCGATCACGGCGCCACGGGACAAGGCCTGCCGGAACAGCGACCCGAGCTTGCGATAGCGACCGACCGATCGGGACGAGATGCGTGCGCTCGCCAACACCAGTGGTATCCGGCGCGCGCCACACTCGTGGTAGAGATTGGGCCACAGCTCGGTCTCGAAGATCACCGCCAGACGCGGCCGCGCCCGCTCGAAGAAGCGGCGCACCGATCCGGGTAGGTCGAAGGGAACGTAGCGGACCTGTGCCGATTCCTTGAACAGCGCACGCGCCCGGGCGGCCCCGGTGGGTGTGAGAGTCGTGACCAGCAGCGGAATCGCGGGATGGCGCTCATGGAGCGTATTCACCAACGGTGCGGCAGCCTGCACCTCGCCGACCGAGACGGCGTGGACCCAGATTGCATCGGACGGCAGTCGGGGTCCCAGACCGAAGCGCTCGCCGAAATGATGCCAGTAGCTGCGATCGCGAAAACCCCGTAGCAGCAACATCGCGCTCACGATGGGCGCTGCGAGGTACACCGCAAAAATATAAAGGAGACGCACGCGCGACGGGCTACCCGAGGCGGCGCGCCTCAGGTCCCCTCCTTTGGCGAGTCTTCACCGCAGACCTGCTGGTACCCGTCGAGCAGGCCATGCCAGTCCGATTCGCCGAAGCGTTCGCGCGGCAGGCTGTAGGTCACCTTTTCCAGGGAGCGGCGCAGACGCACGAGATTGCCGTCCCGCCACAGGCCGTCGCGGCGCAGCTGACAGCGGTCGAAGTCGATCAGGTAGACCTTGGCATCCTCGTTCAGGAGGATGTTGTGCGCGTTGAGGTCGGCGTGGCAGACACCGAGATCGTGGAAGCGACGGATGCAGCGCCCGATGGAAATCCAGGTCAGAATGGACAGCGCACCCTTGCAGAGGCACTCGGCGAGCGATCCCACGGTCGCCAGCCGCTCCGTGATGATGTCGCCCGTATAAGTCAGACCGTCGTGTTGATAGCGTGCCGCGAGCGGCGCCGGAACAGGCAACCCCGCCCGGTGCAGTCGATAAGTGAGCTGCCACTCGATGAACGGACGAGAGACATCCTCGCCCTGCCAGTAGTATCGATCACGGGAGAAAGCTGCCATCAGGCCGCCACGCCGGTAGTGACGCAGGACGAAACGCCGTCCATCGCTGTTGATGTAGTGCGCAAAGCCTCGACCTTGAGCCGCTCCCTCGATCGCTCCCCGGGACTCCCAGTGTTTCGGATCGAACCAGGCGGGGCTCAAATTGCCCACCCGGGAGCCGTCATATAGCATGGCGCCGCCAGGCAGGGCGGTGTGCTTGACCTCTGAACCGAGCGGCCAACGCCCCTTCATCTCGCATGCTCCTGAGATCGGCGGCGGATTTTCTAGGATTGCACGACTGGTGAGTGAACGGCAACGATCTGCGTCACTGCCGCTCGCCGCGCCGCCGAGCAGCGTGTGCATTCTCAGGCTCTCGGCGCTAGGTGATACCTGTCACGTCGTTCCGTTGATCCGCACCCTGCAGCACGCGTGGCCTTCGACACGGCTCACCTGGATCATCGGCCGCCTGGAGGCGCGCCTGATGAACCTGCTCCCGGATGTGGAGCTGATCGTCGTGGACAAGCGCGCGGGACTCTCCGCCTGGCGCGATCTCAGAAGCCGGCTGCGCGACCGCTCATTCGACGTTCTGCTTCACATGCAGCTGGCATTGCGCGCGAGCATGCTGGCTCGGGAAGTGCGTGCGCCGGTCAAACTCGGCTTCGACCGGGCGCGGGCGCGCGAGCTGCAATGGCTGTTCACCAACGCTGCGATCGCGCCGCGTACCCGGGAGCACGTCCTGGACAGCTTCTTCGGTTTCAGCGCCGCACTGGGAATCCATGAGCGCATCCTGCAGTGGGATCTCCCCCTGCCCGCCGAGGCGCAAGCCTACGCCCGCGCGCTCATTCCCGATTTGCAACCTACGCTGCTCATCAGTCCATGCTCGAGCCATTCACTGCGCAACTGGCGCCCCGAGCGCTACGCTGCCGTCGCGGACCATGCCGTACGAGCGCACGGGATGCGGGTCATTCTGGTGGGTGGGCCGACCGTGCTCGAGCGCCGGACCGCAGCGGAGATCGAGAGCCACGCTCGGGAGCGGGCCGGACTCATCAACCAGGTGGGCCGGGACACCCTGCCGCAGCTGCTCGCCCTGCTCGCCCGTTCGCGCGTGCTGCTCGCCCCCGATTCCGGGCCGGTTCACATGGCGACCATGGTGGGCACGCCGGTCATAGGCCTGTACGCAGCGACCAATCCCGACCGCAGCGGCCCCTACCTTTCGCGGCGCTGGTGTGTGAACGCCTACGGACGGGCGGCCACGCAATTCCGTGGCGTGGCGCCAGAGGAGTTGCGCTGGACCCGAAAGATCGAGGTGCCGGGGGTGATGGATCTCATCGAGGTGGACGAGGCCAGGGGCAAGCTCGATGAGTTGCTGGCGACGACGGGTGCGCGGCCGCCCGCGGGCGTGCCCTCCTGAGCCGAGCAGGATTCCGGGGGCTACTTTACGATAGGCGCCATGAACGATGTCCTGGTGCCGGTCTCCCCGGGTGAGCTGCTGGACAAAATCACGATCCTGCGGATCAAGGCCGTGCGGATCACCGATCCGGCCAAGGTCGCCAACATCCGCCTGGAGCTTGGGCTGCTGGAGGAGCGCTGGCGCGACAGTGGTTGCGCGCAGATCGCCGCGGCCGCGGACGAGCGGGCACTGCACGAAGTCAATGAGCGACTCTGGGACATCGAGGACCGCATCCGCGCCAAAGAGGCCGTGCAGACCTTCGACCGTGAATTCATCGACCTGGCGCGCGCCGTGTACCTCGCCAACGACGAACGGGCTGCGATCAAGAAGCGGGTGAATGTGCAGCTGGGCTCGCGCATCGTCGAGGAGAAGTCATACAAGCCCTATCGGTGAAGGCACCGTATAATTCGGGCGACATTCGCCTGCGAAAGCCTGCATCCTCATGGCCGTGACGACCAAGCCGCTGATCCAGCCGAACGCTCAGAACCAGTATGACGTATCGCCGGAGGACCTGCCCCTGTCCTGTCCGATGCCGCAGATGTTTCTGTGGAACTCGCACCCGCGGGTTTATCTTCCCGTCCAGGACAGCGGCTGGGCGAAGTGTCCCTACTGTGGCGCGGAGTACACCCTCAAGAACTGAGTCGCTCAGTTCTCCATCGTGGCCTTCCAGATGCGGGTCACGGTGGCGCGCTCCGTGACGAAGTCGTCCGCCGGGACGATCGGTGGCCGGCCTGCCAGAGACAGGTGATGGGTTCGAGTTCGGTAGGCGCGGTAGGCCTGCGTCAGCTCATCCACAGTCGCCTGCGGAACCAGGTCCGCGGAGGCGACCGACTCGAGCTGGCGGATCGTGTCCGAGAACAGTGCGACCGCCGGATGTGACTTCACCGATTTGAGCGCCCAGTACTGCGCCAGGAACTCGATGTCAGCCACGCCTCCGGGATCCTGTTTCATGTCGAAATCGCCGCCGGATGCCTTGGACAGCTCCCTGCGCATGCGCTCGCGCATCTCGCGGACTTCTTTCTGCAGCGTCTCGCGGCGTACGACGTTGCTGAGTACATCGAGTCGCACCTTCTCGAATTCGGAGCGCAAATCCGGCGCGCCCGCAACCGCACGCGCATGCAGAAGCGCCTGGTGCTCCCAGGTCCAGGCCTCCTCACGCTGGTACTCTGCAAACGCATCGATGCTCGTGACGAGCAGGCCTCCCTTGCCGCTTGGCCGCAGACGGACATCGACCTCGTAGAGCCGACCGGCCGAGGAGTGCATGGTCAGCAGATGAACGATGCGCTGCGCAATGCGCACGAAGAACACCTGGTTGTCGATGGGGCGGGCGCCTTCGGTCTCCTGCCGCTCACCCCGCGAGTCGTGCAGGAAGACCAGGTCCAGATCGGATGAGTAGCCGAGCTCGATCCCGCCGAGCTTGCCGTAGCCTGCGGCCGCAATGCGGACCGGCCGGCGGCTCGTTCCCGCGCCGCAGTGCGGTACGCCGAACTGGGCGGTCATCTGCGCCCAACCGAGGTCCATGGCCCGTTCCAGAATCAGTTCCGCGATCTCGGTCAGCCGGTCACTGACCTGCATGACCGGCAAGCGCCCGGTGAGATCAGCCACGGCAACCCGAAAGATGGCGGCACGCTGGAAATGTCGGAGCGCCTCGACCTGATGCTCAGGTTCCTCGTCCCGTGCCTGGTCCATCCGCAGAGCCAGCTCGCGCGCGAGCTCGGCCCGCCCGGGCAGCTCCGACAACAGCCGCTCGTCCAGCAACTCATCCAGCAGCAGCGGGTGTGAGGCGATCTGCTGAGCAAGAAAGTCGCCGTGGCCACAGAGTTCCACGAGCCTGGCCCGTGCTCCGGCGCTTTCCTGGAGCAGCGAAAAGTAAGCCGACCGCTGGCCAATGGCCTCGATGATCCGCAGTATCCGCGTGAGGACCGCGAGCTGCCGGTCAGGGCCGTCAGCTCCTGCGTGCGCAATGTCGGCCAGCAATGCGGGAAGCAGCGCCTGCAGACGCTTTCGGCCCGCCTCGTCGAGCCGGCGCACCAACGAGGACGCCCGCAGCTCGAGCAACAGACGAGTTGCCTCATCGGCGTGCCCAAACCCCGCGCGTGCAAGTGATTCAGACAGCGCGGCCGTCTCGGCCTGAGTGTCCCAGAAGCGACCCAGGTCGATCCTGAGCGTCCCCGCTTCGCCCTCCGCACCACCGAGCACGACCGTCCGGAAATGGCCGCTCACCCGCTCGCGGTGCCCGTTCAGCTCCGCAAGGAGCGCCGGCCATTCCCCGACCCCCATCGCCAGAGCCAGTCTTTCCCGTGACAGTGCGTCCTGCGGAAGTTGGTGGACCTGTGCGTCGCTCAGCATCTGCAACCGATTCTCGAGACGACGCAGATAGAGATAGGCTGCACGCAGATCCTCACCCGCGGCCGCGGACAGGATGCGCTCCTCGCCGAGGATCGCGAGCGTCCGCAACAGCGAGCTGGCTTGCAGGCGCCGATCCCTGCCGCCACGGATGAGCTGGAATGCCTGCACGATGAACTCGATCTCCCGGATGCCTCCGGGGCCGAGCTTCACGTGATCGGCGAGCTCGCGCCGTTGCACCTCGCGCGCGAGCAGCGATTTCATCTCGCGCAGGCTTTCGAACACGCCGAAGTCCAGGTAGCGACGATAGACAAAGGGCCGCACCGCCGATGCCTGGATCTCCGCGTAGCGCTCAGGAGAAGTGATCGGGCGAGCTTTCACATACGCGTATCGCTCCCAGTCGCGGCCATGGCGCGGCAGGTAGTCCTCAAAGGAGGCAAAGCTCGCTACCAGCGGCCCGCTATCTCCGAACGGGCGCAGACGCATGTCGACGCGCAGTACGAATCCGTCGTGAGTCGGCGCCTCCAGCAGGCGGATCAGCCCCTGTCCGAGTCGCGTGAAAAATTCCTCGTTCGCGATTGGACGAGGACCGTCCGTCTCGCCGTGCTCGGGAAACAGGAACACCAGATCGACATCCGATGAGAAATTGAGCTCAGCTCCGCCGAGCTTGCCCATACCGATGACGACGAGCGACTGGGCCTCTCCGCTCGGCGAGCGTGGAACGCCATAGCGCGCCGTCAGAGGGCGCGAAGCAAAATCGCAGGCCGTGCGGATGGCAGCATCCGCAAAGGACGTCAATTCCGCGAGGGTGTCCTCGACCGAAGACCAGCCTGCAAGGTCCCTCCAGGCGATGCGCACGAGCTCGCGGCAGCGCCACTTGCGCAGATCGCCCAACACTTGCGTATCTGGGGAATCGGGCGAGGCAGCGGGCGCGCGGGCAGCGATTTGCGCAGGCGAAAGGGGGTGTTGCAGATCACCGTCCGTGATCAGGTCCATCAGCAACTGGCGGTCGCGCACGCAGGCCTGCGCAACGAAATCGCTGACGGCGAACACAAGGGGCACCGACTCGCGTATGGCCTCAGGCGCGTCGCGCAGGCCCGTCGCGATTTCCGAAGACGCATACAGCGCGTCGATGGCCGCGCGGACACAACCCTGGAGCTCGGCGCTCGCGAAGGAAAGATCCGGGCGCAGTGCGACCGCTTGTGATCCGGTCAGTTCCAGACGTTTCCGCCCAGATCATGGAAGGCGGAAGCCTCCATGTGGCGGGTCAGCCCCTTGAAACGCGACGCTTCGGCGTACACCTGCGCCCCATCCGATGCATCGATCGAGCCGCTGTCGCCGTCGATCTCACTATTCTCGATGTGTACGCTCGCCGCGCGCGCCTGAACACCAATCCCCTTCGCGCGGATGTGTGAGTTGGTAATGTGGATCTCGCATCCGTCCTCGGCCGTCACCGCATCACCGTCGAACTCGAGGTTGCGATTGTCGATGTGCAGCAAGCGCGAGCCCTGGCAGATGATGGGGTCGTGCAGGTGCTCGACTGGTGTCCCGCGCGCAGCGGTCTGGCCATTCGCCTGTCGCGGGGAAGTTGCTTGCGAGCCGCTTGCCTTGATCGTGTAGCCCGGACCCGAGGCGAGCACGCTTCCCGCCTTGGCCTCTGCCGCAGGCTGCGAGTGGGGTCCGGCAGCGGGAGCTGCCGGCGCGGTGGCCTCGTTGTTCGAGTTCTGAGCAGTCTGCTGATCCGGTGCGGCTCTGGCACCTTGATCTTCCGCGGGCTCGCTGCCGCCCCCGGGAGCAGACGGCGGTGACTGCGCGGGGGCGCTGCTGGCTGCTGCCGCTCCCGTGCCGGACTCCGCCGCGCCGGCCGTGCTGGACGAGGCAGGCGCCGCTGCAGAGGAAGATGATTGGTTCGACGCGGACGGCGGACCTGCGACAAGTTGATCCAGCGACAGCACCCGCAACTCGTCGGAATCCTTCAGCCGCACCGTGAACGTGCGGGCGTGCGTGTCCGAGGCGACTACCTGCAGGTGGTCATTCCGTTCGAGCGCCGCGCGCGCCCAGTCCATCTCGTCATGCTGGGCGGAGCCGAGCCTGGAGCAGGCCGGTAACGCCAGAAGCGTCAGCGTCGCGGCAACGATTCGCCGCACCCAGGGTCCTGCAAAGAGCCGTAAGTCCGCAGCCGGCGTCGCCGATTTAACAATAGCCGTCATGGTGGTCTCCTGCGACGCCCATCCCGCCGCGAGGCGGGCCGAGCGCTACAGACAAACATACCACGACAACTTCGATTGTTGAGCAACAGCGCGATTCTTCCGGCTGTGAGCTCATTGACATCGGTGGCCGACGAGGTGTCCGGAACGCAACCGCTGCGGCGATTGTTACGGTTTGCAACAGGCTGTCGCCGGGGCGGCTCTGCACCAGTCAAACGGCCAAAAAAAACCCCGCCGAGGCGGGGTTTCAATATTGCGCGGAATAGGGGGTCTTGTTCCGCGTCTTTCGGGGCGTGCCGCACTTAGGGGGCGCGGCACCATCCCTTAACCGTCGAAGATCATCGTATCGATGTTGTGTTACAGAATCGATATCCCTTTAGAGGGGGATCTACATGTCCATTCCGCCCATGCCGCCCGGCGGCATGCCGCCATGGCTGTGCTCCTCCTCTTTCGGGGCCTCGGCGATCATCACCTCGGTCGTCAGCAACAGGCCGGCAACGGAGGCCGCGTTCTGCAGCGCAAGACGAGTCACCTTGGTCGGATCCAGGATGCCCTCTTCCAGCATGTCACCGAACGTTCCCGTGGCGGCGTTGTAGCCGAAAGCACCCTTGCCCTCCTTGACCCTGTTCAGGATCACGGCGGCATCCTCACCGGCGTTGTCTACGATCTGACGCAGCGGCTCCTCGATGGAGCGCGACAGGATGCGGATGCCTACCTGCTGGTCCTCATTGGAGCCCTCGAGCTTGTCGAGCCCCTTCTGGGCACGCAGCAGCGCAACTCCGCCGCCCGGCACCACGCCTTCCTCGACGGCCGCACGGGTCGCGTGCAGCGCGTCCTCGACGCGCGCCTTCTTCTCCTTCATTTCAACTTCGGTCGCCGCACCGACCTTGATGACCGCGACACCGCCGGAAAGCTTCGCAACACGCTCCTGCAGCTTCTCCTTGTCATAGTCGGAAGTCGCCTCCTCGGCCTGCTGCCGGATCGACTCGATGCGCGCCTTGATGTCGGACTGCTTGCCGGCGCCGTCGATGATCGTCGTGTTCTCCTTCTCGACGACG
>DASTDD010000067.1:0-5818 GCA_035710545.1 Steroidobacteraceae bacterium
GTCGGATTCCGGACGTGCCCGCCTCGGTGCAGCCATTGCCGATTCGCAGCGCCGGGGTGGTGGGAGCCGGGACGATGGGCGGGGGAATCGCGATGACCTTCGCCAACGCCGGCATTCCGGTGCGGCTGCTGGAGATCTCTCAGGAGACGCTCGAGCGGGGCCTGAGTTTGATCCGCAAGAACTACTCGGCGTCCGTGACACGCGGCAGCCTGTCACAGGAACGCATGGACCGCGCGATGTCGCTGATCACGGGAGTGCGGCAGTACGAGGCGCTCGCGCAGGCCGACATCGTGATCGAGGCCGTGTTCGAGGAACCGAACGTTAAGAAGGAAGTGTTCACGCGGCTCGATGCCGTGTGCGCGCCGCATGCGGTGCTCGCAACCAACACTTCGACGCTGGATATCGATGCGATAGCCGCCGCGACCGCGCGGCCGCAGAGTGTCATCGGCACCCACTTCTTCAGCCCGGCCAACATCATGAAGCTGCTGGAGAACGTGCGGGGAACGCTCAGCGCGCCGCAGACGATCGCGACCGTGATGGCGCTCGGAAAGACTCTTGGCAAGGTGCCCGTGCTCGCCGGCAACTGCGACGGCTTCATCGGCAACCGCATGCTGCAGTTCTACACCGGCGAAGCGGAGTTCCTTCTCGAGGAGGGAGCGAGCCCGGAACAGATCGACCGTGTCATCGAAGGATTCGGCTTTGCGATGGGTCCGCTCGCCGTGCGCGATCTGGCCGGCAACGATGTCGGATTCCTGATCCGCAAGAGCCGCCGCATCCCATCCGATGAGCGCTTCTCTCCGATCCTGCAGCGACTCGTGGAAGCCGGGCGCCTGGGCCAGAAATCCGGCAAGGGCTTCTACCGCTACGAGGGCCGCACGCGTATTGCGGATCCTGAGGTCATGACCCTGATCGAGGACGTGTCGCGGGAGCTTGGCATCGCGCGCCGGGAGATCTCCGACGAAGAGATCCTCGACCGCCTGCTGCACCCCCTGGTGAACGAAGGCGCCAACATCGTGGAGCAGGGCATCGCGATCCGCGCCAGCGACGTCGACGTTGTCTACGTGAACGGCTACGGTTTTCCCGCCTATCGGGGCGGACCGATGTTCTGGGCGCAGGAGGTTGGATTCGAGCGGATCATCGCCACGATGCGCGGGCTCTCCGCGACGCATGGTCAGCGCTGGCGCCCGGCGCCGCTGCTGGAGCGCATGCTTGCTGCAGGGATGGGCTGGAGCGATCTGCCGCGGACACCAGCCCCGTAAAATCGGGAGACCTCCGGGAAAGCTGATCAGACCACGGGCAGGCGGGTGGTGAACTTCTTCGTGCGCAGCACGAAGCTCGTGTTCACCGAGCGGACCGCGGGTATCTGCAGGACGTAGGCCGACATGAAACGCTCGTAGGCATCCATGCTCGCCGCGACGATTCGCAGCAGGTAATCGTTGGGGCCGCTCATGGAGTGGCACTCGAGCACCTCGGGCCGATCCCTGACGAGCTGATCGAACTGCCGGACCGTCTCCGGGTGATGGTTCTCCAGCGAGACCAGCGCGTAGGCGAGGATCGGCAGCCCCATCGTCGCCCCATCCAACAGCGTCGCATAGCCGGTGATGAAGCCGGCCTCCTCGAGGCGCCGCAGACGCCTCCAGCAGGGCGCCGGAGACAGCCCGACGCGCCGCGCCAGCTCCTGATTGGACATCCGCGCATCCTGCTGAAGCTCATCGAGGATGCGTCGATCCAGGCGGTCCAGAATCCGCGACATGGGGTTTCCCGCCGGCGCAATAAGATTGCTAAGATAAGCACCGATCGGGCAATCAGCGCAAGCTCATTGCGGCCAAGGGGGCATAAGCTGTGCTCCCATCCAGCGCGGACTGGCCTCATTATTGCGGCCCGGAGCCCTGGCAGAGCAATCGGAGGCGCGAGCGTAATGGTGGCACCAGCGGCATCGATTTCCCGAAGCACAGGCCCGGCCCAGGCCGTCGGGACAGCGCCCGACTGGCTGCGCGTTGCCGGGCTGCTGCACGCTTCGCGCGCGCTCGATGACATCGAAGAAGCAAGGCTGCTGCCGCAGCGAAAGATCCTCTACCAGTTCTCCGCGCGCGGACATGACTTCGCGCAGATCCTGCTGGGGCTGCACCTCACCGATCCCCACGATGGCGTTGCTGTCTATTACCGCTCGCGCCCCGTGATGCTCGCATTGGGTGTAACGCTGGAGGATGCTGCGGCGGGGCCGCTGGCGCGAAGCGGCTCGTTCAGCGGCGGGCGGGATATCGGGGTCGTGTTCAACATGCCGACGCAAGGCGGGGCGACAGTGCTGCCGGCATGTGGAGGCGTAGGCGCACAGTACACACCGGCCGCCGGCTGGGCACAGGCCATCCGCTACCGCCACGAAGTACTGAGAGACGCAACCTACAGTCGCAGCATCGCGGTGGTCCTGGGTGGCGATGCCTCGGTCGCGACCAACGGCTTCTGGTCGGCCCTGACCATCGCCACCACCCAGCGTCTGCCCTTGCTGTTCTACGTAGAGGACAACGGGTATGGAATCTCAGTCTCCGCCGAGCACCAGACACCCGGAGGCAACATCGCCGCCAATCTGGCTTCGTTCAAGGGCCTGACGATCTTCGAGGGCGATGGCACCGAGCCGCAGGAGGCCGCGACGCTCATCGGCCGGGCCGTCTCTCGGGTCCGCGAGGATCGGGCGCCCGTGCTCCTGCGCCTGACCGTGCCGCGCCTTTCGGGACACTCGGGCCAGGACACGCAGGCCTACAAGAGTCCCGAGACTCTTGCCGGGGAGCGCGCGCGGGATCCTCTCGAGCGCCTGCATCGGTTCGTCGTGCCGCGCCTCTGCAGCGAGTCCGAGTGGCAGCAGCTCGGCGCGCAATCCCGGCGCGACGTCGAGCAGGCGATCGAACGCGCCCTGGCCCGGCCGGAGCCCGATCCGCGCGAGCTCGAGACGCACGTCTTCAGCCAGCCCGGAAGCGACGGGGTGCAGCTTCAAGGTGGGCTCGCGCCGGAGCGCCACCAGTTCCCGCCGTCCTCTGCCACCGCTCACCCTGAGGGCACGCGTATCAACATGTTGACCGCCATCCGCCGCACCCTCGATGTCGAGCTGGCGACGAATCCGCGGATGATCGTGTTTGGTGAGGACGTGGGTCCCAAGGGCGGAGTCCATGGGGCCACGCTCGGTTTGCAGGAAAAATACGGCGCCCCGCGGGTCTTCGACACCAGCCTGTCGGAGGAGGGCATCATCGGGCGGGCTGTCGGGATGGCGCTTGCCGGACTGCTGCCGGTGCCGGAGATCCAGTTCCGCAAGTACGCCGATCCGGCGGCCGAACAGCTCAATGATTGTGGCACCCTGCGCTGGAGGACGCGGAACCGGTTTGCGGCACCGCTGGTCGTGCGCATGCCGGGAGGATTCTTCAAGTGCGGCGATCCCTGGCACAGTCAGACCAACGAGGTCGCCTGGGTGCATGGCATCGGGTGGCGCGTGGTGGTCCCCTCGAACGCGGAGGATGCCGTCGGCCTGCTGCGCAGTGCGTTGCGCGGCAATGATCCAACCATTTATTTCGAGCATCGCGCCATGCTGGACGGGGCCTGGGCGCGCCGCCCTTATCCCGGCGATGATTTCGTGGTGCCATTCGGAGTTGCGCGGCAGCTGCGCCAGGGCGCAGAGATTACCGTCGTCAGCTGGGGAGCAATGGTCGAGCGGTGCGAGCAGGCCGCGGCAGACTCGGCGGTCGATGTCGAGCTGCTGGACCTGAGAACACTCTCACCATGGGACCGGAATGCAGTCCTGGCCTCGGTACGCAAGACGCGCCGATGCCTGATCGTTCACGAGGACAACCTGACTGCCGGCTTCGGCGCCGAGATCGCCGCCGTGCTGGCCCGCGAAGCTTTCTTCAGCCTGGACGCCCCGATCGAGCGGTTGACCATGCCCGACATCCCCAGTCCGCACAGCCCGATCCTGCTCGAGGCGGCCGTCCCGGGCATCGAGCGTATCCGCCGGTCGATTCAGCAGATTGCGAGCGTGTAGCCATGTCCGATGTCGTGGAAATCCGGGCGCCGGCCGAGCAGACCGAGGGCACGCGGTCGCAGATTCTGCGCTGGCTCAAATCCGTCGGTCAGGAAGTCGTCGCGGACGAGCCGCTGATCGAGATCGAGACCGACAAAGTCACCGTCGAGGTGGCCGCGCCGGGCTCCGGGACGTTGCGGGAGATTCTCAAGCAGGAGCAGGAGGAGATCGCCCCTGGCGAGCTGCTCGGACGCATCGATGCGATCGGGGTTGGGAAGGCCCCTGCGGCACGCTCCCCCGAAGCCAACCGTGTGGACTCCGCAGCCACCGCGGCTGTCGCGGTATCGACCGCGGGCGGGGGGGCTCCTGCAGCGGCGGATGTTGGTGGGCTACCGGCGGGTCAGCCAGGCCAGCCCGCTTCTCTCAGTCCGGCAGTGCGCCGGCTGCTCGCCGAGCATGGGCTCGAGCCCAATTCAGTGCGCGGTTCCGGGCAGGGAGGTCGCATCACCGTCGAGGATGTGCTGCAGCACGTGCGC
Source organism: Steroidobacteraceae bacterium (assembly GCA_035710545.1). Taxonomy (GTDB): domain Bacteria; phylum Pseudomonadota; class Gammaproteobacteria; order Steroidobacterales; family Steroidobacteraceae; genus 13-2-20CM-66-19. The sequence continues at coordinate 4,540 of DASTDD010000067.1, forward strand.
GCGTCCGGCGTGGCAAACAAGCCGCCAACTCAAGGTATACGCGATGTCCAATCCGGGGGGTCGCGCCCGTCGACGGTGTCGTCGCCAGCTCCATCGGCAGTCGAGATCCGTGGAGAGATCCATCGAGTACCCCACTCCGCGGTGCGCAAACGGATCGCGGAGCACATGGTGCACAGCCTGTTGCATACCGCCCCGCACGTCACGACCGTGTTCGAAGCCAACCTCACCGCCGTGCTGGCGCACCGCGAGCGGCATCGAGAGGAGTTCGCCAGGCAGGGCGCGCCCCTCACTCTGACGGCTTACTTCCTGCAGGCGGCAGTCACCGCCATCCGTGCCGTGCCCGAAGCCAACAGCCGATGGACGGATACCGCGCTCGAGATATTCGACTCCGTGCACATAGGAGTGGCGACCGCCCTGGAGAGCGGGCTCGTGGTGCCGGTGCTACACGAGGTGCACTCGCGCGACCTCCGGCAAACGGCGGAGGGTCTGAATGACCTGGTCTCCCGCGCCCGCGAAGGACGCCTCACCCCTTCCGACATGCGCGGCGGCACGTTCACCATCTCCAATCACGGGGTCAGTGGCAGTCTCATCGCGACTCCCATCGTGATCAATCAGCCGCAGGCGGCCATCCTGGGCATCGGCAAGCTCGAGAGGCGCGCGATCGTCGTGGAGGAGCCCTCGAAACCCGAGGGGCGGATTGCCATCGAGCCACGCTGTTATGTCACCCTGACCATCGATCACCGGGTGATGGACGGCCAGCAGGCGAATCGGTTCCTGCAGGTCTTCGTGCAACGGCTGGAGAGTTATCCAGCGTAGTGCGATCATCCGACGCTGTGCGGACTCCAGACAGCGCCGTTCCTGCCGAACTCGAGGCCATCGAGCGCGCCAGCGAGGACGAGCTGCGTGCGCTGCAGCTGGTGCGCCTCAAATGGTCGGTACGTCATGCCTATGCGAATGTTGCTCCCTATCGGCGCAAGTGCGAGCTCACTGGGGTACATCCGGAGGACCTGAGGACTCTGGATGACCTGCGGCACTTTCCCTTCACGACCAAGGAAGATCTGCGCACGAGCTATCCGTTCGGCATGTTTGCCGTGCCCCGTGACAAGGTGCTGAGAATCCATGCATCGAGCGGTACCACCGGCAAGCCGACGGTCGTGGGATACACCGCGCACGACATCGATAACTGGGCGCAGCTCGTTGCGCGCTCGATCCGCGCCGCGGGCGGGCGCCGTGGCGACATGGTGCACATCGCCTACGGCTATGGCCTGTTCACGGGCGG
>DASTDD010000068.1:0-10520 GCA_035710545.1 Steroidobacteraceae bacterium
GCAGCTCGCCCGATGAGGTTGCATCGGTGGTCGTGCCACCATGCGCGGCATGCAGGAACGACGCCGCCCATCCGACACTGAGAATTCCAGCGGCCCCGAGTGCAAGTACGCCTACGAGCTGCGCCTGCCGGCGCAGAGGCAGCGCTCGGCGTGCCAGGATATGAGTTGTCCGGTCCATGCCTCAGACAGTCCGTGAGCTCGGACAGCGATTGACACGCTAGTGTAGTGATGCAAGGTTTCGATGGGCTTTCCGGCGCCTTTCGGCAACCTTGCGCAGCGCCGCGCAATTCACGGACAATCGGGCGGCATGACAGTGCCAGCGTCGAGTACGTGTGGCCTTACGTGGAGTCTGAAGAGACTGTGTCGAACTGGCTGATCTGGGCACTGCTGTCGGCATGCTTCGCCGCCCTTACCGCAATCTTCGCGAAGGTCGGCGTCCAGCAGATCAACTCGGACGTCGCGACGTTCATTCGGACGCTCGTCATCCTGATCCTGTTGGGTGCACTCCTTCTGGGCACCGGACAATATCGGCTGGTCGGAGGCGCCTCCGGCCGGACCTGGCTTTTCCTGATTCTGTCGGGCGGGGCCACTGGAGCCTCGTGGCTGTGCTATTTCCGTGCGCTCCAGGTGGGCGAAGCCGCACGGGTTGCGCCGATCGACAAGCTGAGTGTGGTGCTGGTGGCGATTTTCAGCGTGACGTTTCTCGGCGAGAAGCTGGGCGGCGTGGGCTGGATCGGTATTGCGCTGATCGCCGCGGGCGCGTGGCTGGTCACACTGGGTTGAAGTCCGAGGAGCTTGCGCCCCACCGGGTGAACCGCCGATAGAACACGGGCATGACCAGCAGCACGAGCGGAAGCGCCGCGATCAACCCGCAGATGATCGCAATGGCCAGTGGAGTCTGCATCTGCGAGCCGGCGCCGAGGCCGAGCGCCAGAGGCAGCAGGGCAAGGATTGCGATCAAGGCGGTCATGAGGATTGGCCGCAGGCGCCGCCGCCCCGCTGTGACCAGGGCTTCGGCGCTCACCGGGCCGCCCGCGATGCTGTCGGGGGTGAGCTCGGCAAAGAAGAACACGGCGATCTCCGCCACGATCCCGACGATCATGGTCAGCCCCATGAGCGCGGAGATGTTGAGCTCGGTCCCGGTCACCCACAAGCCGACGAACACCGCGGCGACCGACAGGCCCACCGTCGCCAGCACCGCAGCCACGATTGCCCAGCGCTCGTAGAGATATAACAGCAGGGTGGTCACCAGAAGCACGGCGGCAGCGAAGACCGCGGCGAGCCCGCGGAAGGAGCGTTGCTGCTCGGCATAGAGTCCTCCGTATTCCACGCGCAGTGTCGGAGGAAGATTCATCGAGGCGACCGCCTGTTTGACATCCTGCATGGCGCCCCCGAGATCACGTCCCTCCAGGCGTGCCGTGACGGCGATCATCTGCTGGAGATTCTCCCGTTGCAGTTGCGGCTGGCCAGCGACGATCCGCACGTCGGCGACTCGCCCAAGTGGGAACTCGTGTCCGTCGGGCGCGCGCAGGCGCAGCTGGCCGAGGGATTCCAGGCGGTCGCGTAGCTGCGGAGGCGTCCACACCCGGATGTCGAGCAGCTTTTCCCCCGACTGGATCTGGCCGGCGATGCTGCCCCCCACCAGGGCCGCCGCCTGTTTGACCAGCTCGTCCGGGTCGAGACCCTCCATGGCTGCGCGGGCGCGATCCACGTGCAGCTCCACGGCATCGCCGGCTATCCGCAGGCCGTCCTGGATCTCGACGAGACCCTCGACGGTGCCGAGCTTCCTGGCGACCTGGGGAGCGAGATTCTGGAGCTGGGCAAGATCGGGGCCGAACAGTTTGACCTCGACGGGCTGCGGCACGGCCGTCAGGTCGCCGATCAGATCCTCCATCAGCTGCGCGGTCTCGATTTTCAGGCCGGGGACCTCCTGTTCCGCCCGGCTGCGCAGGTCCTCCATCACCTCCTCGATAGCGCGCCGCCGGCCGGACTTGAGCTTGATGAAAAAATCGCCCTCGTTGGCCTCGGTGATCCCGCCCCCGAGCTGCAGCCCGGTGCGTCTCGAGTAACTGGCGACCTCGGGTGTCTGCAGGATGAGTCCTTCGAGGCGGCGCAGCAGCCGGTCGGTCTCCGAAAGCGAGGTGCCGGGAGCTGCGCGGTAGTCGAGAACGAATCCACCCTCATCCATGTGAGGCATGAAGCCCGACGGCAGCTGCCATAGCGCGACGCCGCCCGCGGCCAGCAGCGCCAGCATGCCCAATGCGATCCACCCGGTGTGTCGCATCGCGGAGTCACTGACACGCGCGTAGTGTTGATTCAGTCGGGAAAACCAACCAACTTGCGAGCGCGCGGCCGAGGCCTGGCGGTGGATGAACCGGTCGGTCAGCAGGGGTACGCCCACGAGCGCGACGAAGAAGGACACGATCAGCGCGCAGGCCATGGTCATCGCCAGGGCCTTGAAGAAACCGCCCGTGACTCCCGACAGGAACGCGAGCGGAACGAAAATGACGACGGTCGCGAGCGATGAGCCCAGCAGGGGCTTGGACATCTCCCGGGCGGCGGGCAGAAGCGAGCCCCCGACAGCCGAAGCCGCTGGATCGCGTTCATGCAGACGACGCGCAAGATGCTCGACGATCACGACGGCGTCATCGACTATGAGCCCCACCGCCGCCGCCATGCCACCCAGCGTCATGATGTTGAAACTCATATTCAGGCTGGACAGCAGCAACGCCGTGATGGACAGCGTCACGGGCAGGACGACGGCAACCACTATGGTCAGGCGGATGTCTCGCAGAAACAGCAGCAGTACGCAGCCCGCCAGGACGGCCCCGATGACGATGGCGTCGCGCACGCTCGATGCGGCAGCCGAGACCAGCTCGGACTGATCGTAGAACGTGCCAATCTTCACGCCTGCGGGGATCGCGCCGGCGTGAGCGCTCAGCTGCTCACGAACCATGCGGACGAGCGCGACCGAGTTCGCTCCGCGCGACTGGCGAATGTTGACGAGCACGGCGTCGTGCCCGTTTGCCGTGACACGCGTCCATTGTGGCGCGGTGCTGAGTCGGACGGTCGCGACGTCGCCCAGTCTGATGGCTCCGCCGGGTCCAGCCTTCAGCAGGATCTCCGAGATATCCTCGACCCCCTGCAGGCGGCTGTCGACGAGCGTCAGATAGAGACGATAGCGGTCTTCGAGGCGCCCGACCGCGCTGATCGCATTGTTGGCCGTCAGAGCGAGGGCGACATCATTGAGCCCGATCCCGGCGGCCTGCAACCGCTGCGGGTCCGCGACGACCTGGTACTCGGCGACGCGGCCGCCCTGCACCTCGACCTGCGCAACGCCGGGAACCGCGGAGAGGATCGGTCGCAGCGTGTAGTACGCAAAATCGCGTAGCGTAGTGAGGTCACGAGTGTCGGAGGTGAGCGTGAGACCGAAGATAGGGAAAATCGTCGGGTCCATGCGCCGCACCTGGAAGCGGATTCCCTGCGGCAGGTCCGGCAGCGCACGATTGATCGCCGACTCCACTTGCAGCTGGGCGGCCACCATGTTGGTACCCCAGGCGAAGTTGAGGGACAGGTCCGCGGCGCCGCGCGAGGTCGTGGAGCGGATATCGCCGATGTCCGGCACTTCCCGGAGTGCCTGCTCGAGCGGACGGGTGATCTCGAGGACCATCCGATCCGCCGGGCGGTCGCCGGCGTCCAGGTTGACCACGATCCGCGGAAAGTCGATGTTGGGAAACAGCGCCACGGGCAGCTGCCACGCCGCGACCGCTCCGCCGAGCGCGGCGACCGCGATCAGGAACAGGACGGAGCGCCGATGTGCGACGAGCCAGGCGGTCACGATGCGTCAGGACGGGTCTTCGTCGGCGATTTGCCGGGAGCGCCACCGCGATCCGTCGGGGCGCCGCGGCGATCCGTGGGGGCGCCACCACCCTGCCGCGCGGCTGCTCGGATCGCCATGCCATCCTCCAGCTCGTAGTTACCGCCGGTAACGACCGGCTCTCCGGCCTTCAGGCCTGCGGTGACCTCTATCAGGTCGCCATCCCGGATGCCGGTGGAGATCGAGCGCCGCTGTGCCTTGCCGTCGACGGCGACGTAGAGGAACGGCTGCTCGTTTGCATAGAGGACAGCTGACCGCGGAACGGTGAGTGCATGCGAATGCGTTTCCAGGATAACCCGCGCTCGAACTGAGCTTCCCGGAATCAGCCCGGAATCCGGATCAGGGTGAACCACGGCCATGCTCAGGCGTGTCTGCTGGTCCACGCGCGCGTCGATCTCCGCGACGTTTCCGTTATGGCCAGCGGCGTGCGGAAACAGCTCCCAGAGCGTGACGGCCTGTCCCGCGTGCACTAGCGCAGCCTCATCCGGCTCGACACCGAGTCGCACGTAGATGGCGTTGGGATCGTCAACACGCAGCAGCAACGTCCCCGCAGGCATGACGTCGCCGGGTTGCGCTGTCAGGGAGTCCACCACTCCGGAGATCGGGGCGGTGAGCGTGATGCCCCGATGAGCGGCCGCCCCGTTCGCGGAACTGTCATCCGGCTGTGCCGCGCCGATTCGGGCCACGAGGCTGTCACGGAGCGCCACTGCCGTGTCCGCCGCGGCGCGGGCGGCTCTCAGTTCCGAGTCCGTTGCGAGGCCCTGCGCATGCAGACGCTGCACTCGCTGAGCGTCCGCCACTGCCACGGAGGCGTCCCGAGCTGCTTTGTCCACGTCGAGGCGCGATGAAGCGCTCGGAATCAGGCGCAGCAGCGGTTGCCCCTGCTTCACGACCGTGCCGGGCAACACGAAGCGCTCGGCAACCTGTGATTCCACCTGAACCGTCAACGCACGCGTGTGCGCGGGAACGAACTCAACGGTGCCGTAGGCCGTCAGCGTGTGAGCGACCGGGTGTTCGGTCGCGCCTTGCACCTCCACTGTCGCAATGGGTTTAGCCTCCGATTCTTCGGAACCACTCTTGCAGCCATGCACGGCACCGAGGAGCAGGATGAGTGCCACCCCGGGGAGCAGCCGAACGCTCATGGGCCCTCCAGAACGTCCGCCACCGGTGAGCCGATGGCGAGTGTCAGAGCAATGCGCTCCTCCGCGCACGACTGTTCGAGTCCGAGCAAGGTGATCCGCTTATCCAGTGCCGTGGATCGCGCGGCCTCGGCGACCGGCTGCGGGACGTCCCGACGACTTGCCGCCGTGGCCAGCCTGTCAGCGACCTGCTCGATCCCGGGTAACTGCGCCGCCAGGGCCATGTGGGCCTGCTCGTCATGATCGAGTGTGTCGATGAGGTCGGCGATCTCGGCACGGGTCTGGTGCAGGCGCGCCGCGAACTCGGCGCGCAGCCGCGTCCGATCGGCTCGCGCGGTGGCAATCGACCCGCGGTTCCGGTTCCAAAGCGGAAGATCGAAGGTGACCGCCGGACCCAGCGTGTGGACTGCACTGGTGTCGCTTGCGCGATTGATCGTGATTCCCAGGCGGGGGTACTGTCCCAGCACGGCCCGGTGCGTAGAGGCTTCCTGGCTCGCGTAGCCCTGAGCGAGCGCGGCCAGATCCAACCTCTCGGCCCGGGCAGTCACGAACAGCGCATCCGCCGACAAGTGCTTCCAGGGTTGCACGGGCGGCGGGTCGGCCAGGCTCAGCATCTCCTGCGGCTGCAGGCCGAGGATCTGATTGAGATCCAGTCGTGTGCCCTGGGCGTCTCGTGCCGTGCTGAGCGCTCGCTCGGTGGCCTCCGAAGCAGCCACCCGACGCAGCTCGATGTCATCGGCCGCCAGGTCGCCCGCCTGAGCGGCGGCCAGGGCTCTCTGCAGGGCATGCCCGGCGAGCTCCGCCGCCTGGCCGGCCAGCTCGCTCACCTGCCGCTGGTAGAACAGCCGCACGGCCAGCAAGCGCGCCTGTCCGGCAGTCGTCCATTCCTGCCAGGCGATGTCATTGCGCAGCTGCTCGGCCGTGGCAGTCGCGGCCTGACGCTCGAGTGGGCGTGTCGCCAGGGCGCCCAGAAGGTCCAGAGTGACGGAACCCGCATAGGCATCGGAAAAACCCTGATTCACGGGGGAGAGCAACTTGTCGTAGCCGAGGCTGATCTGGGGATCGGGGAGCAGTCCGCTGGCGAACACCTGCGCTTGTGCCACGCCTTGCTGGGTGCGCAGAGCGCGCAGGTCGGGGTTGGCGAGCACGGCAATGACTTCGACTTCCTCCCCGGTCAGAGGACGCGTGAAGTCCAGCTTCAGGGGTTGGATCCGTGGGTGGCGCAGCTGCTGCGCATCCTGGGCCAGCTGCGCGCGGTCTGGCGACTCTAGGCTCGCTTCCGTGTCAGGGCCAGTCAGCGGCTGGGCGTGATACACCGTACAGCCGCTCATTGCAACGAGCCCGAATACCGCGATAGCTGCGAGCTGCGGAAGTCGGAACCGTGTGCGCTGACCGGTGTCACGTCGCATGCCGAGCGTTGAGGTCATGATGCTGCGTACTGCGCGCTCGCGACTGCGAGCTCGGATGCGAGCGGTAGCGTTACGGTTGCGATCAGCCCCGGACGGTCAACCCGGTTGGCGAGCACGACGCGGCCTCCCAGCTGCCGTACGAGAGTGTCCACGGTCGCAAGACCGAGACCGCTTCCGTTGCTGTCATCCCCTGGTGCGCGGTAGAAACGCTCGAACACCCGGTCGAGCTCCTCGGGCGGTAAACCGCATCCCTCGTCCCAGACCTCGACCCTGGCGGCATTCTCCTCGGTTTCGACCCGCACCCGGACTTGTCCGCCGTCGGGCGTGTAACGCACGGCGTTGTCGAGCAGGTTGCCAAGAATCAAAGTCAGTCGGCGCGCGTTGCCATACACGCGAGCGTTGGAGTGAGTGTCAGCCTGCAGGCTAATCTCACGCGCCGCCGCTGCCGCCGCGTGCAGAGCGATCACCTCCTCGAGTGCCGGATCGAGCTCGGTGCTGACTGTGAGCGGGCCGGCGGTGGACTCGCTGCGGGCAAGAGACAGCAGCTGCTCCGACAGTCGGCTCACACGCCGGATGCCGGCGCGAAGCTGTGCAAGTCGGGCGGCCTTCTCGACCGGGTCCCGCGCGCCGTCCAGAACGTCAGCCTGCAGCTGCAGGGCCGTCAATGGGGTGCGCAGGGCGTGTGCCGCATCAGTGAGGAAGCGCTGCTCGCGATGGACGGCCGCCTTCAGGCGGCCGAGAAGTCGATTGATCTCGTCTGCGAGCGGCCGCACCTCCCTGGGCAGGGCGTCCACGGGCAACAGCTCCAGGCACAGCGGCGGCCGGCTCGCGATGAGGGATGCGACGGCATTCAACGGGCGCAGCTGGCGGCGGATGACGAATCCGATACCTACACCGAGAACCGGCAGCAGCAGGAGAATGGGCAGAAGAGTCGCCAGGGCCACGCCCTCTTCCGCTTCGCGGATCACATCCATCGACTGAGCTATCTCGATCCGTTTGTCACCCGACTGCGCGACGAACACCCGATAGGCCTGACCATCGAGCACTACGTTGCGAAACCCGAGGGAATCCAGGGCAGGCAGGACACTGCCCGAAAGCTGCCGGTTCGCACGCGAGGCATAGAGAAGAGCTCCCTGCTGATCGCGTACGGAGACGATCAGGTCATCGTCCTCATCGTGAGAAATATGCACGACGGGTGAGACGGCGGCCGGCGCCGATTTGGGCACAGCGGCGGAAGGAGCGAAGGTCTGGGCGGCGAGGATGTGCACGACCTGCTGCATCTGGTAGTCGAGCTGCTCCTGCGTCTCCTTGCGCGCCTGCCAATAGCCGATCGCCACGGAGACCGCGCCCACCAGCGCCACGGCCGCCCACAGCCACAAGGTGAGTCCCTTGCGCATGGAGCTCATGGCGTACCGCTCAATCGCCAGCCCACGCCGCGCACGTTCTCGATGAGCGCCGGCCCGAGCTTGCGTCGCAGACTGTGGATCGTGAATTCGACAGCATTGCTCTGCACGCCATCGTCCCAGCCGTACAGCCGCTCTTCGAGCTGGGAACGGGACAACACCGCTCCGGGATGCTCCATGAGCGCGCGCAGCAAGGTGAATTCCCTCGCGGTCACCGCGACCAGGCCGCTGCCCTGTCGCACCGTGTGGGTCACCGGATCCAGAACCAGATCCGCGTGGACCATCTCGGTGCGGGCGCGACCGTCGCGGCGGCGCAGCAAGCTGCGCAATCGAGCCTTCAGCTCGCCGAGCTCGAACGGCTTCACCAGATAGTCATCAGCACCCCCGTCCAGTCCACTGATCCGGTCGGCGAGCTCATCGCGAGCCGTGATCATCAGAACGGGAAGTGTGTTGCCGTCCGCGCGCATCTGCCGCAGCACCGAGAGGCCGTCCTGACGCGGCAGGTTCCAGTCGAGCACCGCAATCGAATAGCCGGCGTGCCGGTCCCGCAACGCAGCAAGGGCAGCCGGGCCTTCCCGAACCCAGTCCACCACGTAATGCTCGTCGCGCAGGCCCTTGGCCAGACTCTCCCCGATCATGTGGTCATCTTCGACAAGGAGCAGGCGCATGGGCGACCCGGGCGGCGCGTCAGATCACGTCATGGTAGGCCATGAAAGCCATTGTGGAGCCCGTGACTTAGAAGAGGCTTAGGGAGCCGGCGAGGCCCTGCGATCTGCAGGAGCGCACCGCAGCAGCGCCGGTGCTCAAGCATAAAGGGGTGGATAGCCTCACCGCCCCGCCCGAGTGGCAACTTCTGCAAAGGCTAAGGTAATCTTTTCAACCAAGATAACGCCCCAGGGCATGTCCCGGGAGGGGTGATGCCCTGGTGGGCTGCTTCCCTGCAACCCACGCGGCCGCCCTCAGGACGGCCCGATCAGTGCAGATCGTCGGTCGTTATTCCTCGTGCTGCTCGGGCGTGCGCACACGCTCTGCGGCGGTCCGGCTGTCTGCGGAGGAGCCTCCCCCGTGACTGGCCTGTCCGCCCTTGCGGCCGGCCTCGGCGGCGAGCTCGGGATTCTGCGAGAAGCTGCGCTTCTCGTCCGGCACGCTCTGGCCGCCTTTACGGCCTGCGACAGCCGCCAGCTGGCGGTTCTGGGAAAAACTGCGCTTGGAGCCCGGGACGCTCTGGCCGCCCTTGCGGCCGGCTTCGGCTGCCAGGCGACGGTTTTGTGAAAAGCTGCGTTTCTCGTCCGGTACGGCCTTGCCGCCCATGCTGGCGATCTGCCGCTGGCGCTCCTGATTCATCGACGCGAATCCGCGGTTCGACGTGCGGCCGTCCTGGGTTGGTGCGTGAGCCATTACTACTCTCCTCCAAAATTTGCTTGCGGCTCGCGTCAACTTTAGCGAGCACGGTCGTAAACCAGCAAGACCCATGCCGCGCGCTTGAAGTTCCAGCTGAAAGGTCCCCGCAAGCAATCAGCTTGCGCGGACGACGGTTCCCAGCAGATGACCGCGGTCGGCTTGCTGATCACGCAGGCTGAACCCGACGCGTCCATCCGTCATCCAACTCTCGAGCACCATGCGCGCGCAAAATGCGATGGGCCGCCTGAAAGCCACGTCGAGCGTGCAAGGCTGCGCAAAGGTATTTCCGCCTATTTCAGCAGCGCAGCGCGCGAGTGACCACATCCCGTGAGCAATGGCGCGCTTGAGGCCAAAGAAGCGCGCGCCCACGTCCGCGATGTGAATCGGATTGAAATCCCCGGAGACGCGGGCGTACTGCCTGCCCACCGCCGGACTGACAATGAACGTGCTCGTGGTGACGTCCTGGCGGGGCGGCATCTCCACATTGGGCATGGCGGGCTCACCCGTTCGGGAGAGCCGCCGTCGGTCGCGATGTCGCGCCAGGAAGGTAGAAGTTTCCGACCAGACCACGTCGGCCCCGATCTGCACTTGCGTCTGCAGATCCAGCTCCTGCCCGCGCGATGTTTCCCGATAACCCTCCAGCCAGGAGCGGATGCTGCCCGCATCGTGCACGTGCAGCGGTCGGTGCTGCACGATCCGGTTGCGAACGTGCACAACGCCCAGCAGGCTCACCGGAAAGGCCTCGCACGCGATCATCGCGAGGTGCACGGGCGTTGCGAGAATGTGCGGGTAAGTTATGGGCAACTCGTCCGATTCGCGGTCTCCGCAGACCTTGCGGTAACGCGCCAGGTGTCGGGGGTTCACTTCGAACCGCCCGAGCACCGCCTCGATGCGTGGCACACCATCCGCGACGAAGGCTGGCTTGCGCGAAAAGAGGATTCTCAGATACGCCGGGACGATTCCCGGCGCCGAGGAGAAATGCAACGAGACCGGCCCACGCATGCGCAGGACTCTACCATCAACCCACGCAGAGGCCGACCGGAATGGCCCGCAATCTCAGGGTTTTGAGCGGTTTTGGGCAAGGCTGCGGCTCAGGGGGTCACCTGGTCGATCACGATGTTGCTCAGGCCGTCGTGGCCGACCAGATAAGCGATCTGTCCGAAGGGATCTCCGCTCGCGCCGACCGGATTGCCGGAGCGGGCAATGCGGGCAACGACCTCGACCCGCTGACCGGCCTCGAGCGCGCGCCCTGGCATCATCGAATCGGAAGCCGTGAGCTCGACCGTCTGCG
>DASTDD010000069.1:0-15198 GCA_035710545.1 Steroidobacteraceae bacterium
CGGGAACACGCCCGCGAACACCCGCGGCTGCACCTGCTTGAATCCCGGGAGCGGCGCGGGTGCCGGGCGCTGCTCGGTGGTGATGGTGTCGCCGACCGGCGCGCCGTCGATCTCCTTGATGCCGGCGACCACGAAGCCCACGTCGCCAGTGGCCAGCTCGCGCAGGACGACCGACTTGGGAGTGAAGCGCCCGAGCTTGTCGGCTGTATGGCTGCGCCCGGTAGACATCACGCGAAACTTGTCGCCCGTCTTGAGGCCCCCATTCATCACGCGGACCAGCGACACGACGCCGACGTAATTGTCGAACCACGAATCGATGATCAGCGCCTGCAGAGGCGCCGCCGGATCGCCCTTCGGCGCGGGAATGCGGCGGATGAGGGTTTCCAGGAGCTGCGCCACCCCTTCGCCGGTCTTGGCGCTCACCTGCACGGCGTCCGCCGCATCGATCCCGATGATCTCCTCGATCTCGTGCCGAACCCGGTCCGGATCCGCCGACGGCAGATCGATCTTGTTGATGACCGGCAGGACCTCCAGGCCCTGCTCGATCGCGGTGTAACAGTTGGCGACGCTCTGCGCCTCGACTCCTTGCGAGGCGTCGACCACCAGGAGCGCGCCATCGCAAGCTGCCAGCGACCGCGAGACCTCGTAGGAGAAGTCCACGTGGCCGGGCGTGTCGATCATGTTGAGCTGGTAGCGCTGCCCGTCCGACGCGTCGTAATACAGAGTGACACTCTGCGCCTTGATTGTGATCCCACGCTCACGCTCGAGCTCCATGGAGTCGAGCACCTGCTCCTGCATCTCCCGCTCCTGCAACCCACCGCACAGCTGGATGAAGCGGTCGGCCAGGGTGGACTTGCCATGATCTACGTGAGCGATGATGGAGAAATTGCGTGTGAGCAGCATGAATCCACAGTCTGTCGCGGGTGCCGCGCCAGGATCCTGCGGCGCGCGGATTATACGTTTATTGGCCGTAAACGCCGAAGGCGTTTACGGCAAGCCGGACCCAGGGTCGCTGCGCGCACGCGGCCAAAAGGCGCGGCTTTTGGCCGCGAAATACACGCCATTTCGGCAATAGGGAGCGCGTAGGGTTTATGCCGCAAAAGCGCGTGGCTTTTGCCCGCGAAAAGCGAGCCAGTTCTGCAATAGGGAGAGGTTCGTTGGCCGTAAACGCCGCAAGCGTTCACAGCAAGCCAGACCAGGGGTCGCTTTACGCTCGCGGCCAAGGCGGGGGTCCCCAGGAAATCGCGCGTCCTGGTCGACGGATCGCGGCAAACGCCCGTGTTATGCGCGATTTCCTGGGGTACGCCCAGGCGCGGCTCTTGGCCGCGAAATCGGCTCAGCGCAGGAGGCGCTGGAGCTCCGCGGCATCCAGGCGGTGGCGGCAGACGACTGAGCCGTCGAGCAGCAGGACGGGGACGTTGAGCCCATAACGGCGGCGCAGCTCGGGGTCACTGTCCACGTCCACCACGTCGATGGGCGGGAGCGCCTGCCGGCGCCCGAGCGCCTGCAACTCGGCGAGCATCTCGTCGCAAAGACCGCAGCCGTCCCGGTGCATGACTGTCAGCCGAGGGGAGCCTGGCAAGGCCGCCGATCCTCCGGTCCATTCCTGCCCGCGCGGGGGGCTTCAGTGGTTGGCCGGCGTGAGCGCCGGTGCCTGGGATGCGAATGAGCTCGCTATGGAGCGCACGGTGGCCAGCGGGACCTCTCCAACCGCGGTGACCTTTCGGGATCCCATGATGGTGCTGAACACCGAGGAAGATCCCATCCGCACGGACTCCTCCATCACGGCCTGCTGGTCCGGGGTCTCAGTCCGCGACTCCACGAAGACCGAGACCGAGGCGAGGCCGTCGGTAAATACCAGGTGCGACACCGGTCCCTGCGAGCCCGGCATGATCTGGGCTGATCGGGCGGCCATCCTGAATCCCGGCGGAAGCATGAGGGCATTCCAGGCCATGGACGCGGTCTCGGGCAGCTCCTTGACCGGCGGGGAGTCGTTGCGCAGCCACTGGAACCCGGCGGTCGAGACCTCCGGCTTGAAGGCGATATCCGGGATGCGGGCCGGCAGGGTCAGGCTGGCGAAGACGATCTGCTCGATGACCCGCCCATGGGCATCACAGAGCTGGGTCTTCAGAGGCATGGCCGTTGATTCGTCGATCCAGAGGCGATAACCGTAGCGGAACTCGTCCTTTGGAGAGACCGTGATGACGTGCGTGTCGCGGCGGTTCAGACGGGTCTGCGCAACCTCCCGGATGTCGTAGAACTTCGCGGTCTGGGCGTTGATGGACGGGATGCCGCTGAGCAGCGACTCCTCCGCCGGACTGCGCTCCACCAGCACCGTGCGCTTATCGGGCAGGTAGCAGGCCAGGTCCGATCCTGTCCGGATGAACTCGCGACCGGAGCCATCGAGGGAGACAAGCCGCTCCGCCACGGCACCGTTCTGGACCCGGTGGATGATGCGCAGCATCTCGACCCTGCCACCGTGCCAGTGAGCGAACGTGCCATCGTAGTTGCGAGTGGTGAGCGCGTGATTCATGCGCTCCAACCAGCGGCTCGGCTCCTCGGCCCCCGCCACACTGGCCATCATGAGAGCCAGTGCGAGCCAGCCAATCCGCTCTCTATTGCGCGTTCTTGGCATCGTCGTCGGCATCCTCAGTCGGCTCCGGCCCGGAGGACGCGGCGTTTCCAGACTCATTGACCATCAGCGCCGAAAGCAGATTGCGACGAATCATCGGCGATGAGAACTCGCTGTGGGCAACCACATACTTGGCGAGCTGCGTCGAAGGGAAGATGGCGGGTCGGGACGCGGCCCGGGCTGGCACGACATAGGCATCGCGCGCGCTCACCGAGCTCAACGGCGCACCACCGCCCTCATGCAGGGCGACGCTGGTCGGAGCCGTCTGGGCAACCCGTGTTTCCGAGTCGGGAACCGCCTGGAAGCGCAACCAGAGAATCGAGGCAGCCGCCACACTTGCAGCCACTGCACCCCCTGTGACGGGCCGCCACCATCGGGCGCTGAACTGACCGGTCGGCCGTCGGCCCGAGGGAGCCGCCAGCAGGGGCTCCTTCGAGATCACCAGGCGCACGCGCCGCGCGATCTCGGCGTTCAGGCGCGCCCCGCCTTCGGCACGAATCGTGGCGCCGATCGCCGCGTAACGTCCCCACCGTGCCTTGAGCTGCTCATCGCGCGAGAGGCGCCGGGCCAGCAGCTCGCACTCGGCTGGCGGCAGCTCGTTGTCGAACATGGCGGAGAGCTGGCTGTCGAGTTCCTCGTTCATCCCAGCTCCTCCGTACGGCCGAGGCCGCCTTCGAACACCTCGCGCAGCCGCCTATCGATGGCTTCACGCGCCCGGAAGATCCGCGAACGCACGGTGCCCACCGGGCAATCCATGGCTGCGGCGATCTCCTCGTATGACAACCCCTCCAGCTCGCGCAGGACGATGGCGGTGCGCAGGTCCTCGGGGAGCGCCTCGATCGCGGCGTTGACGGTGCTGCGGATCTCATCGGTGAGCACCAGGCCCTCGGGCGTCTCTGAATCTTTCATTCGGCCTTGCATATCGTAGGACTCTTCGCTGTTGTTGCGGTCGAGGTCATATTCGATGGGGCTGCGATCGCGCGAGACGACGGCGTTCTTGGCGGTATTGATGGCTATGCGGTACAGCCAGGTGTAGAAGGCACTGTCCCCGCGGAATTGGGGCAGGGCGCGATAGGCCTTGATGAAGGCCTCCTGGGCGATGTCTTCGGCCTCCGCCGGATTGCGCACATACCGCATGACGAGCTTGACGAGTTTGTGCTGGTATTTCAGAACCAGCGCATCAAAAGCTCCCTTGTCGCCGCGCTGAACGCGTCGAACCAGGCTCAGATCACTCACATCGGCGCTCATCGGCGCCTCTTACTCCCGATACAAGGCCGCCGCGCCGCGACCGAATAGACCCGGGGCTGCCGGGAAAGTTCAGACAGCCGCGTGGTCAGCACGCCCGGCCATCTTAAGTGAAGCAGATGGCGGGCGGGGACCGCATTGCCTGCCCGGGCAGGGATCCGCGCCCGGACCTGACAAAGCTGACGGCCACGACCGGCAACGGGGGAGCCCTCATTCAGACATGCGCCCATAGGAGATCAGCCGAGCGAGCCCCGCGAGCTCGGGCTCGGGCGGGCAGGAGTAACCGAACAGGTATTGCGCCAGCAGCGGGTCGGGGAGCTCGAGCAAGCGGGCGAAAGCCTGCCGCTGCGCATCCGTCGCGGACGGCAGATGCAGCCGGATGTAACGCTCGAGCAGGACATCCAGTTCCTTCATGCCACGGCGGCAGCGCCACAGCATCCGCCCCGGATCCAACTGCTGCTGATCCGGCACGTCAGCCTTGACGCTCGAGCATCATTTTCTTGATCTCGGCGATCGCCCGCGCCGGATTGAGATCCTTCGGGCACACGTCCGTGCAGTTCATGATGGTATGGCAGCGATACAGCCGGAAGGGATCCTCGAGCGCATCGAGCCGCTCGCCCGTGGACTCGTCGCGGCTGTCGATGATCCAGCGGTACGCGGCCAGCAGGGCCGCCGGCCCCAGGAAGCGATCACTGTTCCACCAGTAGCTCGGACAGCCGGTCGAGCAGCAGGCGCACAGTATGCAGGCGGCTGGCCGATCGATTTTCTCCTGGTCATCCTTGGACTGCAGTCTCTCGCTGTCCGGCGGCGCCGGCGTGCGGCTCTGCAGCCACGGTTTCACCGAGGCGTACTGGGCATAGAAGTTGGTGAGATCGGGAACCAGATCCTTCACCACGGGCATGTGCGGCAACGGAAAGATGCGGATCTGCGTACCCAGATCCTGCATGGAAGTCGTGCAGGCCAGGCGATTCACGCCATCGATGTTCATCGCGCACGAGCCGCAGATGCCTTCCCGGCAGGAGCGGCGGAAGGTGAGGGTCGAGTCGAGGCTCGCCTTGATCTGGATCAGCGCATCCAGAACCATGGGGCCGCATCCCTTCAGGTCGAGCTCGAAGCTGTCCACGCGCGGGTTGTCGGCCGAGTCGGGATCGAACCGGTAGATGCGGAAGGTGCGCAGATCTCCCGAGGAGATCGAAGGGGGCGCCTTGTGCACCTTGCCGGGGCGGAGGCGGGAGTTTTGGGGGAGACGGAATTCAGCCATGGGGTGCGGGGTCCTTCTCTCAGTACGTCCGGGCTTTCGGGGGAATGGACTCCACCTCATCGCTCAGCGTCGCCAGGTGCACCGGGCGATAGTCAAAGCGTGTCTGGCCCGGCCCGCTCACCCAGACCAGGGTGTGCTTCATCCAATTCTGATCGTCGCGGCTGGGGAAGTCCTCGCGTGCCTGCGCGCCGCGGCTCTCGGTGCGATTGGCGGCCGAATGGATGGTCGCGGTCGCCTGCAGCAGCAGGTTCTCCAGCTCCATGGTCTCGACCAGGTCGGTGTTCCAGATCAGCGAGCGGTCATTGACGCGCACTTGCGCGAAGGACCCGAACGTGCGGGCCAGCTTGGCGATCCCCTGGTTCAGAGTCTCGGCCGTGCGGAATACCGCGGCATCCAGCTGCATCGTCTTCTGCATCTCCACGCGGATCTCGGCGGTGGGTCGCGACCCCCTGGCGTTTCGCAGCCGGTCGAGGCGCGCCACCGCAAGCTCGCCCGAGTCTTTGGCCAGCGGCCTGTGCGAGGCGCCCGCCCGCACGACTTCGGCACAGCGACGCGCCGCTTCGCGGCCGAACACGACCAGATCGAGCAGCGAGTTGGATCCCAGCCGGTTGGCGCCGTGCACCGAGACGCAGGCCGCCTCCCCCACCGCCATGAGACCTGGAACGACGCAGCTGTCGTTGCCGTCCCGGGGACAGACCACTTCGCCATGGTAATTACAGGGAATCCCGCCCATGTTGTAGTGAACGGTCGGCTGGACCGGAATGGGCTGGCGGGTGACATCCACGCCAGCGAAAATCCGCGCAGTCTCGGCAATGCCGGGCAGGCGCTCGTGGATCACCTCGGGGCCCAGATGCTCCAGGTGCAGCTCGATGTGGTCATGCTCGGCCCCGACGCCGCGGCCTTCACGCACTTCCACGGTCATCGCGCGACTCACGACGTCCCGGGAGGCGAGATCCTTCGCATTGGGCGCATAGCGCTCCATGAAACGCTCACCTGCGGCATTGGTGAGATAGCCGCCCTCGCCGCGCGCCCCTTCGGTGATGAGACATCCGGCGCCATAGATCCCCGTGGGATGAAACTGGACGAACTCCATGTCCTGCAGGGGCAACCCGGCGCGCAGGACCATCGCATTGCCATCGCCGGTGCACGAATGCGCCGAGGTGCAGGAGAAATACACACGACCGTAGCCGCCCGTGGCGAGAATGGTCATGTGGGCGCGAAACCGGTGGAGCGTCCCCTCCATCAGGTCGAGCGCCACCACTCCCCGGCACACACCGTCCTCCATGATGAGGTCGATCGCGAAATACTCGATGAAGAATGTCGCCGAGTGTCGGATCGATTGCTGATACAGGGTGTGCAGCATGGCATGCCCGGTGCGGTCGGCCGCTGCGCACGTGCGTTGCGCAATGCCCTTGCCGAAGTGCGTGGTCATGCCGCCGAAGGGGCGCTGGTAGATCCGCCCCTGGTCAGTGCGCGAAAAGGGCACGCCGTAATGCTCCAGCTCGATGACGGCAGCCGGCGCTTCCTTGCACATGAACTCGATCGCATCCTGGTCGCCGAGCCAGTCGGAGCCCTTGACGGTGTCATACATGTGCCAGCGCCAGTCATCTTCGCCCATGTTGCCGAGCGCGGCGCTGATGCCGCCCTGGGCTGCAACCGTGTGGCTTCGAGTGGGAAAGAGCTTGGTGATGCAAGCCGTCGACAAGCCAGCTTCCGCCAGACCGAGCGTTGCCCGCAGACCAGCGCCGCCGGCGCCGACCACGATGACGTCGTAGCTGTGGTCGATGAATTCGTAGGCGCTCATCGCGCCGCTCCGAACGCAACTTTCAAAACCGCAAACGCGCCCGCGAGCGCGAGCAGAGCGTGCGCGAACGTGACGAGCACGAGTGTCAGTGTCTTGGTTCCCGGGGCGTGCACATAGTCCTCGACGACGACCCGCACGCCGAGTTGCGAATGCCAGCAGGCCACCAGAACCAGAACGATCAGCAGCACGGCGGTCCAGCCCTGCGCCATCCAACCCGTCACGGTCGCATGATCGAGGCTCGGCAGGGAAAGGAGCGATACCACGAACCACACGGTCAGCGGAACGAGCGCAATCGAGGTCAGTCGCTGCAACCACCAATGATGAACCCCGCCGCGCGCAGCGCCGAGTCCAGCCACGCGCCCAAGCGGACTGCGGAGGCTGCTCATGGAGCGTGTCCCCGTCCGGCGAGCAGCCAGTACCCCAGTCCGGCGATCAGGAGGATGCTCACGAGGACGACGATCCACGCACTGCGCTGCGACTGGGACCGCTCCAGGCCGTGTCCCGTGTCCCACACGAGATGCCGGATGCCGGCAACCAGGTGATAGCAGAAAGCCACGATCAGGGCAGCGTAGAGGACCTTGAAGATTCCGAGCGCCAGCACGCGCTGCGCATGCTCATAGGCTCTCGCTCCGCTTGCCGCCGCCATGAGCCACCAGATCAGCAGGAGCAGTCCGATGGACAGGCCCAGGCCGGTGAATCGATTGAAGATGGATGTCACCATCGTGTACCGGCTCATGCGATACACGGACAGGTGCGGCGACAAGGGTCGTGTGCGCATGGCTACGGGCAGTGCGCCGCCGGGGCCATCGGAGGGCCGCTTGGCTTGACAGCTCGGGCGGTAGGTGGACGGAAGGCGGGGCGCGCCGGAGAGATTTCTCCGGCCCAGGCATCGACAAGGGGCTGCATAGGGCGCAAGTCTGCCAGAATTCCCCTGTCGGGACCATTGCAAGCCACTGGAAAACCAACGTAAAAAGCAACGCATGCACAGCGCGGAAATGATCGGGCTTACAGAGCTGGGAATCGTGCGGATGCGCGGCCCGGATGTCGTGCCCTTCCTGCAGGGCCAACTCTCGGCGGACGTGGAGCAACTGAGCTCGGAGCGTTCGCTGCTCGCCGGGTACCACAACCCCCAGGGCCGCGCGATCGCGCTGCTGCGACTGATACAGCTCGCTGAGCAGGACTTCCTTGCAGTCGTGCCACGCGAGCTCGCAGGAGCTGTGGCGGGGCGCCTGTCCCGCTACATCCTGCGCTCCAAGGTGAAGGTCGTCGCCGAGCTGGATGACTGGCGCATCAGTGGCCTGGTCGGCGGCGGCGAGCAGCGCGCCGGCGCGTTGCCAGGCGCTCTGCATGCGTTGAATCGAGCAGGTGAGTGCCTGCTCGTGCAAGTTGGCCAGGGCGAGCAACGGTGGCTGCTCGTTCGTCCGGCCGATGAGGCTGCGCCGGAGTTGGGTTTCGAAGTGTCCGCGGCAGCGAATCCCGCGGCGCGCTGGCAGCGTCTCGAGGTCGCCGACGGGCTCCCTCAGATCTACGCCGCCACCTCCGAACAGTTCGTCGCCCAGATGCTGAATCTGGATGCGCTCGGGGCGATCGCCTTCGAAAAGGGCTGCTACACCGGTCAGGAGGTCATCGCCCGCGCCCACTACCGCGGCCGCGTCAAGCGGCGCATGCAGCGCTTCGTCACCCGCGCACCCGGTCGACTCTCTCCCGGCGATTCGGGGCAACTGCCCGATGGCCGCTCGTTCAAGGTGGTCCTCGCCGCGACTCTGGAGGACGGCCGCTGCGACTTCCTCGCGGTGACGGCGATGCCCGGCAGCCCTGGCTCTGCGCCCGACCCTCAGCAGCTGCCGGCGTCCGAGCCCGGCCCTGCGGAGGCCGCCACCGTGCTCGCCGATCCCGCTCCCCTGCCCTACACGCTGCCTGAGTGAGGTGACCCGTCGGCTTCCGGCCGCAGCTGGGGAAACAGGATCACATCGCGGATGGAGGGGGAGTCGGTGAAGAACATGACCAGGCGATCGATGCCGACACCGAGGCCAGCGGTCGGCGGCATGCCGTATTCCAGGGCGCGAACATAGTCCGCGTCGTAGAACATCGCCTCCTCGTCACCCCGGTCCTTGCGAGCCACCTGAGCACGGAAACGCGCGGCCTGCTCCTCGGGATCGTTGAGCTCGGAGAATCCGTTGGCGATCTCCCGCCCGGCCAGGAAGAACTCGAAGCGGTCGGTCAGGAACGGATCGGCGTCGTTGGCGCGCGACAGCGGTGAGACCTCGGCCGGATAGGCATAGATGAAAGTCGGATCGAGGAGTGTGTCCTCGACGGTCTTCTCGAAGATCTCCATCTGCAGCTTGCCGGCGCCATCCTGCGAACCGACCGGCACACCGAGCTTCTCGCAGACCTTGCGCAAGTAGGTGACATCGCGCAACGACAGCGGATCGATGCCCGGGTTCGCGCCGATGACGGCCTGCTCGACGGTCACGCGGCGAAAGGAGGCGGCGAGATCGTATTCCCGTCCCTGGTAGAGGATCCGGCTGGAGCCCTGCACGGCATCGGCGAGGCCCCGGATCGCCTTCTCCACCCAGTCCATGAGCTGGGTGTAGTCGGCGTAGGCGAGATACAGCTCGAGCATGGTGAACTCGGGATTGTGCTGCGTGGACAGTCCCTCGTTGCGGAAGTTGCGGTTGATTTCGTACACGCGCTCGAACCCGCCCACGACGAGGCGCTTGAGGTACAGCTCCGGAGCAATCCGCAGATACATGTCCACATCGAGCGCGTTGTGGTGCGTCACGAATGGCCGGGCGGTCGCTCCGCCTGGTATCGGTTGCATCATCGGCGTCTCGACCTCCATGAAATCGAGAGCGTCGAGATAGTCACGCAGGAAGCGGACGATGCGCGTGCGCACGCGGAACACGTTGCGACTGGTCTCGTTCACGATCAGATCGACATACCGGCGTCGATAGCGCGTCTCGGTGTCGGCAAGCCCGTGCCACTTGTCCGGCAGCGGCCGCAGGGACTTCGTGATGAGACGCAGGCTGTCCACCCGTACGGAGAGCTCGCCTGTCCTGGTACGGAACAGCACGCCGCCCGCGCCGAGGATGTCGCCCACGTCCCACGTCTTGAAGGCCTCGTAGACCGGGCCGAGCAGCTCCTGCTGCAGGAAGAGCTGGATCTGCCCGGTACGGTCGGCGATCTGCGCGAAGCTCACCTTGCCATGCGGTCGCCGCAGCAGCATCCGCCCGCCCACCTGCACGCGCGTCGGGTTGGCCTCGAGCCACTCGGCAGTGCGCTCGCCGAAGGCATCGTGCAGCTGTCCCGCGAGCGAGTCGCGGCGGAAATCGTTGGGATATGCGCCGCCGGCGGCGCCGCTGTCGCGCAGCTGCGTCAGCTTCGCGCGCCGCTCGGCAATCAGCCGGTTCTCATCCTGCGCCTTGTCCGTCTCGCTCATGTCAGTGGCACCTTGAACCTATAGACCCGCCTTCAGGGAAGCTTCCATGAACTGATCCAGATCGCCGTCGAGCACCGCGGCCGTGTTGCCCACCTCGACGAGCGTGCGCAGATCCTTGATGCGCGACTGATCGAGCACGTAGGAGCGAATCTGATTGCCCCAGCTCACATCGGACTTCGAATCCTCCAGGACCCTGGCTGCCGCGTTGCGCTTGTTCACCTCGAGCTCGTACAGCTTGGCCTTGAGCATCTTCATCGCGGTCGAGCGATTCTTGTGCTGGCTGCGCTCGTTCTGGCACGCCACCACGATCCCGCTCGGCAGGTGCGTGATACGCACCGCCGACTCGGTCTTGTTGACATGCTGCCCGCCCGCTCCGGAGGAGCGATACACGTCGGTCTTCAGGTCCGCCGGGTTGATCTCGATCTCGATGTCGTCGTCGACCTCGGGCGAGACGAACACCGAAGCGAACGAGGTGTGGCGGCGGTTCCCCGAATCGAACGGCGATTTGCGCACCAGGCGGTGCACGCCAGTCTCGGTCCGCAGCCACCCGTAAGCGTAGTCTCCCCTGATCTCCACCGTCGCGCTCTTGATACCGGCCACCTCGCCCGGGTTGGAATCGATCACCTCGCTCGCGAAGCCATGCGCCGCGCCCCAGCGCAGGTACATGCGCAGCAGCATCTGCGCCCAGTCCTGAGCCTCCGTTCCGCCCGCGCCCGCCTGGATGTCCAGGAAGGCATTGTGAGAGTCCATCTCGTTGCGGAACATGCGCTGGAGCTCGAGACGGCGCACATCGGCCTCGAGGCCGCCGGTTTCCGACTCGATGTCCCGCGCCGCGCCCTCGTCGCCTTCGGTCTCGGCCAGCTCGAGCAACTCCGCGGCGTCGGCAATTCCCTTCGTGGTGCGCTCGATCTCCTGCACGGCGTCCGAGAGGCGCGCGCGCTCGCGCCCGAGCTCCTGGGCGCGATCCTGATCGGACCACACGGCCGGGTCTTCGAGCTCGCGGGCTACTTCCTCGAGGCGCTCCTTCTTGCGGTCGTACTCAAAGAAACCCCCGAAGAGAGTCGATCCGCTCTCCGAGATCCTTGAGCTGGCGTTTCAGCTGATTGACTTCCATAGGCGAAATAGCTTCGAACGCCCGCCGCACGCAGGCTGCGCCGCCGGCAGCGGCGAGCGACCGGGTGCGAGCAGCGGCGGCGCGACGCGCCGGCACGGGATGGTTGATGAGGCCGATGATCCTAACCGTCAGGCGGGCTGATTTCCACTCAGGACGTGATCCACCAGCAGCTGCAGGCGGCGCTCCCCCTGATAGTCGTTTATGTCCAAACGATACACGAGCTGCACGTCGCCTCGCGGCGCGATGAACTCGCTGCCCGCCTCGATATGATTGAAAGCGATCGCATCGAAAGAGCGACCGGTGCGCGGCACTTCCACCCACATCTTCAAGTGGCGGTCGGCCACCACCCGGGCACTGCGGATCGCGAACATCCCATCGAAGCACGGCTCCGGAAACGCCTGACCCCACGGGCCTCCGGCGCGCAAGGCATCGGCAGTCTCGAGCGCAATCTCGTGCACCGAGAGCTCCCCGTCGGTCTCCACGGCATCGGCCGCGGTGCCGTTGCCGGCCCAACGCGCAACTTCCTCGTCGAAGGCGCGCGCGAAGCGATCCAGTTGGCCGCGCCCGAGGGTGAGGCCGGCCGCCATCGCATGGCCGCCGAACCTGTCGATGAGACCGGGCTCGCGCGTGGCGATCGCATCGAGCACGTCACGCACATGGATCCCGCGGACCGAGCGGGCCGACCCGCGCAGCTGCTCTTCACCTGCGAGCGCGAAGGCGATCACGGGACGGCGAAGCCGCTCGGCCATGCGGCCGGCGACGAGGCCCACGACTCCCTGGTGCCACGAGTCGTCGTACAGGCAGACACCGCTGCGGTGAAGCGCACGAGGTCCGGGATCGGTGAGCCGGCGGACGGCAGCCAGCGCATCCATCTGCATTCGCGCCTCGATGGCCCGGCGCTCCACGTTGAGCGCATCCAGGCGCCCCGCGAGACCGCGCGCTGCATCGGCGTGATCCGCGAGCAGGCACTGGATCCCGATGGTCATGTCGTCGAGGCGACCTGCGGCGTTCAGCCGCGGTGCGACCGCGAAGGCGAGATCCGAAGCGCCCAGATCACCGCGGCGCCGGTCGGCGATCTCCAGCAACGCCAGAATGCCCGGCACGCACCGTCCGGCGCGAATGCGCTTCAGACCCTGCAGCACCAGCACGCGGTTGTTCGCATCGAGGGGCACGAGGTCGGCGATGGTGCCGAGTGCCACCAGGTCGAGAAACTCCGCGGCCCCGGGCACCGCAGCGCCCAGCAATCGCAGCTCATCCAGCCGCCGCTTCAAGCCCGCCATGACATAGAAGGCGACCCCGACTCCTGCCAGGGCGCGGCTGCCGAAACGACTGCCCGGCACGTTCGGATTGACGATGACATCGGCATCCGGAATCTCGGAGCCGGTGAGGTGGTGGTCGGTGATCAGGACGCCGATCCCCCGACGGCGCGCTTCCCGGACCCCTTCCAGGCTCGAGATTCCGTTGTCGACGGTGACGATGAGCGTTGGAGACCGGCCGGCTGCGAGCGCCACGATCTCCGGGGTCAGTCCGTACCCGAACTCGAAGCGATTGGGGACGAGAAAGTCGACACTTGCAAAGCCCCAGGACCGCAGCGCCCGCACCACCAGGGCCGTACTCGTTGCACCGTCGGCGTCGAAGTCTCCAATGACCAGCACTCGGCCGGAGCGGTGTGCCACGAGGAGGTCGACCGCCGGGGCAACACCTTCGAGGGTGCCCACGGGCAGGAGCTTGTCCAGCGAGGTATCGAGCTCGGCTGCGCACCGGATCCCCCGGGCGGCATAGATCCGTTGCAGCACCGGGTGCACCTGCGGACCGAGCTCGCCGCACTCGCTCGCCGCGATCCGCCGCACGACGCGCAGAGTACCGGGCATCACAGCAGACCGGACAGCCCCGGCCTCGCTCGCCGCCACAGTCGCAGGCGATGGCGGGCCAGCAGGCTGAGCCGCCAGTCGTTGGCGAGCACGTGCAATCGCCCGAGCGCACGTCCCTGCAGTGCGCGCACCGCGGGGGCCAGAAACCGGCGATCGATCTCCGCCACGGCCTCCGGTAACGTCCAGTTCCGATCCACTTCCAGCATCCTTCCCGCCTCGACCACCAACACGGCGGCGCGCGCGCGAGAATAGCTCAGGATCTCGGTGAACTGGACCGGTAAAGGGAGGACTCTCGCGCCGATATGGGCGAACAACCCCCGCACGTACTCATCCAGGCCGAACGCGATGCGCTCGCTCGAATCCGGATCGCCTGGCTCGGCTGCGGGCAATGCCGGGTTCGCCGCGCCGCCGCCCCAGAGCCAGAGAGAGGTCACGGTGAGCTCGCCGCGACCCTCGCGCGCCTGGTTCAACGCATGGCCATGCAGCCACATCTCGATTTCCCCTCCCATCTTGCGCAGAGCCGCTGCGCCAGGTCCGCGCGGCAGCGCCTCCGCCAGACTCTCGCCCATTGCGCGGGCCGGCTCCTGGGTCTGTACTGGAGGGGAGACGGGCCCGAACAACAGCATCCCACCCCCGTCGAGCATGTCGAGGTGATAGCCCGAGCCCTCGAACGTGCGCCCGAAGTCCTCCACGAGCGCGAGCTGCTCGGGGGCTCCCAGGTACAGCACGCTGCGCCGATCGAGATGCAGGCTGGCCAGGCTGGCCACGAGATGCACCGGCGTAGCCATCCAGACTGAGGCCGCGCCGAGCGCCGGATCGGGTCGCGATCTCTGGCGCAAACCCCGGCACCGCGCGCTGGCGGCCACGACGGCCGGCGCCAGGCTGGCTACGCGAGCACCCGCACCGGCCCAGGCGGCGAGCCAGGCCCGCCAGCCCGCTCCCAGCGGCTCGCGCCGGCCAAACCGCGCGAGGTGCTCGAGCCCGCCCAGAGCAGGCTCGACTGTGCTGGCCCGCTGCCAGTCCCGTGGGAGGTAGAGGTCGGGGATGACGACGAGAATTTCGTGCAAGGGACCAACCGAAGTCGTGCGGCGCGTAAGGTATCGTATTCAGCATGAGCCCTGCGCATGAGAGCGCCTCGAGATGAAGTTCACGCTGGAAGGCGGCGGCAGCAACGTGATCCGCTCGTACTCGAGCGAGGAGATCCGCGTCGGCGCTCAGGTGGTGCGCTCGAGCTGCATCGTGACCGCTGACACGCTGATCGCCGACTGGCCTCCCCAGACAGTCGATGAGCTCACCGCAGAGCACCTCGCGCCGGTGCTCGCGCTGCACCCGGAGCTCGTGTTGCTTGGCTCGGGTCCTCGACACCGCTTCGCACCTGCCGCGGTGCGTGCGGCCTTCGCCGCGCAGGGAATCGGGGTCGAGGCAATGGACCTCGGCGCCGCGTGCCGGACTTTCAACATCCTGGTTCAGGAGGAGCGGCGCGTCGCCGCGATGTTGTTCCTGAAATGAAAACGGCCGCCGGATCGCGGCGGCCGTGGAACGCGCGCCGCCGAGGGCGGCTCAGGAAGACGGCTTAAGAAGACACAGGGGGGAGAAAGCTCTCAACCAACCAAACAATCATTCGAAGCTGACAGACTCGAACAATTGCCCGTTATTGTTTTTCTTCTCGCCGACTTATTGCTTTTCTCTCGACTCCCCTCCTCCCTGTGTCTTCCTAAGGCCCCTTCAGCGCGCGCTGTCGTCGTTGGGCGACAGGGCAATGATGTTAAACGGGCGGCAGATAAGCGCGCAAGCTCTTTGGCGTGACAGGAGTTTTTAGCGCGGGTGGACAC
>DASTDD010000070.1:0-3441 GCA_035710545.1 Steroidobacteraceae bacterium
GCGCGGCGCCGCGCAGCACGCCGAGCGGATTCTTGATCTCATGCGCAAGCTGCCGGATCATCAGACGGCTGCCGTCCAGCCGCGCGAGCAGGTCCCGCTCCCGCGAGATGCGCTGGCGCTGGGTCGCATCCGCCAGCTCCATCAACAGGTGCGTGCCGGTGATCTGGCCGGTCAGTGGCGTGATCGTGACATCGAGAATGCGGGTGTCGCGCGAGGCTCCCAGCGGCCGGACCGCGAGCTCCCGGTCCGCGATGCCTTCACCCGAATCGAGCGCGCGCTGCAGGATGCTGCGCAGTCCGTTGGCGTCCTGCATGAAATCGGCGAACGGCCGGCCGCGCGCCTTGTTGAGGCTGAAGGCGAGCAGGTCCTGCGCAGCCACGTTGGCATAGATGGCGCACAGATGCGCATCGAGCACGATGATGCCCGTCGAGAGCGCATCGAGAAGATCCGCGGGATCGAAGTGCGACAGTGCGGAGGGCAGGCTGGGTTCAGCGGCCACGACGCACCTTGCGGCGCGGAGCCGTAGCTGGAAGCGTGTGAGGTTCGGGCAGGGGATCGTCCCCTACGCGAACCTCACGCGCAGGAAGAAGGGTCAGCCCCGGGGACGGGGGACGCCGGGCACCGTGGGTGCAGTCGGGACGCCCGGTGCGGTAGGTACGGCTGCGCCAGGGGTCACTGCGGACGGCTGACGAACGTGAAACGTCACGCTCTGTGACTGACACACGGCCTGGCCCCGCGAGTCCTGCACGATCGCCTGGAGCGAATGGGTGCCGCGGTCCACCGGCGAGATGGTGAACGGTCCGCCCTCGGGGGGGACACCTGGAACGCGCTGTCCGTCCAGAGTGACGACCAGCTGATCGCCCGGCCGCGCGGCCGGTTGCAGATTCACGCCCGCAGTCACCGTGGCGGTGTTCGTGAACATCTGATCGTTGGTGGGCTGCGAGATCTGGCAGCTCTTGTAGGCGGGCCCCGGCTGCGCCGGCCGCGTGGGCGAGGAGACATCCTCGTCGATCTTTGGAGCGGAATACGTCTGGGGCGCCTTCAGCTGCACCTTTTGGGCATTCTCGTGCGGCTGATCGCTGTAATGAACGACACCGTTGTCGTCCACCCATTTGTAGACGGTCGTTGCCGCGGCGGTCGTGAAGAGGGCCGCCGAGATTAAGGTAAACAGGAAAGCGCGCATGGCAACCCAGCATAGCGCTGCCATGCGCGCCCCACCAAACCGGGCGGCGATATCCGTGACGCACCGCCGCCGGCGACTGCGGATCCGGGCCTTTCCAGGAGATCCTCCGCAACGGTATCCATCTCCTCAGCAGCTGTAGTAGAGCTCCAACTCGATCGGATGGGTGGACATCCGGAAGCGGGTCACCTCCTGCATCTTGAGAGCCGTGTATGCGTCGATCACATCGTTGGTGAAGACGCCCCCACGCGTCAGGAACTCCCGATCCCGGTCGAGGTGCTCGAGGGCCATGTCGAGGGAATGGCAGACGGTCGGAATGTGCCTGGCCTCCTCCGGCTCCAGATCGTAGAGGTCCTTGTCGGCCGGATCCCCGGGGTGAATCCGGTTCTGGATGCCGTCGAGGCCCGCCATCATCATTGCGGTGAAGGCGAAGTACGGATTGGCGCTGGAGTCGGGAAAGCGCACTTCGATGCGCCGCGCCTTCGGGTTCGAGACCCACGGAATACGGATCGACGCCGAGCGATTGCGTGCGGAGTACGCCAGCATGACCGGCGCCTCGAACCCGGGCACCAGGCGCTTGTAGCTGTTGGTGCCGGCGTTCGTGAAGGCGTTCAGCGCCTTCGCGTGCTTGATGATGCCGCCAATGTAGTACAGCGCGGTATCGGACAACCCGCCGTACTTGTCACCGGCAAACAGCGCCTTGCCTTCCTTCTGCAGCGACTGGTGGACGTGCATGCCGCTGCCGTTGTCGCCCACGAGCGGCTTCGGCATGAATGTGGCCGTCTTGCCGTAACCGTGCGCCACGTTGAGAACGGCGTACTTCAGGATCTGGACCTGATCGGCCTTGATGACCAGGCTGCCCGCGCCGATGCCGATCTCGCACTGCCCGCCGGTCGCGACCTCGTGGTGGTGCACCTCCACCTTGAGTCCCATCTCCTCGCAGGCCAGGCACATTGCCGAGCGGATGTCCTGGAACCCGTCCACCGGGGGAACCGGGAAATAGCCACCCTTGATTCCGGGGCGGTGACCCTTGTTCCCCTCCTGGTACTCGGTCGGGGAGTTCCAGGCGCCCTGCACGGAGTCGATGGAATAGAACGCGCCGCGCATCTCGTTGCCGAAGCGAACGCTGTCGAAGATGAAGAATTCGTTCTCCGGCCCGAAAAGCGCGCCGTCGGCGATTCCCGTGGATCGCAGGTAGGCCTCGGCGCGCTTGGCGATGGAGCGCGGATCGCGCTCGTAACCCTGCATGGTCGCAGGCTCGATCACATCGCACCGCAGGTTGACCGTGCTCTCCTCGAAGAACGGATCGAGAACCGCCGTCGCCGCCTCGGGCATCAGGATCATGTCGGACTCATTGATGCCCTTCCAGCCGGCGATCGAGGAGCCATCGAACATCTTGCCGTCGCGGAACAGATCCTCGTCCACCAGGCGCGCAGGGATCGTGACGTGCTGCTCCTTGCCGCGCGTGTCCGTGAAGCGCAGGTCCGCGAACTTGACGTCTTTTTCTTTTATGAGCTTCAGAACTTCGGTGGGTGTCATGTCGCCTCCGGTGAAAGGTGGTGCGGACCGCGTGTGCAGGCCCCGTGCCAGGTTCGGGCTGTCCAGGAATCAAGCGCTTACCGGCACCAGGATTGGGCGCCGCTCCAGTTTAGGGCAACCAGGGAAGCTGACGCACCAATTGAGGGCAAATAGTGTGACCGGATCGCTGCCAAAGGCTGGAGAGACGTCATGAGGGGCCGACTCGCGGGCCTCCGCGCGCACTGTCGTGGTGCGCCAGAGATGCGCCAGGCCTCTGGATAGGCGCAAGGCCGGTGGTGGGCGAGGACAAGCGTGCGGCGGCGAAGAGCGCGGTCTGGCGGCAGGGCGCCGGGGTGCGCTCACTCCCCCGGTGCCCCCAGCCCGATGCGTCGCCGCAGCGCATCGCTATACTCGTTCAGCCGGAAAGTCGCCTCCGGCGTGTTCTGTTGTCAGCCAACTCTCTCAGCCGCGAGTCCAAGCATGAAGATCGGCACGGCGCCGGGCACTTTTCAGGAGCTCATTTTCGGATTGCAGCGCTACTGGTCGGACCAGGGTTGCCTGATCCTGCAGCCATACGACATGGAAGTCGGCGCCGGGACTTTCCACACGGCGACCTTCCTGCGGTCGATCGGGCCGGAGCCGTGGAGCGCCGCCTATCTGCAACCCTCGCGCCGCCCCACCGACGGTCGCTATGGTGACAATCCCTTCCGTCTGCAGCACTACTACCAGTACCAGGTGGTCAT
>DASTDD010000071.1:0-25022 GCA_035710545.1 Steroidobacteraceae bacterium
CACCAGCACGTCGAAAGGCACGCTCTCGAGGCGGTGCAGGTTCCGATGGATGCTCACAACACGGTCCAGGATCGGCTCATGGGCGGATGATAATTCAATTCCCGCGCGCTGCGCGTTAAACATAAACGGGTCCGTTCCGCCCGACAGCCCTGCTCAGGAGCGCCGCGCTCGGGTAAATTGTGCGCCATGCTCTTCAACTCAGCCGACTACGCGTTTTTCCTCCCCCTGGTTCTGATCGTCTACGTGTTGCTGCAGCGGGCGCCGTTGCGGGCGCAGAACCTGTGGCTGCTGATCGTGAGCTACGTGTTTTACGGCTGGTGGGACTGGCGATTCCTGTTCCTGTTGTTCGGCACGACGCTGAACGACTATCTCGTGGGCCTCGGACTGGCGCGCGTGCAGGTGCCCGCCAGGCGCCGCGCGCTGCTGATGCTGAGCATCGGCGTCAATCTGGGCGTGCTGGGGTTCTTCAAGTACTACAACTTCTTCGTAGCCTCGCTGGTGCAGGCCTTCGCGGGGCTCGGCGTGCACCTGCACGCGCCCACGCTGAAGGTTATCCTGCCCGTGGGCATCAGCTTCTACACCTTCCAGGCGCTCACCTACACCGTCGCCGTTTACCGACGACAGATGCAACCAACACGCGACCCGATCTCGTTCTTCGCCTACGTGGCGTTCTTTCCGCAGCTGGTCGCAGGTCCGATCGAGCGGGCCGTGCACCTGTTGCCGCAGTTCCACCGGCCGCGCTCCATCACCCCCGATGCGTTCGCCGACGGCACGCGCCAGATCCTGTGGGGCCTGTTCTGCAAGCTGGTGGTCGCCGACAACTGCGCGGTGGTCGTTGACACGATCTACGACCACTCCGGCGCATTGCCGGGCAGCGTCGTGCTCGTCGGGTCGCTGGTGTTCGCATTCCAGATCTACAGCGACTTCTCCGGCTACTCGCACATCGCGCTCGGCACCGCGCGGCTGTTCGGCTTCGAGCTGATGCAGAACTTCGCCACGCCGTACTTCTCGCAGAGCCCGGTGGAGTTCTGGCGCCGCTGGCACATCTCGCTGTCCACCTGGTTCCGCGACTACGTCTACATCCCGCTCGGCGGCAGCCGCAGTTCCCGTCCGCGCCAGGCTTTCAACCTCATCGTGACGTTCGTGCTCAGCGGGCTCTGGCACGGCGCCAACTGGACCTACATCGTGTGGGGCCTGCTCAACGGTCTGTATGTCGTGCCGCGGATCTTCACCGGCGATCCGCTCGCAGCCGCGGCGAGCTCGGCGAATCCGCTGATCCGCGTGCCGACCCTGGCGCTGCGCATCGGTGGCACCTTCGCGCTCATCCTCCTCGCCTGGGTGTTCTTTCGCGCACGCGACATCGCGACGGCGGGGCATCTGCTGCGGGAGCTGTTCTCGCGGAGCCTGTTCACGAGTCCAGCCGCCACGCTCCGCGACATGGGCGTGCTGGGGTCCACTCTGTATAGTGGCCTCGCCATTGCGATGCTCGTGATCATCGAATGGTTCCAGCGAGACAAGCGTTACGCTCTCGAGATCGATGGCAAGCGGCCCGTGCTGGCGCGCTGGCCGCTCTACGCCTGTGTCGCCGGCGTCATCCTTCTGTTCCGCTATACGGGTCGCTCGCTTGATTTCATCTACTTCCAGTTCTGAGCGAACGATACAGCGGCCGCGGACCCTGTCATGGCGCAAGGTGGGGGGTGTCGCCATTGCCGTGCTCGCGGTGTTCGTCGCGGCCAACATCCTTACCTGGTGGACGTCAGGGTATTTCCAGCGCGAGGCCAGCTACCGCGCCGAAGTAGCGGCGGTCGCCCGCCACCCCGACGTCCATATAGTGTTCGCCGGGGACTCGCATTTCGCCGTACCGCTCAACGATCTGATCGACGTGGACCCGCACGGTCCGGCGTACAGCGTCGCCTTTGGCGGCGATTCACTGCGCGAGTGTTACGCGAAGCTGCGGCGTGTCCTCAACGAATCCCACACCATCGACACCGTCATCGTCTCGGCCGATCCGCACATGTTCGGCAAGGGCCGGCTCGAGTCCTCGAACCGCTCCTACGTCGACTGGTACTTTCTGCTCGCCGCCGACCGCACCGGGCTGAAGCGCGGCTGGGCCTCGGCGATCCTCGATCAGATCCCATTGCTGAACAACGACTTCCTGCAATACCTGCGCAAGGAAGTGGGGACCGACATCGAGCGTTTGCGGGGGCGGGGCAGCGGGGCCGCGAGCGAAGCGGATGCGAGCGGGGATTCCTGGGCCCGGCTCACCGCCGCCGAGCGCAGCGCGGCGGCCCGCAGTACCGGGGCCGAGGATCACGCGGGGATCGGCGAATCTCAGGTGCCGTTCTACTGGTATGACCGGATTCTGGCGCTCGCGCGCGAGCATCACGTGAAAGTGATCGGCATGCGCTTTCCGGTCCATCCGGATTACGCCGCCCAGGCGCCCCCCGCCCAGGTCGCCGCCATCGATCACTTCCTGCTGAGCAAGGGCGTGGCGCAGATCATCGATCTGCGGGATGCGTTGACCGACCCGCACGATTTTCAGGACGAGGACCACGTGAACGACGCGGGCGTCGTGCCGCTGCTGCCGATCGTGGAACGCCGCCTGGGCCGGCCCCTGATGGCGCATCGACCGGAGCAGGCCGCCTCCAACTCTACGTCGACGCACTGAGGGCTGAGGGCTCAGTTTCGCGTGAGGGAAGTCCCCTTGCGTCGCAGCCCTCTTCCAGGGGACGACCCACGCGAAACTGAGTCCTCAGCTCCTGAGGCGGCCTACCGCTGCTTGAACTCCTCGGGCGTCAGCTGATGCCGGGCGAGCAGCTTGTAGAAGTCCGTGCGATTGCGCTTTGCGAGTCGGGCGGCCTGACTGACGTTGCCCGCGGTGATCTGCAGTATCTGGGACAGATAGCTGCGGGTGAACTCATCGCGCGCCTCGTCGAATGAGGGCAGCCGCCCGGGGCCGCCTCCGAGGGACTGCTGCACGAGCTCGACCGGGATGATCGGCGTCTGCGAGAGCGCGACGTTCTGGCGCACGACGTTCTGCAGCTGGCGGATGTTGCCCGGCCAGTCGGCCGTGGCGAGCAGCTCGACCGCTTCCGGCGCATAGATCTTGCGCACCCCGCTTTCCTTCGCGATCTGCGCGAGGAAGTGCGCCACCAGCAGCGGGATGTCCTCGCGCCGGCGCGTCAGCGAAGGCATCTCGATGTGGACGACGTTGAGCCGGTAGTAGAGATCTTCGCGGAACTCGCCCGCGGTCATCAGTCCCTGCAGGTCGCGGTGGGTGGCGGAGATCACCCGAACGTTGACCGGAATGGCATCGGTGCTGCCCACGGGCCGGATCACGTTTTCCTGCAGCACGCGCAGCAGCTTCACCTGCAGCCGCATGGGCATGTCGCCGATCTCATCGAGCATCAGCGTGCCGCCGTCGGCGGCCATGAACAGGCCGCGATGCGCGCGCGTCGCCCCGGTGAAGGAGCCCTTCTCGTGGCCGAACAGCTCCGACTCGAGCAGGTTTTCCGCCATGGCGCTGCAGTTGATCGCCACGAAAGGCTTGTTCTTGCGCGGGCTCGCATGATGGATGGCGCGTGCGAGCAGCTCCTTGCCGGTGCCGCTCTCGCCCGTGATGAGCACGCGCGCATCGGTGCCGGCCACCATGTGAGCCTGGGCGAGCTTCTCCTCCATGACCGAGCTGCGGGTGACGATCTCGGCGCGCCAGTCCTCGTCGGAGGCGCCGAAGCCGGAGATGCGCAACGCCTTCTGAACCTGATCGAGCAGCTCCTGCTTGTCCACCGGCTTGGTGAGGAAGCCGAAGGCGCCCATCTGCGTTGCCTGCACCGCATCGGGGATCGTGCCGTGCGCGGTCAGGATGATCACCTTGAGCCCCGGCCAGCGGTTCTGCAGCTCCTTGAGCAGCCCGATGCCGTCCATCTGGTCCATGCGCAGGTCCGTGATCACCAGGTCCGGGCGGAAGCGGCTGGCCGCGGCGAGCGCCTGGGCCCCGCTCTCGACCGCCTCGACATCGTAGCTCTCCGCGCGCAGGCGGATCGTCAGCAGGCGCAGCAGCCCCGGGTCGTCGTCCACCACCAAAATGCGTGCTTTGCGTTTGCCGGTCTGATTCAAGTGCTTCGTCCTTAACAACTCAGGTTGCAACAGCGTTGCGGGAATGGTCACGGTGGTCGTCCTTCGTTGCTGGGTTTGCGTTCGTTGAGGGAGCGTTCGATGTTGGCGATCGCATCGAGCTTGGCGCGAGCTTCCTCGAGCTCCTTGCGCAGCCGTGCGTTCTCGTCCGACTCGGCCTGCAGCCGCCGGTTGGCGTTGCTCTGATGCTCGCGGTCGGTTCGCAGGGCATCGCCCTGCAGCCTGCGGTTTTCCGCCGCGAGCGTCAAATGGTCGTCAATTTGCTGCAGTTCCAGAAAAGCAAGGGCACGCTCCCCAGAAAGCAGCATTTCGGGGTTGGCCATGAGCTCGCGCAGCAGCTCCTGGGCATGCGCCGGGTTCGCGGCCGGATGCCCCGGGGTCGCCAGCACCAGCGCCAGGCGCAGCTGCCGGCTCGGAGTCGGGGCAGTGTCGTAGTCGCGCTGGGCTCCGGCGCTGATCTCGGCCTGCTCGGCCGGCGCGCCCTGCACGAGACGCTGCAGCAGCTGCAGATCCTCGGTCACCGCGGCGTTGGAGGCGCTATTGCGGTCGACCACGGCCGGAGTCAGCCCCTGGTCGCGCTCGCGAGAGTTGGTGTCCGTGGTACAGGCGCCCAGCAGCGCGCCCGCCACGGCGATGGCGGCAAGTCTCACATACCTGGCGGCCGGTGCCGCGGCGGACTCAAGCGGCATGCGCCTGTGCCTTGCGCTCGGTGCTGGCCGGGCGGTCGCCGCCGGCCTGCACCGGCATGCTGATGCGGAAATGGGCGCCAGGAAACTCTCCGTCGCGGATCTCCACCGTGCCGCCGTGTG
Organism: Steroidobacteraceae bacterium; assembly: GCA_035710545.1. GTDB lineage: Bacteria > Pseudomonadota > Gammaproteobacteria > Steroidobacterales > Steroidobacteraceae > 13-2-20CM-66-19. The sequence goes on from DASTDD010000071.1 coordinate 4,944, forward strand.
CGGAGACGAACTCCAGCACCACCGACAAGCCGATGCCCGTGCCCTTGATGGCCGTGTTTTTCGAGGCTCGACCGGTGTAGAAGGCTTCGAAGACATGCGCCCGATCTTCGGGTGGTATGCCCGGGCCGCTGTCGGCGACATCGAGCCGGAGCAAGGCGCCCTCGGTGCGTGCGCGCAGGTAGATGGTACCCCCCTTGGGTGAGTACTTCACCGCGTTCGACACGAGGTTTTCGAGTATGAGCCGAATCTTGCTGCGGTCCGCGACCAACGTCACATCCTCGACCTGCACGTCCAGGCGCACGCGCTGCGAGAGCAGCGTGAGCTGCTGATTTTCCAGCACCTGCTTCACCACCGGGCGCAGCCGGAACTCGCTCGTTTCCAGTCCCACGCTCGAGGTCTGCCAGGCGCTGAAGGAGAGCAGGTTCTCGATCATGCGCTGCAGCTTGATGCCGTTCTCGCGCAGGATCGCCGTGACCTCGCGCTGGTTGGAGTCGAGCTCGCCGACGGCACCGTCCATCAGCAGCTCGGTGCCCTCGCGGATGTTGGCCAGCGGTGTCTTGAGCTCGTGCGACATGTGTCTCAGAAATCGGTTTCGTTCCAGTGCCAGATCGAGCAGGCGCTGGCGCAGCCATTCGAGCTGCCCTCCCAGACGCTCCAGGTCGTGGGGTCCGCCGACCGCGATCGGGTTCGAGAACGCGCCCTGACCCAGCTCGCTGATCGCCCGATCCAGCTGCCGCAGCGGCCGGCCGACCACCAGTGTCAGCAGGACGATCGCGACGATCGTCAGCGGCAGGAGCAGCGCCGCCTGCCACAGCAGCCGCGCGCGGGCTTGCTGGGTCCGGCGCTCGAGCGCCTCGACCTCCGCATCGATCTGCGCATTGCTCTGCGCAGCGATCCGGTCAGCCAGCGCGCTCAGCTCGGCGAAGCGGCGCGACAGCCCGGTTGTATTGGCCCCCTTGCCAGCCTGCATGGACAGGACAGACTCGCCGATGTTCCGTTGCAGCTCACCGAGCTCGCGCAGTGTCGCGCGCGCGGAGGGCGCCTGCTCATGCCCCTCCAGCTGCGCCCGCGTCCCGGACAGGTGCTCGTTCTGGCGGCGATACAGTTCGAGCAGCTTCGGATCGGCCAGGACGTCGTAGAGGCGGGCCGTGCGTTCGAGGGAGGCGATCTGGCTGAACAGCTCCTGGCTCGCCCGGGCCGCCGTGACACCCTCCACCACGATCTTCTGACCAGTGTCCGCGAGCGCGCGGATCTGCAATGCAGCGGTGAGGACAGCGGCCAGCAGCGGCACGGCGATCAGCGCCAGGCCGAGTAGCATCAATCCGCTCAAGGACTTGGGTCGCGCCCACTGCATGCCGGACATTCTCAGCGCCACGGGGGAGGACTGTCCACGGGGACGCGGGGCACTACTCGCGGCGCAACCGCTACCACGGCTCGCGCTGCAGCCGCCTCTCCCACTCCAACGCGCTGCGCACGATGGTGTCCAGGTCATCGAGCCGCGGCTTCCATCCTAGCTCGGAGCGGACCCGGTCGGCGCGCGCCACGAGGGCGGGGGGATCACCCGGGCGGCGCGGCTCCTCCCTTATTTTCAAGGGCTGGCCTGACACACGCTCGACACCGGCCAGCACTTCCCGGACGCTGTAACCGTGTCCGTAGCCGACATTGAGGACGGTGGAGGCGCCGCCGCCGCGCAGGTACGTGAGCGCATCGAGGTGTGCGGTCGCAAGATCCTCGACGTGAATGTAATCGCGAATGCCGGTGCCGTCGGAAGTTGGATAGTCGGTGCCGAAAATCGACACGTGCGGCCGCTTGCCGACGACCGCTTCGCAGGCGACTTTCACCAGCAGGGTGGCCTTGCGGGTCGCCTGGCCGATGCGCCCGGTGGTATCGGAGCCCGCGACGTTGAAGTAACGCAGCGCGACATAGCGAAGCGAGGAGGCCGCCGCGACATCGCGCAGCATCCACTCGGACATCAACTTCGAGGTTCCATACGGGTTGATCGGCGCCGTGGGCGTGTCCTCCGCCGCGAAGCTGCCGGTCGGGATGCCATAGACGGCCGCGGTCGAGGAGAAGACGAAATTCCGCACGCCGCTCTCCAGGCAGCACTGCAGGAGATTGCGCGTCGAGCAGGTGTTATTCCCGTAGTATTTGAGCGGCTCGCTGACGGACTCCGGGACGATCGTATGAGCGGCGAAGTGCAGAACCGTGTCCACCTGGTGCGACCGCAGCACCTCGAGCACCTGCTCGCGGTCGCCGACCTTGCCGACGATGAGCGGTGTGTCGAGGACCGCTTGACGGAACCCCGTCGAGAGGTCATCGAGAACCACGACGCGCTCGCCCCGCGCCCGCAGCTGGAGGACGGTGTGACTGCCGATGTAGCCGGCGCCGCCGGTGACGAGGATCGATGCGGATTTCATGCGCCCGAGAGCTCCTTCAGCGTGAGCCTGTAGAAAATCACATGATAAACAAAAGCCAAGCGGTGGATGTGAAGCCGTTCACCGGGCTGTCACCCGATGTCGTGCTCGATGCGGCGGCCTCGGTGGGCCTGGAGGTCGATGGCCGGCTGTTCGCGCTCAACAGTTACGAGAACCGCGTGTACCAACTCGGCGCCCCTGAGGGGAGCCTGGTGCTGAAGTTCTACCGCCCGGAGCGCTGGACCGATGAGCAGATCGCCGAGGAGCATCAGTTCGCGGCCGAGCTGGCCGCGGGCGAGCTGCCCGTCGCAGCGCCCGTGGCGCTCGGCGGGCAGACCCTGTTCCGGTACCGGGATTTTCGCTTCGCGGCCTTCCCGTGGATGCGGGGGCGCGCTCCCGAGCTCGATGCGAGCGATTCGCGCCAGATCCTCGGGCGGAGCCTCGCGCGACTGCATCAGATCGGCGCGGTGCGGGCCTTCCGCGTGCGCCCGCATCTGGGCATCGATCGGCTGGGGCGCGAGGCGAGCCGTCAGGTGCTCGAGAGCGAGCTGCTGCCGGATGTATTGCGGGACCGTTACGAGCAGACCAGCGAGGCGCTGATCGTCCGCATCGTCCAGGCTTTCGAGGATGCCGGCGAGCTGCGCGAAATCCGCATCCACGGCGACTGTCACCTGGGCAACCTGCTGTGGAACGAGAACGGGCCGGCGTTCGTGGACCTCGACGACTGCAGCACCGGGCCGCGCATCCAGGACCTGTGGATGTTGCTGTCCGGGTCGGCGGGGGATCAGCGGCGCCAGTGGGTGCAGCTCCTGGAGGGCTATCTGCAGTTCGCGGATTTCGATTTTCGGGAGGTCGCGCTGATCGAGCCCCTGCGAGCCTTGCGCATGTTGCATCATGCCGCGTGGGTCTCGCACCGGTGGCGCGACCCCGCCTTTCCGCGCGCCTTTCCCTGGTTCGGGGAGCACCGCTACTGGGAGGGCTACCTCGGGGACCTGCGTGAGCAGCTGGGCACGATTGACGACCCCCCCTTGCAGCGCGCCTAGTCTGCCCGCCGGCCCAGCCTGCCTCCGGCGGCCGCCGGCATGCTTTGGATGGGGACGCCAGGGCGCGGCCGTCTGTCCCGGCGGCGTCAGACGCTTCACGGATTGGGCATTTGCCGCGTGCTTTATGGCCGACGATCGCGTTACATTTGTGCCCGGGTATCGGAGGAGCTACGCAAAGAAATGCAGGGAGTAACGCGAAAAACCGAGAGATTTTTTCGCACCAGCGTGCTGCTGGTCCTGCTCGCTTGCGCCGCTCTCCCCTGGCTCAACGGCTGCGGTAGCACGGACAATCCTCAGGCAGCAACCCGTTCCTACAACGCCAAAGCCCGCAAGGCTCACCAGCCGGCGGAGCCTTCCCGTCCGGGCGCGGAAGACCTGGCGGACATGGTAGCCGCCGCCAGCGCGACCAAGACCGGCCCACCGGTCGAGATGAAGTTTGCACTGCAGCAGCGACCGGAGGTCGGCCAGCCGATGGACGTGTCCATCGCGATGATTCCGAGATCCGCTACGCTCGACAGCCTCTCGGCCTCGTTCGAGGCGAGCGAGGGGCTGGAAGTCGTGGGCGGGGCCGAGATGCCCCGCTCGGACAAGCCTGTGTTGGGAACACCCCTGCGTCACATGGTCCGGATCCTGCCCAAGCGCGAGGGGATCTTTGCCGTGACCGTCACTGTGAACGTGGACTCGGCCAACACGCGGGCGACCCGGACCTTCTCGATTCCGGTCATCGCAGGAGACGGATCCCCCGGCCCGGCAGCGGCGTCGGAGGCGGGGGCGAGCAAGCCAGCGGCCCGGCCCGAGGCCACGAAGGGCTAGTTCGGCCGGCCACGCGCACGGCCTCTTATGTCAAATAAGACGACTCGGGCACTCATGGATTCCGCTGAAGGGAACCCCCAGGAGCCGCGCCCGGTGGCTCCGGTCGAGAACGTCGAAGCCAATCCTGGAGCAACGACCACCCTGGTTCGCACGCACGAGGGCGACTGCGGAGAGAACAGTCCGGAGCTGCACGCGCAGCTTCGGGCACAACTCAAGGAAGCGCGGCTGCGCAGCAACCCGCCCTCCGCCACGCCGGATCTCGCGATCCTGCTGCGCCTGATCAGTGCCCACTACGATGCGATCGATCAGGAGAGGCGCGGCGCGGCCGAGTCGATGCGCCTGATGGCGGATGAGGCACGCGCGCTGGCGCACGAGGCCCAGGAGCAAAGCTCCGGGCATCTTCAGGTCATCCTCGATCACATCAAGGATGTGGTCCTCACCGTGGACGACGAAGGAATCATCCGCACTTTCAACCCCACCGGGGAGCGGGTGTTCGGCCATCTCGAGAGCGAGGTGGTGGGTCAGCGCATCGATCTGCTCATACCGAAGATCGCGAGCCAGGAGAACATCCCCCACGCTCTGCAGCGCCTGGCGGCCAGCTACGGCGATACGCACGTGGACCTGGCGGCCCGCGAGGGCTGGGGCCAGCGCAAGGATGGTGAGTACTTTCCGATCGAGATCGCCGTCAGCAAGGCGCACCTGACTCGCAAAGAGGTATTCGTGCTCTGTCTGCGCGATATCACGGATCGCCGTCAGTCGGAGCAGGCGATGCGCGAGAGCGAGGCACGCTACCGCCTTCTGGTCAATCACGCGCCCGAGGCAATCGTCGTCTTCGACGTCGATGCCGGACGGTTCGTCGACGCAAACGAGAATGCCGAGCGTTTCTTCGGGCTCGAGCGCGAACGATTGTTGCAGGTCGGACCCGTGGATCTGAGCCCGCCGCTGCAGCCCGATGGCGAGCGCTCAGCGGTGCGGGCGCGTGAGTACGTGCAGCGGGCGCTCGATGGCGAGCAGCAAGTCCACGAATGGCTGCATCGGGATGCCGCAGGCAAGGAAATCATCTGCGAGGTGCGCCTCGTGCGCTTGCCGAGCGGGGGCCGGAGGCTGGTCCGCGGCAGCATCGCCGATATCTCCGATCGCAAGCGGGGGGAGCGGGTCGCCGCCGCCGAGCGCGAGGTGTTCCGTCAGCTCACCGGAAACGCCTCGCTGCAGGAGGTCCTGACATCCATCACGCGCCTGATCGAATCGGTCGGAGTGGGAACCGTCTGCTCTGTCAGCATGCTCGCCGAGGATGGCCTCTCGTTCACGAGCATGGTGGCGCCGCGGCTGCCGGAGAAGCTCCGCGCCCAGCTCGAGCGCTCCTCGATCGACATCCGCAACGGCTCCTGCGCGGCTGCCGTGTACCTGAGCCGTCAGGTGCTCGTGGCCGACATCGCCAAGGATCCCTTCTGGCAACAGCGGCGCGATGCGGCCCTCGAGGCGGGACTGCGCACGGCATGGTCCACGCCCCTGAAGGCCTCGAGCGGCAAGCTGCTGGGCTCGCTGGGGGTCTACCGGAGTGAGCCGGGACTGCCGACCCTGCGCGAGTCGGAGGTCATGGCGCACGCCGCCCAGCTGGCCGCACTCGCCATCCAGCGCCGCCTTGCCGAGGAAGCCTTGCGCGGCAGCGAGGCCAAATTCCGCGGTCTGTTCGAGACCATGTCCGAGGGCGTTTATCAGAGCGCTCGCGACGGGCGGCTGCTGTCGGTCAATCCGGCGTTCGTCTCCATGCTCGGCTTCGAGAGCGCCGCGGAACTCTACGCGCTGCCGAACGTTGCGATGCTTTACTGGAATCCCGCGGATCGGGCGGAGTTCATGCGCCGGGTGGAGTCCGAGAGCGAGATCCGCAATGCCGAGTTCCTCATGCGCAGTCGTGACGGCCAGCCGGTGGTCATCCTGGAGAACGCTCGTGCGAGACGCGATCAGGCCGGCCGGATCGTCGGCTACGACGGAACCATAGCGGATATCACCGAGCGCAAGCGGGCGGAGCAGGCGATATTCGCTGAGAAGGAGCGGGCACAAGTGACGCTTCAGTCGATCGGCGACGCGGTGATCAGCACCGATGCGGAAGGGCGGATCGAGTACATCAACCCCGTCGCCGAGACTCTCACGGCCTGGAGCCTCGAGGAGGCGCGCGGCCGTCCCATCGGCGATATCCTGAATCTGGTCAACGAGATCACCCGCGAGCCGATCGAGAATCCTCTGATGTGCGCGCTCGGGCGCGGCCAGGGCGGCACGTCGGCGGATCATTCGGTGCTCATCACGCGCAGCGGCCAGGAAGTGGCCATCCAGGAGTCCGCCGCGCCGATCTGTGACCGCCAGGGACGGGTGATCGGTGCCGTCATCGTGTTCCACGACGTGACCAAGGAGCGGCGCCTGAAGCGCGCCCTGTCGTATCAGGCGAGCCACGATGCGCTCACGGGGCTCATCAACCGCAGAGAGTTCGACAACCGGCTGCATGCGGCGGTGCTCAGCGCTCAGCGCGGCGAGGGCTCGTACGCGCTGCTGTACATCGATCTGGACCAGTTCAAGGTGGTGAATGACACCTGCGGCCACCAGGCCGGCGATCGCCTGCTGCGCGACGTGACCGGCCTGCTGCAGACGCGCGTGCGCGCGTCCGACACGATCGCGCGGCTCGGCGGAGACGAATTCGGCGTCCTGCTGGAGGGTTGCACGCTCGAGCAGGCGACCCGGATCGCCGAAGGCGTTCGCCAGGCGATCCGCGACTATCGCTTCATGTGGGGCTCCAACCAGCTGTCCGTGGGTGCGAGCGTCGGCGTGGTACAGATCCGGGATGATACCCAGAACGTCGCCAGCGTCATGAGCGCCGCCGACATCGCCTGCTACGCGGCCAAGGACGAAGGCCGCAATCGCATCCACGTCTACGAGCAGGACGGCGTCTCGCACCATCATCGCGAGATGCACTGGGTCTCGCGCGTGACACGCGCGGTTGAGGAGAACAGGCTGGAGCTGTTCTTCCAGCCGATCGTGCCCATTGCTGCGGCCGGCACGCAGGCCTTTCACGAGTTGACCGTGCGCCTGCGCGACAGCGACGGCCAGCTGGTCCTGCCGAACGAGTTCATCCCCGCGGCCGAGCGCTACAACGTCATGTCGATCATCGACCGCTGGGTGATCCGGCAGGCGATCGCGATGCTCGGGCAGCGCCAGGGGAACTCTCCGCAGCCTTTGCTGGCGGTGAATCTGTCGGGCACGTCCCTGAATGACCAGACGTTCACCGACTTCGTGCTGCAGGTCGTCGGGGACGCGAGCCTCGCTGGCGCCCTCTGCTTCGAGATCACCGAGACGGCCGCCGTGACCAACCTGGCGAGCGCGATCTATTTCATGCGCGAGCTCAAGACCAGGGGGTGCAAGTTCGCGCTGGATGACTTCGGCAGCGGCCTCTCTTCCTTCATGTACCTCAAGACCCTGCCGGTGGATTTCCTGAAGATCGACGGCCAGTTCATCGGTCAGATCGCGCAGGATCCGGTGGATCGCAGCATGGTGGAGGCGATCAGCAAGGTCGGCGCCGCGCTCGGAATCGCCACGGTCGCTGAATGTGTCGAGACCCAGGCTGTGCTGGACGAGCTGAAGCGGATCGGGGTCGATTTCGCACAGGGCTACTTCCTGGCCCCGCCGCTGCCCATCGCGCAGCTGCCCTGAATCTGCGGCGCGAATTGCCCGTACAATGGCGGCAGGCGCTTGGGTCTGCCTCAGGGGAGTTCGATCCGTGAGCAGTACAGAGCCACCCTTCACGGTCGGCATCGAGGAGGAGTACTTGCTCGTGGACCGCGCCACCCGCGACCTGGACCAGAATCCTCCATCCGCCCTGCTGCGCACGTGCACGGAGCGCAGCGGCGGACACATCAATCCGGAATTCCTGCGTTCCCAGCTCGAGGTGAACACCCGAGTGTGTCACTCGATCGCCGAGGCACGTGCGGATCTCGCCCGGCTGCGCGGCATCATCGTCGATGTGGCGGGCGAGCACGGCCTTGCGCCGATCGCCGCCTCGACTCACCCGTTCGCGCGCGCGACGAGCCAGATGCCCACCGAGCGCGAGCAGTACTTCGCGATGGCGCGCGAAATGCAAGCTGCGGCGCGGCGCCTGATGGTCTGCGGGATGCACGTGCATGTTGGGATCGACGACGACGATCTGCGCGTGGATCTCATGAATCAGCTCTCCTACTTCGTGCCGCACCTGGCCGCGCTGTCGTGCTCCTCGCCCTTCTGGGAAGGCGAGCGCACGGGGCTGATGTCATTTCGTCTGAGCATCTTCAGCTCCCTGCCACGCACGGGGCTGCCCGAGCGCTTCTCGAGTTACGGCGAGCTGCGGCAACACCTGGACATGCTGATCCGCAACGGGCTGATCGAGAACGCCTCGAAGATGTGGTGGGACGTCCGCCCGAATGCCCGCTATCCGACGCTCGAGGCGCGGGTGATGGACTGCTGCACGAGCATCGACGACTCCATGTGCCTCACGGCGCTCGTTGTCTGCCTCACGCGCATGCTCTATCGTCTGCGCCGGAGCAATCAAAGCTGGCGCCGGTACAAGAACGTGCTGATTGCCGAGAATCGCTGGCGGGCGATGCGCTACAGCTTCGACGAGCAGCTTCTGGATCTGGCGGACGGGCAGCTCGCGCCGTTTGCCGCCATCGCCGAGGAGCTCATCGGGCTGCTCCGCGAGGACGCGCAGGCGCTGGGCTGTGTGGCGGAAGTGGAATACGTCCGCACCATCCTCGAGCGCGGTACGAGTGCGCATCGTCAGATCGGCATCTACGAGGCAGCCCGCGCCGCGGGGGCCAGTGAGCGGGAAGCCCTGATTGCGGTGGTGGACTTTCTCATCCGCGAGACGGCAGCTGGACTTCAGGGGGTTGCATGAGCGATCGACAGGGGACACCGGGCGCGGACGAGGTCAACACCGGCCTGGTCATCACACTCACGTTCGTGGCAACCCTCGGCGGGCTGCTGTTCGGGTACGACACGGCCGTCATCTCCGGCGCGGTCAGCTCGATCGACGCCTACTTCATCAATCCGCTGAACCTGTCGGAGACGGCCCGCAGCAGCCTCTCGGGCTGGACCATCGCGAGCGCGCTGTTCGGCTGCGTCATCGGGGCGGCCGTGGCCGGCGGGATCTCCACGCGGCTCGGGCGGCGCGGGGGCCTCCTCATCGCCGGCACGCTGTTCCTGCTGGGCTCGCTCGGCTCGGCGGTGCCGGAGATCGGCTTCGGGACAATCGGGCAGATGGGGCCGCACGCGCTGCCGCAGTTCATCTTCTACCGCATCCTGGGCGGGGCGGGTGTGGGCATCGCCTCCATGCTCTCGCCGCTGTACATCGCGGAGATCTCCCCGAGCGCCATCCGCGGGCGGCTCGTGTCCTTCAACCAGCTCGCGATCGTCGTGGGCATCTCGGTGGTGTACTTCGTCAACTACTTCATCAAGTTGGGCGGCGACGATGCCTGGCTCAAGGCCCTCGGCTGGCGCTACATGCTGGCCTCGGAGTCGATCCCGTCGCTCATTTTCCTGACCCTGCTGCTGTTCGTCCCCGATACGCCTCGCTGGCTCGTTCTACGGGGCCGCAGTGCCGAGGCCCTGACTCAACTTCGCCGCGTCATGGGCGAGGGGGCTGCGCGCTCCATCGTCGCGGACATCGAGCGCTCGCTCGCGGTCAGGACCTCGGCGCTGTTCACCTTCGGCGTGCCCGTCATTCTGGTCGGCATCCTGTTGTCGGTCTTTCAGCAGCTCGTGGGCATCAACGCTGTCCTGTACTACGCGCCGCTGATGTTCCAGAACATGGGCGCTTCGACGGACACGGCGTTCCTGCAGACTGTGGTGGTTGGGGTGGCCAATCTCGCCTTCACCTTCCTGGCGATCGCGACCGTGGACCGCTGGGGCCGCAAGCCGCTGCTGATCGTGGGCGCGGTGATCATGGCGGTGGCCATGATCACGCTGGGATTCCTGTTGAGTGCGCAGAGTCTCGGGCTGGCCGCGCTCGTGGCCGTGGTGGTCTACATCGGGGGCTTCGCCTTGTCCTGGGGCCCGGTGGTCTGGGTGCTGCTCGCCGAGATGTTTCCCAACTCCATCAAGGGAAAGGCCATGGCCCTCGCGGTCGCCGCCCAGTGGATCGCCAATCTGCTGGTGTCGGCTTCGTTCAAGGTGATCGATGGCAACTCGGCCCTGAACGCGATGTTTCATCACGGGTTTGCGTACTGGATCTACGGCGCGATGAGCGTGCTCGCCGCGATCTTCGTCATCCGGTACGTGCCCGAGACCAAGGGTCGGACCCTGGAGGCGATCCAGGACCTGTGGCAGCGGCCGGAGTCGGCGGCCGCAGGCAGCCCATGAGCGAGCTCGTGCTTCTCGGCACCGGCTCGGGCGTGTGCGAGCTGCGGCTCAATCGGCCGGATAAGCGCAATGCCCTCACGCTGGCGATGTACGACGCGTTGACCGCAGGCCTGACTGAAGCCGAGCGGGATGATTCGGTGCGCGTGATTCTGCTGAGCGGGGCAGGCGGCAGCTTCTGCGCCGGTAACGATCTTCAGGACTTTCTCGACGGCACCGACCTGGGGGAGGGCCATAGCGCAGTGCGGCTGCTGCGCCTGCTGCCGACGCTTCGCAAGGTGCTGCTCGCCGCTGTCCAGGGACCAACGGTTGGTTTTGGCGTCACGCTGCTTTTGCATTGTGACCTCGTCGTGGCGGCCCGCAGTGCCCGGTTGTCGATGCCCTTCGTTCGGCTGGGGCTTGTGCCGGAGGCGGCCAGTTCCCTGTTGTTGCCACGCCTGCTCGGTCATCAGCGAGCCAGCGAGCTGCTGCTGCTGGGCTTGCCGATCGATGCGGCCGCGGCGCACGGGCTCGGGGTGGTGAATCGGGTGGTGGAGGAGGAGCGATTGATGGCGGAGGCGCGGGAGATGGCGCTCGCGGTCGCCCGCCAGCCCCCGGGCGCGCTTCTCGCCACGAAGCAACTGCTGCGCAGCGGGGCCGCCGCCGCCGAGATCAACACGCGGATTACCGAGGAGCTGCGCGCTTTTCGCGCGCAGCTCGGCTCGGAAGAGTTCCGGCGCGCTGCCCAGTCCTTCCTCTCTAAAACTCGCTCGTAGAGCTCAGCCCGATGCTGGCCGCGTCGGAGCGAGTGCTCGGGGGAGCTCCCTTGCGCCTGAGCTCTTTTTCAGGGAGCGACCCCGAGCACTCGCTCCGATGCGGCTCACTTGGCTTTCGGGCTGTGAGAGGCGCACCAGCCGTTGGCGTTCACCGACTTGCCCGGGAAGATCTGGCATGGCCCGCGAGCATCCCCGGCCTTGCCCTGGAAGAAATTGCAGTTGGCGCACTTCGAGCCGGGCTTGAAGCTCGGGAACTTGCTCTTGTCCACCTTGCTCGCATCGTCGGTGTAGCCGAGTGCCTTGGCGGTGGGGTCCGAGTCGGTCACGGGCGGCAGCTGTTTGTCCTGCGCGGAGCTGAGCCCCGAGCGCAGTCCGAGCGCGGCCGCGCCGGCGGCGGCCATCAGTGTCAGGACGCTGCGGCGGGAATGTCCGGGTTTGTTTCTTGGTAGCGGCATGGACGATACTCCGGGGTGATGACAGCAAGCTTGCGGGCGCAGAGGAAATCCGGCTGGCTGGGCTGTGCTCCTTGGTTCCGCGCTCCCTCGCAACTTTCGTACCCTCATCGGGCCATATAACCTGCCCGTCTTCCGGATCGCCTGCGGCGCTGGAGCCAGTGTCGCGCCGTTGGTGATCGATTATCAATAGCCCTATACTGTGTTCCGCCATCACGTTATCGCAACGGAACAGTCCGCTGAACAAGATCTCCGCCCGGGACGTGAAGCGCATACAGCGCAGGGCTCGGAGCGGAGAGGCCCGCGATCCGCTCTTCAACCAGTCCGTCGAGAAGGCTCTGTCGATTCTGGAAGTGTTCGGCGGGGAGCGGCGCGCCATGAACCTCGGCGAGATCGCCGCGGCCGTCGGAATGACGAAAAGCTCGGCCCAGCGCTGCACCCATACCCTCGAGCGCCTGGGCTACCTGAGGCGCGACCTGCGTGTCAAACGCTGGGTGTTGACGCCGCGCTCCCTGAGCGTCGCGCATGCCTATCTGGCGGGCCATGCGCTGCTCGAGCAGGCGACGACCCACCTGATCGATCTCAACCAGGCGAGCGGTGAATCGGTGAGCTTGTCCGAGCCGGACGACCTGGACATGGTCTTCATTGCGCGCTTTCCGAGTCACAAGCGCTTCTTTATCCACATGCCGGTCGGCCGTCGCCTGCCCATGTACTGCACCGCGTCCGGGCGCGCGTACCTGTCGGCGCTGCCCGCCGGCGAATCGCAGCGGCTCGTGCGCCGCTCGCCCCTGCGCCAGTTCACGCCCAGCACGCTGACCGATCCGGCGGAGATCCTGCGGCATGTCGGGCTTGCACGCGAGGCCGGTTACGCCTGGTCCGACCAGGAGTGTTACCGCGGCGACCTGACCATCGCGGCTGCCGTGCTCGGCGAAGACGGCCGCCCCGTCGCGGCGATCAATGTATCGGCGCCCACCAGCCGCTGGTCCCTGGCGGAGCTGCGCTCGAAACTCTCCTCCATACTGCTCGAGACGGCGCGCGCGGCCTCGGGCGGCATCGCCTCCAGACTGCGCGCCTGAGCCTGACGAGGTAAGACGATGTCCCTCGAGTTGAGTCGTTCACTGCGTCCGCGGCATGTCTCGATGATCTCCATCGGCGGCATCATCGGCGCCGGACTGTTCGTTGGCAGCAGCGTGGCGATCAACGCCACCGGGCCTGCCATCGTGCTGAGCTACCTGATCACCGGCACGCTGATCCTGCTGGTCATGCGCATGCTGGGGGAGATGGCCGTCGCCCTCCCGAATGTTCGCGCCTTCACCGAGTTCGCCCGCGTCGGCCTCGGCCCATGGGGCGGCTTCGTGGCCGGCTGGCTCTACTGGTACTTCTGGATCGTCACGGTGGCGGTGGAGGCGATCGCCGGGGCGGCGATCCTGCAGTCGTGGATTGCGCTGCCGATCTGGGAGCTGGGACTCGCCCTGATGGCGGTGATGACCGTGGTGAATCTGATGTCGGCGCGCTCCTATGGCGAGTTCGAGTTCTGGTTCTCCTCGATCAAGGTGTCGGCCATCATCGTCTTCATCGCGCTCTGTGCGGCCTACGTGTTCGGGCTGAGCACCTCGCACGGCCCGGGCTTCACCAACCTGACTGCCCACGGGGGCTTCATGCCCCAGGGCCTGCGGACCGTGCTGGCCGGAGCGGTGACGGTGTTCTTCGCTCTGACGGGCGCGGAGATCACGACGATTGCGGCCGCCGAGTCTACCGAGCCCTCGCGAGCGGTCGCACGGATGACGACCTCGGTGATCGTCCGCATTTTGACCTTCTATGTCTTCTCGGTGCTGCTCATCGTGTGCGTCGTCCCCTGGGACAGGGTGGTTTCGGGCCAGTCCCCCTTCACTCTGGCGCTCACGACGATGAGCTACTCCTGGGCGAGCGGGGCGATGAGCCTGATCATCCTGACCGCCGTGCTGTCGTGTCTGAATTCCGCGTTCTACGTCTGTTCGCGCGTGCTGTTTCTGCTGGCCGAGCACGACGATGCGCCGCAGTGGCTGGTACAACTCAACAGCCGGCGTGTTCCCGCACGATCGGTCATGATGGGCTCGATCGCCGGCGTGGTGGGTGTGATGGCCGCGACGCTGGCACCGTCAGCGGTATTCGCATTCCTCGTCGATGCTGCAGGTGCGCTCATGGTGTTCGTCTACATCATGGTGGCGGTTGCACAGCTCCGGCTCAGGCGCGAGCGGGAACACACCGGGGCGCCAGCGCCCGCATTGCAGATGTGGCTGTTTCCCTGGGCAACCTATGCGGCTATCGGCGGCATGGTGGCGATCCTGGTGGCCATGGCGTTCACACCGGCGCATTCCCGTGAGCTCTACGTCAGCCTCGTGGCGCTGGCCGTGGCGGTGGTTGCGTACATCGTGGTTCGGGCGCGGCGCGAGTCGACGCGCGCGGCGCAACTTGCGCCGCCGCCGGCCTGAGCTCGCCGGCGGACGGGGCCCGCGCGCGCGGCGGCTGCAATCGTGACCGCGATCGATCCCGGCCGCCTCGAAGCGCTGCACGCCGCGGAACTGGCTGCCTTCACGGCGCGGACGCCGCGCTCGTCTGCGCTGCTCGAGCGGGGCCGCCGCTCGATGCCCAAGGGCGTTCCGATGTCCTGGATGTGGGGACTCTATCGGCATCCGCCGATCTTCGTCGAGCGTGGGGCGGGGGCGTCCTTCACGGACGTCGATGGCAATTCCTACCTCGATTTCAACGTGGTGGACCTGGCCATGACGATGGGATTCGGCGCACTTCCGATTGCCGAGGCGGTGAATGAAGCCATGGAGCGCGGCGCCCACTTCCTCCTGCCGGTGCAGGAGACCTTGCGGGTGTCCGAGCTCCTGGCCGAGCGAACGGCGATGCCCTTCTGGCAGTTCACCTTGTCGGCCTCTGGCGCCAATACGGAGGTCATCCGCATCGCGCGCGCCCTCACGGGCCGCGAGAAGATCCTCGTCTTCGGCGGTCACTATCACGGGCACGTGGACGAGACGCTCGTGGAGCAAGCGGGCGGCGTGGCGCGAGCCGCCCTGTTGGGACTGCCGCGGGGTATCGAGCGCCACCTCCTCATCGTGCCCTTCAACGATCTCGCCTCGGTCGAGTCCGCCCTGTCGGCGGCAGACGTCGCCCTCGTCCTCACGGAGCCCGCACTCTCGAATTGCACGCTCGTGCAGCCCGAGCCTGGATTTCTGGCGGGGCTCTCGGCCGCGTGCCGTCGCTCGGGCACGCTGCTGTGTCTCGATGAGGCACACACGTTCCAATTCGCCTTCGGTGGATTGAAACGGCACTGGAGCCTGTCGTGCGATTTCATCGTGCTGGGCAAGGGATTGGGGACCGGAGTGGCTTTCGGCCTCTACGGCATGACGGCAGCGATCGCCCGGTTCGTCGAGGCCAACACCTATCTCGATCTGGGTGGAACGGGGATAGCCGCGGGCGGGACGACCTATGCGAGCACGGTGGCCGTGCTGGCTGCGCGGGCGGCACTCGAGAAGGTCCTGACGCCCGGGAACTACGAGCGGGTGCGGTTGCTGGGACAGCGCCTCGCCTCGGGTCTGGATCAGCTGTTCCGCGATCTCGCGCTCCCGTGGACGGCGCTGCATCTTGGGCCTCGCTCAGGCTTCTGTCTCGAGGCGCGCCCGCCGCGCAACGGCGCCGAAGCCTCACAGTCGATGCGTATCGATTTCATCTCGGCACGCAAGCTATGGATGGCCAACCGCGGTGTGTGGGATGCGATGCCGAGCGCGGGGCCGCAGGTATCGTTCGCACATACGGCCGACGACGTGGATCGGTACGTGCGCACGGCGCGGCCCTTTCTCGAGGCGATCGTCCGCTGACCACCGGAAAATTCGCGACGCCTCGTGATGGGCGCGGACCGGTTTGACGCCCCGCGTGCGCATCCCCTACAGTGGCGGCACGGCGCCGATTTGACGATATCGATTATCGATCAAATTTGCGAGGGGTCAGATGCGCAACCACCAACCCGCCCTCGGCGAATGCACCCGCGAAGCGCGCGACGGGCCCGCGTCCGGTTCTGTGGACCGGCGCGCCTTCCTCAAGGCCTCCGTGGCCATCGGCGGCGGGCTGCTGATCCAGGTCAGCGTCGCTCGCCGCGTGGGGACCGCTTTCGGTGCCGCGAATCGACCGGCGCGGGTGCTTCACGGGGCAGACACGAGCCCCGCTGTCCTGAATGCCTACGTGCGCATCGATCCGGATGGGCATGTCGTGCTCATCATGCCCAAGGTCGAGATGGGGCAGGGGACCTTCACCTCGCTGCCGATGTTGGTGGCCGAGGAGCTCGAGATCGCCCTCGATGCCTTGAGTCTCGAGCACGCCCCGCCGGATCCGGCCGTATACGGTGTCGAGGGCGATCAGTCTACAGGCGGATCGACGTCGATTCGCGATTGCTGGCTGCCCCTGCGCAAGGCCGGTGCCACTGCGCGCATCATGCTGATTCAGGCCGCCGCGCATATGTGGGGCGTCGCGGCGCCTTCTTGCCACGCCGACCGAGGTGAAGTCATCCATGCGGCCTCAGGGCGCCGCGCCGGTTACGGGTCACTTGCGCGCGTGGCCGCCACCATGCCGGTCCCCGCGGAGCCTCCCCTCAAACCGGCCAAAGATTTCAAGCTGATCGGGCGACCGACGCCTCGGCGGGACACGCCTGACAAAACCTACGGGCGCACGACTTTCGGGATCGACGTGCAAGTGCCGGGCATGCGCATCGCAGTGATCGCGCTTGCGCCGGTGCAGGGCGGTCAAGCCGTGCAGCCCCTGAACGAGGCGGCCGCCATGGCGGTGCCTGGCGTGCGCCAGGTCGTGAACGACCAGGGAGATGTCGTTGCCGTGGTCGCTGAGGACACGTGGGCCGCGATGCGCGGACTGAAGGCACTTCAGCTGCGGTGGCACGACGGTCCGAACGGATCGGTGCAGCAGTCTGCCCTCGTGGACGCTCTGGACGCGGCCTCCAGGCGGCCCGGTGCGGTGGCGAGCCATGCCGGCAACGCCGCCGAGGCGATCAAGCGGGCCGCGAAGCGAGTCGATGCTGTCTATCATCAGCCGTTCCTTGCGCACGCAACCATGGAGCCCATGAACTGCACCGTGGACTGGCGCCAGGATCAGTGCGAGATCTGGGTGGGGACTCAGGCGCCCGACCGCGCCGTCGCAAAGCTGGCCGCCCTCGGCCTGAAGCCCGAGCAGATCGTTCTGCACAACCACCTCATCGGCGGCGGGTTCGGCCGCCGCCTGGAGGTCGATGGCATCGTGTATGCCGCGCGTATCGCCCGCCACGTGCAGGGCCCCATCAAGGTTTTGTGGACACGCGAGCAGGATGTTCAACACGACCAGTACCGGCCCTACTACGTCGACAGGATTTCGGCAGGGCTGGATCCGCAGGGCAGACCGGTCGCGTGGCTGCACACGATCGCGGGCTCGTCCGTCTCCGAAAGGTGGTCGGGTGAGCCCAACAAGAACAATGTGGACGACGATGCGGTCGAGGTCGCAGCGGACCCTGTCTACGCGCTGGAGAATCTCGAAGTGCGCTATGTGAAGGAGGAGCCTCCAGGCGTACCGACCTCATGGTGGCGGGGCGTCGGGCCCACGCGCAGCGTGTTCGTAGTCGAGAGCTTCATCGACGAGCTCGCGGCGGCTGCGAAACAGGACCCGGTGAAGTACCGGCAGGGATTGATCAAGGCACCGCGCATGCGCGCGGCGCTCGATCTCGCTGCGGCCCGCGCGAACTGGGGCAGTGCTCTCGCGGCGGATCACGGTCGCGGAGTCGCAGTGCAATACGCTTTCGGCAGCTACCTGGCGCTGGTCGTGGAGGCCAGCGTCATCGACGGACAGCCGCGCGTGCATCACGTGACTTGTGCGATGGACTGCGGACAGATGGTCAATCCTGACACGATCCGCGCGCAGCTCGAGGGCGGGGTAATGTTCGGGCTCGGCTCCGCATTGTGGTCCGAGGTCACCTTCGCCGGCGGCCGCGTGCAGCAAAGCAACTTTCACGACTTTCGCGCCATGCGGCTGCCGGAGTCGCCGCGGGTGGATGTGTACCTGATCGCCAATGAGGAGAAGCCCGGCGGTATCGGCGAGACCGGCACCGCCTGCGCGGCCGCTGCGCTCTGCAACGCGATCCACGCGGCCTGCGGCAAGCGGATCCGGACTCTGCCGGTGAGCCGCGGGTTGCCCGCGGCCAGGGCTTCCTGAGCAGCGGGGTGCTCAGGCGAACAATCGCGACATCGGTGCCGACAGTCGTTGTGCGGAGCCGACATCGGTCGCGTGCGGGCTGAAGCGCGCCATTGCTCTGGCGCGATGCCGACGGTATTGTGCATTGGAGCGGGCGGGGCGCGGCGGAACAACGCCAATAAACAGGTGATTTCATGCGGTCAACCAAAGGCGCGTATCGGTTCTCCAACGGCATTGCGGCGGCGGTGCGGCTCGCCCTGGTAGCGGGCATCTGTGCTTCCGCAGCAACAGTGGTGCGCGCCGCGGACGCGGATGCGCCGGCGGCGCCGGCCGCGGAGTCCAGCGGTCCGCTGGCTGAAGTCGTGGTGACAGCCGAGCGCCGCGAGGAGAGTCTGAGCAAGGTGCCGATCAGCCTGACAGCCCTGACGCAAGCGGACATGGACACGAAGGGAATCAAGGACATCACCGACGTCGCGCGCTTCACTCCGGGCATCAACGTCGACAATTCGGGCACCAACAACATCTCGATCCGGGGCATCGCCTCCTCGGGCGGCGCCGGCACCACCGGCATCTACATCGACGACACACCGATCCAGATGCGCGCCCTGGCATTCAATCCGGACGAGACGCTGCCGAAGTCGTTCGACATCGATCGCGTCGAGGTGTTGCGCGGACCGCAGGGAACGCTCTTCGGAGCAGGCTCGGAGGGCGGCACGGTGCGCTACATCACGACGCAGCCGAGTCTGAGCAAGGTGAGCGTCTACAGTCGCGAGGAAGTCTCGTTCACGCAGGGCGGCGAGGCGAACTACGAAGCGGGCGTCGCTGCGGGCGGCCCGCTGATCGACAACACGTTCGGAGCGCGAGCCACGGTCTGGTACCGGCACGACGGCGGCTGGATCGATCGCGTCGATCCGACGGCGGCCGATCCGCAGAACACCGTGGTGGACAGGCATGCCAATCACGGCGACACGGTCATGCTGCGCCTGGCGGGACTGTGGGCGCCCAGCGATACCTGGTCGGTCACGCCCAGCGTCTACTATCAGAATCGCCAGACGCACGATGTATCGAATTTCTGGCCGATCTATTCCAATCCCGATGACAACCGCTTCATCAGCGGCAACCCGACCCAGCGCGCGCAGCCGGATAAGTTCTATCTGCCCGCCCTGAAGATCCAGGGGGATTTCGGCCCGGTCCGCCTGATCTCCAACACCTCCTACTTCCACCGCGAGGAGCAGACCGGCTACGACGGCACCGAGTACAACCTCGGGTTCTACGAGACCTTCGGCGGCTTCCTGCCCGGCGTGCCCTTCCCCCTGATCGATGCCAACGGCATCCATCTGCCGGCGGACATTGCCAACTACCGCTCGCCCGCCTCGATCGACAACGACCAGCAGAATTTCACCCAGGAGGTGCGGCTGCAGTCGAGCGATCCGGCGGCGCGCCTGATCTGGACGACCGGGGTGTTCTTCAGCTCGAACCGCCAGCAGTATCTGGAGCAGATCCACGATCCGATGCTGAACGACTTCACCGAGGCGGTGTTCGGCGTGCCGTACACCGACGAATTCACCGACCCCGACGGCAATCCGGTGCCGTACGATCCGCGCTTCCCGAACGATTCCTACTTCCTGCAGACGCACGCCGAGGACAAGCAGCTCGCGTGGTACGGCGAAGGCACCTGGTCAATCATTGACACTCTGAAGTTGACCGGCGGCGTGCGCTTCTCGAAGACCGAGTTCCGCTTCAACACGCTCACCGGCGGCCCGCAGCTGTTCCTGGCCAACCAGATCAACAACGGCGACAAGAAGGAGAATTCGTTCACGCCCAAGGTCAACCTCGCCTGGCAGATGGACAACAACAATCTGCTGTATGCGACCTACGCCAAGGGATTCCGGCCGGGCGGCGCCAACAACCCCGTGCCGTATGCGGCTTGCGCCTCGGACTTCCAGACCTTCGGCATCGCCAACGCGCCCGCGACCTACAACTCGGACACGGTCGACAGCTACGAGATCGGCTCGAA
>DASTDD010000072.1:0-8128 GCA_035710545.1 Steroidobacteraceae bacterium
GTCGCACTCCATAACCACTGGCTCCCTGGCTACCCAGACCTTCTCGAGCCCCGCGGCGGGGGTGCGCGATGTGACCGCGAACAACGTCTGCTGGTCGGGCTCGAGCACCTGCCCGAGCGGCAACACCCAGTTCGGATGGCAGATCTCGCTGCCCGGTGCCGGCGAGCAGGTGGTGTTCAATCCGCTGCTCTTCCAGAGCGCGTTCATCGTGAACACCACGATCCCGGCGAACAATTCGCCGCTGAGCTGCGCGGCCGCGATCGACACCGGTTTCACCGTGGCGATCTCGGTCAGCACCGGCGGCGTGATCCCCCATTTCTTCAAGAACTACAACGACACGAGCGCGGCGGGCTCCCAGACCAACGGAACGGGTACGCCATTCGTCGTCACGGCGGGCGGCAACGCTTTCCTCCTGACTCAGACCAACGGACAGGGGTGCACGACGTGTCCCATCCCGTGCAAGCCCGGCGACAAGACGTGCAGCGCGCCGACGCCCTTGAGCGGCCCGACCGGCAAACGCCTCACGTGGATCCAGCGACGCTAGGAGTATCGAGATGCTCACCCGAACCAACACTCATGGGCGCCAGACGGGGTTCACCCTGATCGAGCTCATGGTCACGCTGGTCATTGCCGCGATCGTGCTGTCGATCGCCGTGCCCTCGTACCAGCAGCAGATCCGCAAGTCGCGCCGGACCGATGCGCGCAATGCGGTGCTGGACCTGGCCGCGCGCGAGGAACGCTACCTCAGCACCGCCAACGTCTACAGTGTCACGCCGTCCGACCTCGGGTACACCGGCGCGTGGCCGATTACGGTCGGCAGCGGCTACTATCAGGTCAGCGTCGGGAACGTGAATGCGCCCAACCCGGCCGCCGTGCCGCCGACAGTGGCAACCTTCACGGTCACGGCGACCGCAATCGGCACGCAGCTCAATGACACCACCTGCAGGACGTTCAGCGTCGACCAGACCGGCCAGCAGAGCTCGACCACTTCGGGCGGCGCCCTCTCCGTCGGCATCGCCTCCACCTGCTGGAACTGAAATTTGACTTAATCGTCATTCCCGGTACTGTCTCGCACCGGTGGTGCGCCCGCACGCGCGCACCGGTGCGGCCGGTGAGCCGGCTGCGACGGGATCACGCCAATTGATGCCTGCCGGGGAAAGGGGTCGCCATGGGCTGGATCGTTCTGCTCATCATCATTGGGCTCGTCGTCGTCTTCATCTCGACGTATAACCGCCTCGTGACGGCGCGCAATGCCTTCAAGAACGCCTTCGCGCAGATCGATGTGCAGCTCACGCGGCGCTACGATCTGATTCCCAATCTGGTCGAGACCGCCAAGGGCTACATCAAGCACGAGCGCGAGACGCTGGAGGCGGTCATCCAGGCACGCAACGCCGCTTACGCGGGGTTGAAGACCGCGGCCTCCGATCCCGGTAACGCCGCGGCGGTACAGCAGCTGGCCGGCGCCGACCAGCAGCTGGGGGGCGCGCTCGGGCGGCTGATGGCGGTCGCCGAGGCCTACCCGGACCTCAAGGCCAATCAGAACATGATGCAGCTGTCCGAGGAGCTCACCTCGACGGAGAACAAGGTGGCCTTTGCCCGCCAGGCCTATAACGACTCGGTGATGAGTTATAACAATGCGCGCGAGGTCTTCCCGAGCAGTATCGTGGCCAACATGTTCGGCTTTCAGCCGGCCCAGCCGCTCGACATCGGCAAGCCCGAGGCGCGCGAGGCGCCCAAGGTCAATTTCGGCTAGGCCGTGGATTTCTACGCGCGCCAGGCGGCCGCGCGCGGCCAGACCCGCTGGCTGGTGCTGGCCTTCGTGCTCTCGCTGCTCGCGGTGGCACTCGCACTCGATCTCGTTCTCTTCAGCTTCCTCGCCTCCGCCGGGGCCGATCGCCCGCTGATCGAGCCGCTGCAGTTCGCGCAACAGAATCCGGGCGTGGCGGTCTTCTCGACCCTCATCGTCATGGGCGTGCTGGGACTGGCCAGCCTCTACAAGACGATGGAGCTGCGTGGTGGCGGCGGGGTGGTCGCGCGCAGTCTGGGAGGGGTGCTGGTCAGCCCGGATACGACCGACCTGAAGCGCAAGAGGCTGCTGAACGTCGTGTCGGAAATGGCGATCGCCTCGGGTGTGCCGATGCCGGAGGTCTACGTCCTGGAGCAGGAGCTCGCAATCAATGCCTTCGCCGCCGGTCACACCGCGGCGAACGCCGCCATCACGGTGACCCAGGGCGCTCTCGATCAGCTCAATCGCGATCAGCTCCAGGGTGTGATCGGCCACGAGTTCAGCCATATTCTCAATGGCGACATGCGTCTGAACGTGCAGCTCATGGGCTGGGTGTTCGGGCTGTTCGTCGTGGCGCTGATCGGCCGCCTGTTACTCAATTTCAGCCCGCGTAACCGGCGGGGCAACAACGGCATCGTGGCTCTCGCATTTGCCATCGTGGTGCTGGGCTACGTCGGCCTGTTTCTCGGTCGCCTCATGCAGGCGGCCGTGTCCCGCCAGCGCGAGCGGCTCGCGGATGCCTCGGGCGTGCAGTTCACCCGCAATCCGCAGGGGCTGAAGGAAGCGCTGGTCAAGATCGCCGTGCTTCCGGAAGGCTCGCGGCTGTCCTCGCCGCATGCCGAGCAGGCCGCCCATATGTTCTTCGCCGAAGGGCTCGACCGGCTCTTCGCGACTCATCCCCCGCTCATGGAGCGCATCCGCGAGCTGGATCCACATTTCGATGAGCGCGAGCTTGCGCGCATGAGCGCCGAGCTCGAGGCTGCTCAAGGCGCGTCCGAGCCGCCTGGTGGTCCGGGATCAGGGGAGCTCGAGCCCGCCGCGGCACCGGGGGCGCGACCCTCCGTGAGGGTTGCTCCGTTTCCCGCGGCAGGTTCTGTGCCGGGCCCGGGAGTCGTCGCGGCCGCTGCCGGCATTTCGGCTCTCGCGTCCGAGGGCACGCCGACCGGAGCTGCGGCCACTGCGCAACCCGTCGTCTCGCGCGTTGGCCGGGTAGATGCCGTGCACATCCGCCAGGCGCAGGCCATCCAGCTCGCGATGCCCGAAGGCCTCACCGGAATCATGCAGTCCCCGGGCAAGTCACAGGCCTTCGTGCTGGCGCTTCTGCTCAGCCAGGAGCCACCCGTGCGCGAGCGGCAGCTCGCTATCCTGGGTCAGGCGCTCAGCGTCGCCAACTTCGCAGTCGTTCAGCAGCTCACGCCCTTGGCCGATGGGATCGAGCCGCTCCTGCGCCTGCCCGTTCTGCAACAGCTCTTCCCCGCCCTGCGACGCGCTCCGGTGCCCCAACGCAAGGCGCTTGCGCAGCTGGTCAACGAGCTGATCCACGCCGACAACCGGATCGACGCGTTCGAATTCTCTCTCGCGAAGCTGTTCGAGACGCTGATCAACGATGAGCTGCAGGCGCGTGTTCCACACGGCACGCTCTCGCTCGAAGACGCGCAGAACGAAATTCATGTGCTGTTTGCAACGCTGGCGCAACTCGGTGCGCAAAATGCACAGGGTGCTCGCATGGCCTACGAAGCAGGCATGTCCGGTGTACTGCCCATGCGCCGCCCCGCGTACGCGGAATTGCCGGACTGGCCGAGGCAGCTGAGTGAGGCCTTGACACGCCTGGATCAGTTGCATCCATTTGCCAAGAAAGTCGTGATCGATGGGCTCGTGAAGACGATCGCGAGTGATGACGTGATGAACGAGGCGGAGGCCGAGCTGCTGCGCACGGTGTGCGCGTTGATGCATTGTCCGCTGCCGCCGCTGCTGGGCGGCCCGGTGCAGGCCTGAGGCGCGGCCCGCAGGCGGGGCACCCAAGCCCGCTAGCGCTGCAGAAAAGCGCCGATCTCGCGCCCGAAGCTCTTCAGGTCGATGAGAAAGGAGTCGTGGCCTTCGATGCAGGGTAAGGGTACGAACGCGGTTCGCACGCAGGCCTGATCGAGTATCTCGGCAACCCGTCTCTGTTCTTCTACGGCAAACAGCATGTCGGATTCGACTCCGATCACCAGAGCCTCCTGCAGCCCGGAGGGCCGCAGAGCCTCGACGGGGGATGTTCCATGCGTGGCGAGGTCGAAACGGTCCATCGCCCGCGAGATATACATATAACAATTCGGATCGAAGGCGCGCACGAAGCGCCGCGCATGCGCTTCGAGATAGCTCTGGATGGCGAACTCCGGCGCGAACGGGCCGTCGTGGGTGTGTTCCGTCGCCGGCTCGCGCCCAAAGCGATGGCGCCATTCGTACGCCGAGCGATACGTCATCATGCCGAGCATGCGCGCGATGCGCATGCCCGTTACCGGCGGGTGCTCATCGGCGTAG
This sequence comes from Steroidobacteraceae bacterium, assembly GCA_035710545.1. GTDB lineage: Bacteria > Pseudomonadota > Gammaproteobacteria > Steroidobacterales > Steroidobacteraceae > 13-2-20CM-66-19. The sequence continues at coordinate 4,310 of DASTDD010000072.1, forward strand.
GCTCCGCCGTGCCAGTCAGGATCGCGCAGTATGGCTTCGCGTTGGATGGAACGCAGTGCGATCGCAAAGGGCGAAGCAGCGGCCGTGCCTGAGAGGCTGATGAGCCGCCGCGCAGCGCCGGGAAACATGGCCGCGTACGCGAGCACGACCATGCCACCCAATGAAGGTCCCATGAGCGTGTCGACGCGCTCGATGCCCAGGGAGCGCAGGGTTTCAAACCCGGCGCGCGCGATGTCTTCCAGTGACAGATCGGGAAAGCTCAGCCGGTAGGGGGTGCCGGTTGCCGGATTGATGGAAGCCGGGCCCGTCGAGCCGAAGCAACTGCCGAGCGAGTTGATGCAGACGATGAAGTACCGCTCGGTATCGATGGCCAGGCCGGGGCCGATCATGCCTTCCCACCAGCCGGGGCTCGGGTCCTGCGGGGAGGAGCGCGCATGCGCCGGCGGCGAGAGTCCCGTGAAAAGCACGATTGCGTTATCGCGCGCCTCGCTCAGTGCTCCCCACGTCTCGTACGCAATGCGCGCGCCATGCAGCACTCCGCCGCGCCACATGGGAAACGGATCCGGCAGCGCGGCGAAGCGCCGCGCCAGCATCGGTCCGCCGTACTGGTATGTAGTATCGGGCGCAACCGCCATCACGGCTCGGGATCGCTGCCCTCCGCTATACCCTCGAACAGCGGAGTGGACAGGTAGCGTTCGGCCGTATCCGGCAGCATCGCCAGGATGACGGAGCCGTCCGCGGCTTCCGCGGCTACCCTGAGAGCGGCGGCGAATGTGCCGCCGGAGGAGATGCCGCAGAAGATGCCTTCGGTGCGTGCCAGCGACCGCGACGATTCGATGGCTTCCGAATCGGTCACGGTTTGAACGCGATGAGCAACCTTGCGGTCGAGCACTTCGGGTACGAAATCCGGCGTCCATCCCTGGATCTTGTGGGGCGCCCACGTCTTGCCTCCCAGCAGGGACGCGCCGGCAGGCTCTGCCACGATGACCTGCACCTCGGGTCGGGCGAGCCGGATCACCTGACCCGCCCCTGTCAATGTTCCGCCCGTCCCCCAGCCCGTCACGAAATAGTCGAGGCGGCGGCCCACGAAGTCCTGCAGGATCTCGGGGCCGGTCGTATTGCGGTGATAGGCCGGATTGGCCTCGTTCTCGAACTGCCGCGCCAGAAACCAGCCGTGCTTGCGCGCCAGTTCCGCGGCCTTCTTCACCATGCCGGTACCGCGTTCGGCTGCGGGCGTGAGGATCACCCTGGCTCCAAGAAGGCGCATGACCTTGCGACGCTCCATCGAAAACGACTCCGCCATCACGGCGACGAACGGGTAGTTCTTCGCGGCGCAGACCATCGCCAGCGCAATGCCCGTGTTGCCCGAGGTCGCCTCCACGACCGTCTGGCCCGGTTTGAGCGCACCCGAGCGCTCGGCGTCCTCGATGATGGCAATGGCGAGACGGTCCTTCACCGAGCTCATCGGGTTGAAAAATTCGCATTTGACGTACATCGAGACGTTGCGCGGCGCGAGCCGCTGGATCTTCACGACGGGCGTGCGTCCGATCGTGGCGAGAATGCTGTCGTAAATCATTCGACCTTCTTACGCCCCCGCGGGCGAGCTTCGCAAGGATGGCCGCAGCCTGAGGCCGTGCCGGAACGTTTGGCGTTTATAGTAGGGTTGCCCGCAGCACATGACCAGACTGCAGAAATTGCTGGCGGACGCGGGCCTGGGCTCGCGCCGCGGCATCGAGCAATGGATCCGGGACGGCCGCCTGACCATCTCCGGGCGCACTGCGCAGTTGGGTGATCGTGCCACGCCCAGCGATGTCATATGCCTGGATGGCGTCAGGCTCGATCTTTCCTCGGCGAAGTCGCCGTCTCGGGAGGTCCTTCTCTACCACAAGCCACTCGGAGAGGTGACCACGCGCAGCGATCCACAGGGTCGGCCGACGGTCTTTGGTCGCCTGCCGCAGCCACGGCACGGGCGCTGGATTGCGGTCGGGCGGCTGGACGTGAACACCTCGGGACTGCTGCTTCTGACGACTGACGGGGAGCTCGCCCACCGACTGATGCACCCGTCGAGCGAGATCGACCGCGAATACGTGGTCCGTATCAGGGGCACCCCTGCCCCAGGCGTGCTGGAGCGCCTGCTCGCGGGGGTTTCGCTCGAGGACGGGTCGGCTCGTTTCGACCAAATCGAGCCTCAGCCCGGCAGGGGCTCCGCCCCGGAACGGGGTACGGCGAGGGGCCCTCGTGATGGGAAGAAAGACACCGGAGAGGACACCCTGCAGGATGAACCCAGACACGGTGGCAGCCATGCCACGTTTCGGGTGGTCATCCACGAGGGCCGCAATCGAGAGGTGAGGCGTCTGTGGAGCGCAGTGGGGTTCGAGGTGAGTCGCCTGCGGCGCGTGCGATACGGCCCGGTCAAGTTGCCTCCCGACCTCCGCCCTGGCCAGTGGCGAGCCGCCAACGGCTCCCTGGTCGAGGTCCTTGCCCGGGCCTTGATGCTCCCGCGTGAACCCGGTGCCGTCCAGGATGGCGACCGCGGGTCAACCGGGGGCATGTCGTCTCGTTAGCACAACAAGGCATGGAATTTGCGAGGTGCCCGGTGAGACGGTTTCGAGGAGCGGGCGCATGCAGATCCTGATCAATTCCGACGAGAGGATCTGCTGCGATGCCGAACTGATCAGCCGGATCGAAGGGGTGGTCGAGGGGTCCCTGGAACCCTTCGCGGTGAGCATCACCCGGGTAGAGGTTTCCCTGAGCGACCTGAACAGCAGCCAGGCGGGCGCCCGGGATAAGTGCTGCGTCATAGAGGTGCGCCTGTCCGGCCTGAAACCCCTGGCAGTGGGCCATGAGGCGGCGACGCTGTCCGAGGCTATTCACGAGGCAGCCGGCCAGCTCAGACGGTCACTTGGCGATTACATCGAGAGCGCCTCCAAGAAGGCGGACAGGCAGGAGCTCGGGGTGATCGGAGGGCCAGGCTGACGAATGGGGGCCCGGGCCCTCCAGGATGGGCCTCTGAGGATCGGGATGACCTGGGGGACCGCCGGGGCCAAGCAAATAGCGCGCCAAGATGCATTGACACCCCGGGCACCCGAAATCAGAATACGCGGCTCCTTTTTGCGGAGGGGTACCCAAGCGGCCAACGGGAGCAGACTGTAAATCTGCCGGCTTACGCCTTCGTAGGTTCGAATCCTACCCCCTCCACCGTCAGCCGGTGCGGGGTCGGACCAGGCTAGCGCGGGCCGGCGGGTACGGCGTCATCAGCGGGTGTAGTTCAATGGTAGAACCTCAGCCTTCCAAGCTGATGACGTGGGTTCGATTCCCATCACCCGCTCCAGACGGGCGAGCGAGAGTCAGGCCGCCAGCGTGCGGGCCGACGGCTCCGCGGGCGGCTTCCGGCAGCATGAGGAGTTGTCCGCCCACGTAGCTCAGTCGGTAGAGCACGTCCTTGGTAAGGACGAGGTCACCGGTTCGATTCCGGTCGTGGGCTCCACCGAGTGAGGCGATCGGCGGAGTGGTCTTACCGGCGCGCAGCGCCGCTGAATGAACGGGGTTGGCGGCTTTGCGCCAAGCCCCTGGAGAGTTGGGCGTAGCAGCCCAAGAGAAGGCTTCGAGGAAAACACCATGTCGAAAGAGAAATTCGAGCGCAGCAAGCCGCACGTGAACGTGGGGACGATTGGGCATGTCGATCATGGGAAGACGACGCTGACGGCGGCGCTGACGAAGGTGATGGCCGAGACCCACGGGGGGACCTTTGTGGCGTACGACCAGATTGACAAGGCCCCGGAGGAGAAGGCGCGGGGGATCACGATTTCGACGGCGCAC
>DASTDD010000073.1:0-20733 GCA_035710545.1 Steroidobacteraceae bacterium
AATACCATGACCTTCCAGGTGAAGCTGGGCTCGCTCGGCGACAAGACCCGGCGCATCCGCGCACTCTCGGCCCCGATCGCGCGCGCGGGCGGGGCGAACGTTGCCGCCGCCGAGCGGGCGGCGGAGCTTTGCAAGTGCGACCTGCTGACCGCCATGGTCGGGGAATTTCCCGAGCTGCAGGGGATCATGGGGACGTACTATGCGCTCGCCGATGGCGAGCCCGCGGAGGTTGCCGTCGCCATCCGTGAGCACTATCTGCCCCGGGGCGCCGGCGATGAGCTGCCGCAAACCCAGGAAGGAGTGGCCGTCGCGATCGCCGACAAGCTGGATACGCTTGCCGGCATCTTCGAGATCAACGAGCGACCGAGCGGCACCAAGGATCCCTTTGGCCTGCGGCGCGCCGCCATCGGGATCCTGCGGATACTCATCGAGAAGCGCCTCGACCTGGATCTGCGGCCGCTCATCGAGCTCGCGCTGCGGAGCGTTCGCGAGGACATCTCCAGAATCCGGGCAGCCGCGGCCGCGCACTCCGCCGCGGGAGCGGAACGCAACGAACCGGCCGGGCCGCGGGAGGCAGCGGCCGCGCAGATTTACGACTTCATCATGGAACGACTGCGCGCGTACTATCTCGAGCGTGCGACTGCGACCGGTCCCGGGACTGCAACGGCACTCAGCAACGAAATGATCGACGCCGTGCTGGCCACGCGGCCCGGCTCGCCGCTCGACTTCGATGCGCGGCTGAACGCGCTGGGCGCGTTTCTCGAGCTTCCCGAGGCCACGAGCCTCGCGGCCGCCAACAAGCGCATTGCCAACATCCTGCGCAAGGCAGGCGAGCACCCACAGTCCGAGGTCAACGTGGAGTATCTGCGGGAAGCCGCCGAGGTTCGCCTGTTCGACGCCATGCAATCGCTGCGCGACACCGTCTCGACGTCCGTGGCAAGACGCGAGTACGCCAATGCGCTGGGCAGGCTCGCCCAGCTTCGGCCACCTGTCGATGCGTTCTTCGATCAGGTCATGGTGATGGACGAGGACCCGAAGCTGCGTGCCAACCGGCTCACGATGCTCGCGCAGCTGCACGGTCTGTTCGTCGGCATCGCCGACCTGTCCCGCTTGCCGGGCTGAGCTCGTATCCCACGCGCGCATGCAGCTCGTCCGCTCGCTGCTCTTCACCGTCTTTCTGTTCGCGTGGACGTTCTTGTACGCCGTGTTCTTCGTGATCGCCTGTCTGTTTCTGCCGTTCCCCCGGCGGTTCGTGCTGGCGCGGGTATGGGGAGTGGTGCTGCTGCAGGCCCTGAAGTGGATCTGCCGCCTGGACTACCGGATCGAGGGACTGGAGAGGCTGCCCCCGGGCAATCACATTGCCCTGTGGAAGCACTCCTCCTCCTGGGAGACCATCGCCATGGCGGTGATCTTCCCCAGGCAGGTGTGGGTGCTGAAACGCGAGCTGCTATGGGTCCCGGCCGTGGGCTGGGGGATCCGGCAGCTGCATGCCATCGCGATCGACCGCAAGTCCGGTCACTCGGCGGTCAGCCAGGTCGTCGAGCAGGGCAGGCAGCGGCTCGCCGAGGGCGACTGGATCATCATCTTTCCGGAAGGCACCCGGATGCCCCCGGGACAGACGCGCCGCTATGGTGTGAGCGGCACGCTGCTTGCCTCCGAGACGGGAAAGCTTCTCGTGCCGGTTGCGCATGACGCCGGCAACTACTGGCCGCGACGCGGCTTGCGCAAGAGACCCGGGACCATCCGGGTGGTCATCGGGCCTGCCGTGGCCGCGGCAGGCCGGGACGTCCGCGAGATCAATCGCGAGGTGCAGGACTGGATAGAGGCCACCGTCGCACGGCTGAGCGAGGCGGGGCCGGAGGCCTCAGGCTGATCAACAGTCGGCCAGCGCTGTAGACTGTGCGCGTAGCGTCTCGAGCCGGGGGTGCCGGCGCCATTGGGTTGGCCACGTGGAGAAGAACTATATGAGCATGGAGTCACGGGCCGAGCTCACACTGCGGGGGTTGATCCTCGGCGTGCTCATCACGCTGGCCTTCACCGCTGCGAACGTCTACTTCGGCCTGCGCGCGGGGCTTACATTTGCGACCTCGATCCCGGCGGCCGTCATCTCGATGGCGGTGCTGCGCGGCTTCAGCGGTGTGACCGTCCAGGAAAACAACATCGTGCAGACGGTTGCCTCTGCCGCGGGCACTCTGTCCTCGGTCATTTTCGTGTTGCCCGGCCTGATCATGATCGGCTGGTGGACCGGGTTCCCGTACCTCGCGTGCTTTGCCATCTGTGCTTTCGGCGGGACGCTGGGGGTCATGTATTCGATTCCTTTGCGCCGCGCGTTGCTTGCGCAGAAGGATTTGCCCTTCCCCGAGGGGGTCGCGTGCGCCGAGGTGCTCAAGTGCGGCAGCCGAGAGCGGGGCGCCGGTATGGACGACACGCGCACGGGCCTGCGTGCCCTGCTCTGGGGCTCGGTGGTCTCGGGTGTGTTCTCGCTCGTCACGGCGACGAGGGTGTTTGCGAGCGACGTGGTTCGTACGTTCCGCTTCGGCGAAGGGGTCTCGGGATTCGACTTCTTTTTGTCGTTCGCACTGTTTGGTGTGGGACACCTGGTAGGCCTGTGGGTCGTGGTCGCGATGCTCGTGGGGGCGCTCATCGCCTGGGTCTGGGCGGTTCCGCATTACTCGGCGCTCGCTCCGATGGCCGCCCACGTGGCGGACGCCGCCCTGGCGCACGATACCTGGAGTCACAAAGTGCGATTCATCGGTGCGGGCACCATCGGAGTCGCGGCTGTATGGACGCTGGCCAAGCTGACGAAGCCCGTCGCGCGGGGTCTCGCCTCCGCGATCGCTGCCGCACGCACTCGCGCCACGAGCGGTGGGGCCGCATTGCCACGCACCGAGCAGGACATCCCCATCGGTCTGGTAGGCATCGTCTCGCTGGTGTGTGTATTTCTGGTTGCTCTCCTGCTCGCGCAGTTCGTCGGCAGCAGCGGCCTGGGGAGCCACCTGGTCACGCTGGTGATCGCGGGCGCGTTATATGTTGGGATCATGAGCTTCCTGGTCTCCGGGATCTGCGGCTACATGGCGGGGCTGATCGGCGCCTCCAACAGTCCGCTGTCCGGCATCGGGATCCTGGCGGTGGTGGGCTTCGGGTTGATTCTCGTTTTCGGCATGGGTTCGACGATGGCGGGCGGGACCGGACGCGCACTGGTTGCCTACTCGCTGTTCGTGACGGCCGTGGTCTTCGCGGCGGCGGCGATCGCCAACAACAACCTGCAGGATCTCAAGACCGGCCAGCTCGTCGATGCGACGCCCTGGAAGCAGCAGGCCGCGCTGGTCGTCGGCGTGGTCGCAGGCGCTGCGATCATCCCGCCCATTCTCGACCTGCTGAATCGGGCCTACGGCTTTGCCGGCGGCCCCGGCAACCACGAGCATCCGCTGCCGGCTCCGCAGGCCGGGCTGATCTCCGCGCTTGCGCAGGGTGTCATCCAGAACAACGTGGACTGGAGCCTGATCGAGATCGGTGGGGCGATCGGTGTTGGGCTGATCGTCATCGACGCCGTGGTGCGCGCGGTCAAACCGGGTGCGCATCTCTCGCCGCTGGCGGTAGGGCTCGGTATCTATCTGCCTACGCAAAGCACGCTGATGGTGGTCGTGGGCGCCGTGGTGGGCTGGATTTTCGAGCGCCATGCGGACCGGGGTGCGAGACCCGACGCAGCCAAGCAACTCGGCGTGCTGCTGGCCTCGGGGATGATCGTTGGCGAGGGACTCGTCGGGGTGCTCGTAGCCGGTGTGGTCGCCTTCTCCGGAAAGGACTACCCGCTGTCTCTCGTCAGCGATGCGTTTGCGGACAACGGGGCCGTGTGGCTGGGCAGCATTGTCTTCGTGATCGTCATCTACGCCCTCTATCGGACAGTGACCCGGCCGCCGGTCGATGGGCCGTCGCGAGGTGAGAGCGCACGACCGGTCGCAGATACGGGAAGAGTTGCTGGATCCCATAGCTCGTGAGGCGCGACCCCTGCCTCTCCTGGTGGGCTGCGTTGCCGTTGTTCCCGCTCATGGATGCAAACCTACTGATTCAGTAGTGCATCAATGATCGGCTTTCCAGCCAATATTGGTATATTTATCGGATCAGTTTAGCGCGAACCGACCATCTTTTGGCCGACCAGAGAGCCCCGACTAGACGTCGAGATTCATCACGGACAGCGCATTTTTCTCGATGAACTCGCGGCGGGGCTCGACCTGGTCGCCCATGAGCGTGGTGAAGATGTCGTCGGCCGCGACCGCGTCATCGATCCTGACCTGCATCAGGCGCCGCGACTCCGGGTTGATCGTGGTCTCCCAGAGCTGCTCGGGATTCATCTCACCCAATCCCTTGTAGCGCTGGATGGTCTGGCCGCGCCGTGCCTGATCGAAAAGCCATTTCATCGCTTCCTTGAACGAGCCGATCTCGTGACGCTCACTGCCGCGCACGACGTGAGCGCCCTCGCCGATCAGGCCGGCCAAGGTGCGCGCCAGTTCCGCGATCCGCTGGTATTCGGCCGACTCGAAGAATTCGCGCGGCAAATACTTGTTACTCGCGGTGCCGTGCTCGGTCTTGTGAATCAACACACGGGCGCCATGCCCGTCGCTCGCCCCGCGCGTTTCAACTCGGTAGGTCCTTGTGCCGTCATCGAGGCTGTTGAGTCGTTGATGCAGCTCCTGGGCCCAGCCGCGCAGCCACTCGACACGATCGAAGTCGGCCGGTGTTACAACAGGCATGTAGATGAGTTGCTCGAGCAGACGGTCGTCGTAACGCCGGGACCAGCGCTTGATGATTGCCTGCACCTCCATGTATTGCCGAGCGAGCATCTCGAGACCCGATCCCTGTAGTGGCGGTGCTGCGGAGTTGACGTGCAGCTCCGCATTCTCCAGCGCCGTATTGAGCAGCACAGCATCGAGCTCGGTTTCGTCCTTGACGTACGACTCCTGTTTACCTCGCTTCACCTTGTACAGCGGTGGCTGAGCGATATAGACGTGGCCGCGCTCGATGAGCTCCGGGATCTGACGGTAGAAGAACGTCAGGAGCAGTGTACGTATGTGGCTGCCATCGACATCCGCATCCGTGTTGTGCGCACAGATGCCTCCCACGCCCGCAATGAAATTCTCGTCGCCTTCGACGGAGAAGTCGTACACATATCCGTTGCTGGCCGGTACCTCCTCGATCGCCGTGACCGGCAGACCGATCAGATCGCCGTCGATGGGCTCGAATCGTCGGTTGTTTCCCGAGCGAGGTTTCGCGAGAAAGGCCCCGAGCTGCGCTGCGCCCGGATGATCTCGCCACAAGGGGCCGAGCCGGCCGAGGTCTTCCTTGGAAGTCACGCTGATCTGCCAGCTAACATGCTTGGTCTGACAGGGCGCGCCTCGGACGTAACGGATCACACCGTCAGGTGCTTTTTCGCTCAGGGTGGCTACGACACCGAGGGAGCTCAGGCAGTACATGATCCCGCTCGCGATGTCGTAAGACGAAGTCGCGAACGAAATACGATTGGCGCAAACGGTTCCGTCGCCGAGGAGGTAACCTCGCAGGAATGCAAGGCGCATGGGCTCAGAGACGTTGAAAGCGATATCCGGGATTCGCTTGGTGATCGAGTCTGCCTCCGCAAAACCAAGGACGTGCTGCCAGACGAGTGCGGCCACGCGGTTCACGAGCTTGAGGTCACTGCACCGACCATTCGCTGCGTATGTGACTGGGGGAATTCCAAACACTTGAAGTAGATTCGCTGCCATCCTGGCGGCGCAGTGCTGGTTGCTCTGCCCGATCGCCAGCCGGACTCCGTTGCGATCCGAGCATGAGCCTTCCGCAAGATAGAAGCCGAGCAGCTCCATGAGCTGTTCGTTGACAGCGAGGAATCTCCGCACGCCCTTGCGACGATAGTGCTCCGGACTCAGCTCCAGGTCTTCCCGACCGTCGAACCAGTCGAGATCCCCAGGCTGGAGGTCAGACAGTCGAACGCGATCGCGTACCAGGTTCCTGCCTGAGCCGCGATAGGCTTCCTGCCATATGCGCTCGAGCCGACTCGCGCCTACGGCCGTACGACCGAGCACGGCCTCGCGATTTGCTCCGATCGCGCCGAGGTAGGCATTGAAGTTGGTTACTGTGGGTCGCGACGTGCCCTTGAACCAAGCTTCTACTGCAGGGCCCCGCACCCAAGTTTGCTCTGCTGCTGCGGGAATCGCGTGCAACGCACGCAGGAGGTCAAGGCGTTGCGGCGCGCTCACTGGAAAGCGGATCTGGCGCGGCGCGACCAACCGGTCCTGGAGGCCGAGCTGATCGCCTCGCTTCAATCGGATGCCGTTGCCTTCGCAAACAAAGACGCTGTGACTGGAAGTGACGCGGATCGAGCGGCCATATGCGGTGCGCACGCGAAACAGCCTCTCCTCTGGTCGATGCCTGATGACGCTCTTGATCGAACGAAAGCGGACGCAGTGATCGTCAAGGCCAAAGCAAAGTACTTCACCAAGGCTATCGCTGGTCAACTTGTCGGCACCGGGCGCCCTGGCTGCAAGCGCCGAGTCTATGAAGGCTCCGATGCGAACCATACGGGTTGCGCATGCTGCGTCTCGCACAAACACATGCTCGTCCCCGTCGACACTCATAATAATTATGCGGTGATAGCGCAGTTTGCTGATGTCGAAGTCGTCCTTGCCGATCCCGCAACCCAGCGCCGTGATCAATGTGCCGACCTCCGCGGAGGAAAGCATCTTGTCGAACCGCGCCTTCTCCACGTTGAGGATCTTGCCTTTCAGCGGCAGGATCGCCTGGGTTCGCCGGTCGCGACCCTGCTTGGCGGACCCGCCCGCCGAATCGCCCTCGACGATGAAGATTTCCGAGAGCGCGGGATCCTTCTCCTGACAGTCGGCGAGCTTGCCCGGTAGACCGGCTATGTCCAGCGCGCCCTTGCGCCTGGTCATTTCACGCGCTTTGCGCGCGGCTTCCCGGGCGCGGGCCGCCTCGATGATCTTCGCGACGATCCCACGCGCTTCCTGCGGGTGTTCCAGCAGGAATTCCTGCAACTTGGTCGCGACTGCGGTCTCCACCACGCCCTTGACCTCGGAGGAGACGAGCTTGTCCTTCGTTTGCGAGGAGAACTTGGGATCGGGCAGCTTGACCGACAGGATGGCCGTCAATCCCTCGCGCGCATCGTCCCCTGTCGTGGGGATGTCCTTCTTCCCGGACATCTCCTTCTCTATGTAGTCATTCAGCGTGCGGGTCAGTGCACTGCGGAAGCCGGCGAGATGCGTGCCGCCGTCCTTCTGGGGAATGTTGTTTGTGTAGCAGAACATGCTCTCCTGGTAGGAGTCGTTCCACTGCATCGCGACCTCCACCGCCATGGATCCCTCCTGGGTCTTGAACCAGAAGGCCGACTCATGGACGGGGGTTCGGGTGCGATTCAGATACTTCACGAAGGCCTGCAGACCGCCCTCGTGCTTGAACATGTCCGATTTGTTCTCCCGCTCATCCACCAGGTCTATCCGGACCCCCGAGTTGAGAAAGGACAGCTCCCGGAGGCGCTTGGACAGAATCTCGTAGTTGAACTGAATGTTCGTGAAGATCCTCGAGCTCGGGCGAAACCGGATCACGGTACCCCGCTCCTGGGTCTCCCCCACGACGGCAAGCGGAGCCACGGGCTCACCCAGGTGATATTCCTGGCGATGGATCCTTCCGTCGCGGCAGACCGTCAGCTGAAGATAGTCGGACAGGGCATTGACGACGGAGACCCCGACGCCATGGAGGCCGCCGGACACCTTGTACGAGGTATCGTCGAACTTCCCGCCTGAATGCAGCACGGTCATGATGACTTCGGCTGCCGATCGGCCCTCTTCGGGGTGGATGTCCACCGGGATACCCCGCCCATTATCGGACACGGTAATCGACTCGTCGGCGTGGATGGTGACGACGATCCGATCGCAATAGCCTGCCAAGGACTCGTCGATGGAGTTATCGACGACCTCGAAAACCATATGGTGGAGCCCGGAGCCATCATCGGTATCGCCGATGTACATACCGGGCCGCTTCCGCACTGCGTCCAGGCCCTTTAAAACTTTGATTTTGCTGGAATCGTAGACGTCTTCAGATGCCATGAATCAGCCCGGTGGTTAAGCGCACATTATACCGGTCTGACGCTTCCTTGTTCCACGTGGAACACCCTCTCCGCTCGGCCGAAGGGGTCGGCTGCGGGCTTCAGCGAGGTCACGATCAGCTGGCAGTCGATCCGCCTGACCGCCGCGATGAATTGACCGAGATGGCTCTCATCGAGTTCCGCAGCGGGATCGTCCAGGAGGAGCGTCGGCACGGACGGCGCCAGCGAACGCACGAGATCGAGTTGAGCGAGTGCCATCGCTATCGCCACGAGTTTCTGCTGGCCGCGCGATAGGACCTCGCGTGCCGGGCGCCCTGACAGCCTCAGTAGCACATCGCCGCGGTGCGGCCCCGCATGCGTGAGCCCGCGGGCCTGATCCCGGCTTCGACCCTCCTTGAGAGCATCGGACAGTGAAAGGTCCTGCGACCACCCCCGCGCATAGTGCAGCTCGACGTCCAGGCCACAGAGAGCGCGGACAGTCCGGGCCCACAGCGGCTGCAGCGATTCCAGCGAGCGTTGCCGCGCACTGGCAATAGCCTCACCGAGACGGGCAACCTCTGGGTCCCAGACCCCGGCTTCGGCGGGCTGCTGCCTCAGGGCCGCATTCCGTTGCTTCACAGCGCGGGTGTAGCGCACCCATTGGTCCACGAAGCCAGGTTCCACGTGGAACACTGCCCAGTCCATCCAGCGCCGCCGGCGATGGCCTCCCTCCTCGACGAGTCGGTGCACTCCGGGCTCAATGACTTGTACGGGAAACGCCTGCGACAGCTCGGCCAGTGAGGTGGTCGGCGCACCCTGAATCCGCCCCGCAGTCCCCCCATCCCGGCTGACCTCGATCCCTATCCGTAACGGTGAAGAACCGTCGGTTCGGCCAAACACGGTGAGGCTCGTCCCGCCATGCTGAATGAGCTTCGCTGAGTTGCGCGTCCTGAACGAGCGGCCCCGTCCCAGCAGAAAGACCGCCTCCAGCAGTGTGGTCTTGCCGGAGCCATTCCCACCCCAGATGAGGTTCTGACGAGGGGAGAGCGCCAGCTCCGCCCTCTCGACACAACGAAGGTGCTCGACAGCGAGATGAATCAGACTCATCCAGGGCCCGCCGCTCCATGTGGCGCGAACCGGGGCTCCACCAGGTCAGAGCCGCATGGGCATCACAACGTAGCGCGTGTTGGTGACACCCGGTGCGTGGATCAGGCAGCTGCTGTTGGAGTCCGTGAGTCCGATCTCCACCTTGTCGCTCTCGATGGCCCCCAGGGCATCCAGCAGATAATTGACGTTGAACCCGATCTCGACTTCCTCGCCCTGGTAGGCAACCTCGACCTGATCCTCCGCTTCCTCCTGCTCCGGGTTGTGTGCCTGGATGATCAGGAGCTCGGGCCGAGCCGTCAGGCGGATCCCACGATACTTCTCGTTCGACAGGATGGCGGTGCGCTGCAGCGACTGCCGCAAAAGCTCTCGATCCGCCTCGACACGGCGCGCCGGGCTGGAGGGGATCACACGACTATACTCCGGGAAACGACCGTCGATCAGCTTCGAAGTGAAGCGAATTGTGCCGATCTGGGCGCGAACGTGATTTGTGCCGATCGCCAGCTCTATAGTGCCCTCCGTACCCAGGATGCGCTGCAGCTCCAGCACGCCCTTGCGGGGCACGATGACCTGTTGATTGGTCCGCGCCTTCCCCTCCAAAGCCATCTCGCACAGCGCCAGGCGATGCCCGTCGGTGGCGACGGCACGGAGCGAGGATCCATCCGTCTCCAGCAGCAGTCCGTTCAGGTAATAGCGCACATCCTGCTGTGCCATGGAGAAGTGAGTCTTGTCGATCAAGCGCCGGAATTCGCCCTGGGCCACCGACAAGGTCTGCTGGGCGTTGATCTCCTCGACGAGCGGAAATTCCGCGGCAGGCAAGCTCGAGAGCGTGAAGCGGCTGCGTCCCGCCCGCACCGAGATCCGCTCGCCCTCGCTGGTGAGCGTCACACTCACTTTTTCCGGCAGCGAGCGAAAGATATCGAGCAACTTGCGCCCGGGCACCGTGATGTCACCACCCTGCTGCACGGTCACTTCACCGCTCGCTACGAGCTCGACCTCCAGGTCGGTACCGGTGAGGCTCAATTTTCCATCCCTTGCCGAGAGGAGCACGTTGGCGAGCACCGGCATCGTCTGCCGCCGCTCGACCACGCCGATGACACTCTGCAGGGGAGCGAGGAGATCCTCGCGAGCGGCTGTCAGCTTCATATCTTTGCGTCTTCTTTCTTAATCTGAATATTAAAGATTATAGTTATCGTAGAGCCTGTGAATACCGGGCATGAAAGAAGTTCTCGCCGCCAATCAAGGCATTGCACCGCATTTGTCCGGTCACAACTCCGGGAGCCAGCTGACCATGACCTGTGCGCGCCCTGTGCGTAACTTTATCCCCAGAATACTCCACAGAACATCCACACGCCTTCGCACAAGCTGTTCCACAGATTGCTCCACAGCGCGCGCCGCGCAGTAGGGCGCACCGCGCCTATCCGGCCAGGGTTCGCAGCAGATTCGAATAGTCCTCGCTCATGCGCTGCTCGGAAGCACGCAGCTCCTTGATGCGCTTGCAGGCGTGCAGGACCGTGGTGTGGTCGCGGCCGCCGAACGCATCGCCGATCTCCGGCAGGCTGTGGCTCGTCAGCTCCTTGGCGAGGGCCATCGCAACCTGCCGTGGCCGTGCCACGGAACGGCTGCGCCGCTTGGAGAGCAGGTCCGCCATGCGCACCTTGTAGTAGTCGGCGACCGTTTTCTGGATGTTCTCGATCGTCACCAGCTTCGCCTGCAAGGAGAGCAGGTCCTTGAGTGCCTCCTTGGTGAATTCGACGGTGATCGGATGACCGGTGAAGCGCGAGTTGGCAATCACGCGCCGCAGCGCGCCCTCGAGCTCGCGCACGTTCGAGCGGATCCGCTTGCCGATGAAAAAAGCGACCTCCTCCGGAAGCGTCACGCCGGCGTACTGCGCCTTGGTCATGAGAATCGCCACGCAGGTCTCCAGCTCCGGCGGCTCGATGGCGACCGTGAGGCCCCAGCCGAAACGCGACTTGAGCCGCTCCTCCAGGCCGTCGACCTCCTTGGGATAACGGTCGCAGGTGAGAATGACCTGGTGCTGGCCTTCGAGCAGCTCGTTGAAGGTGTGGAAGAATTCCTCCTGCGAGCGATCCTTGCCGGCGAAGAACTGAATGTCATCGATGAGCAGGGCATCCAGGGAGCGGTAGGCGGTCTTGAACTCGTTCATCGAGTTATGTTGTAGAGCCCGGACCATGTCGCCCACGAATCTCTCCGAGTGCACGTAGGCGATTCGCGCTTCCGGATCGCGCTCCTTGATGAGGTGCGCGATGGCGTGCATGAGATGTGTCTTGCCGAGCCCGACGCCGCCGTAGAGGAACAGCGGGTTGTAGGCGCAGCCCGGATTCTCGGCTACCTGGAGCGCCGCGGCCTTGGCGAGCTGATTGCTCTTGCCCTCGACGAAGGTCGCGAAGGTGAAATCGGAATTCAGCCGCGCCCCGACCACCAGCCCCTCGGCACGCCGCCCGCGCGTCGGCGCCATCGGCACAGCCGGCCCATTGGTGCTGTTGCGCGAACCGACCTCGACGGTGACGATCGGAACGTCTCCGGCGCTCTGGTTACGCAGCAGCTCGCCAATGCGCGGCAGGAGATTGGCGTTGATCCAATCGACCACGAAGCGGTTCGGCGCGAGCAGCTTGAGCGCGCCGGCACCCTCCAGGACCTGCAAAGGGCGCACCCACGTATTGAATTGCTGCTCGGGAAGCTCGGCTTCCAGGGCGCACATGCACTGAGTCCAATGAGACGCTTCCACGCGTGCGGCCTCCGCGATCGCCTCGGGACCTGGGAAAAGGGCTGCGAAGTCTATACCTAGTGACGCGCGTGCTGAAGCTGTCAGCGAGGAGAAAATATTGACACCTTGGCGCTCAACGGCTTAGCCTTGCCGCCCTTTTGTGAATGGCCGAGAGCACCCCTGCGGTCCTGTCGGTTTTCTCCACGGAGCCCCACGGTATGAAGCGTACGTATCAGCCGAGCAAAGTGCGGCGCAAACGCACTCATGGGTTCCGCGCTCGCATGGCCACGAAGCACGGCCGCAGGGTGCTGGCGCGGCGACGCGCCAAGGGCCGTCGCAAGCTCATTCCGTAAGAGGAGCAGCTGAGCGATACCTTCGGCACGCGACGTCAAGAGGCCTCACTTGATCTGCGTCTGCGCGGCCCCGGCGGGAAACACGTTTCCCGCGCGGCGTCGCGTACGTCGCAAGTCGGACTTCGAAGCAGCCTACGCCCGCGGGCGACGACTAGGTAACGGGTTCTTCGGCGTGATTGCGATCTTGAACGACCAGGGCGGTCCTCGACTCGGTCTTGCCGTGGCGGTACGCATCGCCGGCGGCGCCGTCGAGCGCAACCGCATCCGCAGGATCATCCGCGAGTCGTTCCGGCTGCACCAGCACGAGCTGCCGTCGGTGGACCTCATCGTCAGCGCGCGTCAGCGGGCTCGGAACGCACCCGGAGCAAAGCTTCACGAGAGCCTGGCGTCGCTCTGGAAAAGCGTGGCCGACCAGCACCCGGGCACAGGCCCGGTGTAGGCGAGTGATGCGCCACGCTGCCATATTCCTGATCCGACTCTACCAGTGGACCTTGAGTCCGCTCCTCGGGCCGGCCTGCCGCTTTTATCCATCGTGCTCCCGCTACGCGATCGAGGCCATTCGCCGGTTCGGCGTGGTACGGGGCGCGTGGCTCACCCTGAAGCGGCTGGGCCGCTGCCACCCGTGGCACCCGGGGGGCATCGACCCCGTGCCACTGCGCGCGCCCGCAAGCTGCAGGCACCCGGCGCATGACTAACAATCCGAGAGTTCTGCTGTGGCTTGCCCTGGGGCTGATGCTGTGGCTGAACTTCGCAGCGTGGAATCACGACTACGCTGAGCAAACGCCTCCAACGGTGAACCAGCCGGCGAACGCCTCTTCACACGCCAACGGGCCCTCCGCCTCCACCTCGGGCGATCTCGCGAATCAGGTGCCGCAGGCCGAGAAAGGCCCGGCGAGCCCTCCAAGCTCGCAAGCCGCTTCCAATCCGGGCTCACCCGCGACCGAGTCCACCAGCGGCTCCGCTGCGTCGTCGATCCCCGCCGAAGCGGCACCCTCCGGCGCTGGCGTCGTCCACGTGCGTACTGACGTGCTGGACCTCGACATCAGCACACGGGGCGGGACGATCGAGCGCGTGGACCTGCCGAAGTACCCTCTGGTGAAGGGGGAGGCAACTCCAGTGCGACTGGAGAACCACGAAGATCCGCAGACGTTGTATCTGCTGCAGTCGGGCCTGACCGGCCCCGAGCCGGCTCCGACACACCTTGCGACTTTCACCAGCCCACGCAGCGACTATCGGTTGGGGACTGCGCAACAGCTGCGTGTGCCACTATCGTGGAGCAACGACCACGGCGTCACGGTCACGAAGACGTACGTTTTCGAGCGCGGTGTCTACCGGATCGGGGTCGAATACAACATCGACAACCACTCGGATGCGCCGTGGACTGCTGCCCCCTACGCGCAGATCCTCAGGAACGACCCGCGGACCAAGCGCTCGATGTTCAACGTCGAGAGCTACGCCTTTCACGGTCCCGCCCTCTGGGACGGCACGAAATACCGCAAGCTGGACACTGGCGACAAGGACGACAGCCATCTGGCGATCGATGTCACGAACGGCTGGATCGCAGCGCTGCAGCATCATTTCGTGAGCGCGATCGTCCCTCCCGGCGGCGTGTCGTATAAGTTCACCCTGGCGGCATCCGGCGATCAGTTTCGGCTGGCTGCCGCGGGCCCGGACCATACGGTGGCGCCGGGAGCCAGCGCCAATTTCGGGGCGGCGCTGTTCATCGGGCCGAAGCTGCAGAGCCAGCTCAAGGCGACCTCGCCGGAACTGGCGCGCGCGGCCGACTACGGGCACCTCTACATCCTGGCCCAGCCACTCTTCTGGCTTCTCCAGAAGGTGCATGCCATCAGCGGCAACTGGGGTGTGGCGATCATCTTCGTCACCTTTCTGCTGAAGCTGGCGTTCTATCCGCTCTCCGAAGCCAGCGGCCGCTCGATGGCCAAGATGAAGCAGCTCGCGCCGCGCATCAAGAACCTGCAGGAGACTTACAAGGACGACGCCGAGAAGCGCGGCCGCGCCATGATGGAGTTGTATCAGCGCGAGAAGGTCAATCCCGTGGCCGGCTGCCTGCCCATCATCATTCAGATACCCGTGTTTCTCGCCTTCTACTGGGTGCTGCTCGAAAGTGTCGAGATGCGCCAGGCGCCGTTTGCTTTCTGGATCCACGATCTGTCCTCGCGCGACCCGCTGTTCATCCTGCCGATAATCATGGCCGCGGCCATGTTCGTGCAGTACAAGCTCAATCCGGCGCCGCCGGATCCCGTGCAGGCCAAGGTCTTCATGTTCATGCCGCTCGTGATGTCATTCATGTTCGCCTTCTTTCCGGCGGGCCTGGTGCTGTACTGGGTGACGAACACCATCCTGTCCATCGCTCAGCAGTGGAACATCAACCGGCGCATCGCGGCCGCCGCCACCAAGAAGAATTAGTTCCGCTATCCTTGGGCCTTGCGCTCGCCGGCCTGGTCCGGCGAACAGGGGCTGGCGCATGAGCAGGACCGATACCATCGTGGCAGCGGCGAGCCCGCCGGGACGCGGCGGAATCGCCATCGTGCGGGTATCGGGGCCGAAAGTGCCGGAAATTGCGGCAGTGATGGTCGGCGAGCTGCCGCCGCCGCGGCGCGCAACCTTTGCCCGGTTCCTCGATGCTCACCAGGACACCATCGACGCGGGCCTGGCGCTGTTCTTTCCTGCGCCGCACTCCTACACGGGCGAGCACGTTTTGGAGCTTCAGTGCCATGGCGGGGCCGTGGTCGTCGAGGCCCTGGTGAGGCGGGTCACGGAGATCGGCGGCCGGCGCGCCCTGCCGGGCGAGTTCACGCAGCGGGCTTTCCTGAACGAGAAGCTCGATCTGGCGCAGGCGGAAGCGATCGCCGACCTGATCGATGCCGGCTCACGGGCCGCGGCGCGTGCCGCCATGCGCTCACTCCAGGGAGAGTTCTCCGCAATGGTGAAGGGCCTCACCGATGCGGTCGTGGAGCTGCGCACCTATGTCGAGGCGGCCATCGACTTTCCCGAGGAGGAGATCGATTTCCTGGCCGACGAGGAGCTCGGTGCGCGCTTTCAGTCCGTGAACGAGCACTTCGAAGGCGTCGAGCAGAGCGCTCGACAGGGGCGCCTGCTGCGGGAGGGCATGACGATCGTCATTGCAGGTCGTCCGAATGCCGGCAAATCGAGCCTGCTGAACCGCCTGGCCGGCTACGACGCGGCGATCGTCACCCCGATTCCGGGCACCACACGCGACATCGTGCGCGAGCGGATCGACATCGACGGGATGCCGCTGCACGTGCTGGATACCGCCGGCCTGAGACAGGGAGGCGATCTGGTCGAAGCTGAGGGCATCCGCCGGGCTGCGGCGGAAATGGTCCGCGCGGACCGCGTGCTGTTCGTGATCGACCTGGTGGAGGACCCGGGCGGTTCCGCTTATCGCGAGGAGGCGCCTCGAATGCCGGCCGATGTGCCCGTCACCCTGGTCTTCAACAAATGCGATCTGGCCGTGGGCCTGCCTGTCGCCGATACGATCACCGGACCGCCTCGCGTCACGATCTCGGCTGCGACCGGCAACGGAATCGATGTGCTGCGAGCCCACCTCAAGCAGTGCATGGGGTATCAGACGGTCGATACCGGCACCATCTCGGCACGCCAGCGGCATCTGGAATCACTCAGACGCGCCCGCCATCATGTCGGCGAAGCCGAGCGACGGTTGCACGACCAGCGCGCCGGCGAGCTGGTCGCCGAGGAGCTGCGCGGTGCGCAGCAGGCGCTCAACGAGATTACGGGCGAGTTCACCACGGAGGATCTCCTGGGGCGGATCTTCGCGGGCTTTTGCATCGGGAAGTAGCGTTGACACGCAGTCACGATGCTCATTGCGCGTGCGAGGCTGTGTGAGCTGGGTCGGACGCCCGGTTGCTCTTCCTGAAAGCATCGGTGCGGCGCTGAACGCACTGCTCGGCGCCCACGTGCATCGAGTGCGGGTGATCGAGAATTCACTGTTCGCCCGGTTGCATGGCCGGGCGGTGGCGACGACGCGGCGCAACCGCATCTACCTCAGGCGCAGCGCCGCGGAGTTCTTCGAGGATCCGTGGCTGATGCTTCATGAGTACTGGCACGTGATCGGTCAGTGGGAGCCACGCAAGCTCACGATCGGTCGCTACCTTGCGGAGTGCGTCCGTCACGGCTACTGGAACAATCGCTTCGAAGTCGAAGCGCGCGCGTTCGCGGACGCGCATGCGCTGAAGCTGCGCGCGTTGCTGGCGGGCCCCTCCACCGCGCCGCACTGATGCCCGGGGTCGGCGCCTCAGCCCAGCAGTGCTTCCCGCTGATATAGGCGCCCGGCGACGAGCACCAGAACCGATGCGATGGCGAGCGTCACGCCAACGGACAGTGCGACGTACGAGCCGGGAAGGGATTCATCGCGCAGGAGGCTCGTGATGAGAAAATGCTGGCTGAGCGAGGGCACCGTCATGAGGGGCAGCGTCGGGCGCAATCCCAGGACGCCGGCGAACACGAGCGGCAGCGTCGGCACCAGCAGCACCAGGCCCAGATACGTCTGCGCTTCCCGATAGCTGCGAGTGAAGGCCGCAACGATCGTCATGAGCGCGGCTCCGAGCGGCACGAGCGGTGCGCAGAACACAACGATCCGCAGCGCAACGCCCGCACCGAAATTCACGCTCATCCCGAACCGCTCGAGCCCGGCGAACTGCAGCACGATCGCAAACGCCGTCACGGTGAGTGACAGTGACAGGAGCATGTAGGCGCAGGTCGCGAGCATCTTGCCGTAGATGAGGTGGTCCCGGCGCACCGGAACCGTCAGGAGCGGCTCGAGTGAGCCGCGTTCGCGCTCACCTGCCGTTGCATCGATCGCCAGATAGATGCCTCCCATCAGCATGGTCAGCAGGATGAGATAGCTGAGCGTACCGAGCGCCAGCACGGAGCGGCTGGCGGGGGTGGCGACATCGATATCCCGCAACACGACGGGGGATAGAACGAGCGGGTCGATGCCTCGAGCAAGTATCCGCATGCGTGAGAGCAGGCCGCTGTACTGACTCAACAGTGAACGCACGCGCGAGACCGTCCGGTCGTTCGCTGCGTAGGAGGAGTCCAGGTACAGGAGCAATGGCGCAGGCTCGGATGCGCTCAGCCGCGTGCCGAAGTCCCCGGCCACCAGCAACACCGAAGACTTTCGGTGCTCCTTGACGGCAGCGCGGGCCTCGGCGTCGTCCAGAGTGACCTTCTCCACCTGCACCCGGTATTGCTCGAGGTACGCAACCAGATTCGGTGCCCGCTCGGCATGCGATACGGTCAGCGTCAATGTCTTGTCGGCTTCGGCGGTTCCGTGCTCGATGCTCGTCGACAGGGTCGCCCCGAAGAGCAGGGGGCCAAACAGGGGGCCGAAGATCAATGCGGAGATCAGCGTTCTGCGATCACGCAGATTCTCGCGGAACTCTTTGCGGAACACGCTCAGGATCGCAGGCATCAGCGCACGCGTCCCATCAAGCGAGCCCTTCAGTGGTGCCGATGAGGTGCACGAATGCATCCTCCAGGCCGCTTTGCCCCGTCTGCGCGCGCAATTCCTCGGGCGTGCCGCTCGCTACGACGGTGCCGTGCGCGATGACCACCACTTCATCGCACAGCGCGGCGACCTCCTGCATGACGTGGCTGGAGAACAACACACAGTGCCCTTCATCCCGCAACCGGGCGAGCAGCCGTCGAAGGGTGCGGACTGCGATGACATCCAAACCGTTGGTGGGCTCGTCCAGCAGGAGATTGCGGGGCCGGTGTATCAGCGCACGCGCCAGGGCGGTCTTGATTCTCTGTCCCTGCGAGAACCCCTTGGAGGGCCGGTCGGCGAAGTCTTCCATTTCGAGCAGCTTGAGCAGCTCGCGCGTGCGTTGCTCACGGTGCTGGCGGCCAAGGCCGTGCAGGCTACCGTAATAGAGGATGTTCTCGCGTGCCGTCAGATGGGGATAGATTCCAGCGTTATGCGGGAGGACGCCCATCCGCCGCCGCGCCTCGAGCGGCTGTCTGACTGCGCTCACGCCGTCCACCAGCGCATCGCCACTATCCGGCGCGATCACCGTGTACAGAACCCGCAGTGTCGTGGATTTTCCGGCGCCATTGGGTCCGAGAAGTCCAGTGATACGCCCATCGCCCGCGCGCAGACTCACGTCGCGCACCGCCATGACGGGCCCGAAGCTCTTGCGCAGGTGAGCGGCTTCGATCAAGGAGGCGGACCGCCGAGTGAGGTGAAGAAAGGCATGGGGCGGTCGGCTCTCGTACACGAAACGTCCAGCCCGGCGGTCGAGCGAGCGTCGAGGAAGCTCGCCATCACTCTGCCGACACAGGGGGCCGTGAGCTGCCCGTGCCCGAAGCCCTGCAACACGACGTGCAGGCTGTGCGTGAATCCGCGCCGCGCCAGCTCGGCATCGGCCGGTGGGGTTACTGGATCATCGCTGCCGGAGAACAACAGGACTGGCGTATCGCTGCGCAAGGGCGCATGAAAATCCGCATCCATCGGTCCACGAGGCCAGATCCGGCAGATGCTCACCAGGCCGTCCAGCTGCGAAGTGCCGAGGAACGTCTTTGCCATCTCCCCACGATTGACGGCGGCCGTGTCGTAGAACGGGACGTCCTCGCTGCACACGATGGTGTTGTGCATCCCGTACGCGATCGCATTGCTGTAATCACGTCGGACGAGCAGGAACTGGGCAGCCAGGGGGGCGAAATCGCCCGACGCCGCGGCCTGGTGCAGCATCAGCGGAAGGAGCGCGGCCTGCTCTGCAGTGTAGGTCGCAAGGCGAAGCACGACCGCCAGTTGATACGAGCTGAACTCGAACCGTGCGGCGTTGCCGCTGGTCGGATCGAACAGGCTGACGGGCACGGCATGCGTCTGCAGAGTGTTGCGCAGCGAATGATAGGCAAGCGTCGGATCTCCAAAACGCGCGCGGCACTCTGACTCGCTCGCACACCGGGTGAGAACTTTGGTCAGCGCCGCCTCCGCGTTGCCGGCCATCGCCGGCCCGAGATCGAGCTGCGGAGGCACGACCCCGTCCAGAATCACGCTGCGCACGTGCTTGGGGTAGCGACGCAGATAATGCTGGGCGACTCGCGTGCCGTAGGAGACACCGTAAAGGTTGATCGAATCGTAGCCGAGCGCCGCCCGGACCTGGTCGAGATCCCGCACTGCGATCGAAGTGGTGTAGAACTCGACACGGGCCCTGGGTCTCAGCTCTACCAGACATTGCTCGGCCTGAGTGGCGATCTGGGCGTCCGTAGCGCGGGAGAGCTCGGTGTCGTTCAGCGCACAGGTCAGCGGATTGGACTTGCCCGTGCCGCGCTGATCCACGAGCACGATGTCGCGGTTGCGGTGAATCCAGTCGAAGGCGAACGAGGCGGAGGCGTAGAAGCCCGTCGCCGCCATGCCGGGGCCACCGGCGAAGATGAACAGCGGATCCGGCAATTTGCGCCGGTTAATGGCCGGGACACGAGCGACGTGCAGGTCGATGTGCCGTCCGGCGGGGTTCTGGGGATCTTCCGGAACGCTGAGCGTGCCACAGTCGGCCGTCACGGACCTCACGCGCAGCGGGTCCTCGAACTCGCACGGCTGCAGCACCAGCGGTACGGAACCACGGACCACGCCAGTCGTGGTCAGAAGCGCCAGGGTAAACAGCAGTGGAACCGTCGGGTATGTCACGCGGGACGAGAGAATAATGCAACGGCGGCCCCGCAGCCTTGTTCGCGCGAGGCACCGCCCTACAATACCCTCCCCGGAACGGCTTCCCCGACGGAACAAGGCTCGAGCACGTGAGGTTTGCGCGGACATTCGATGTGATCGTCATAGGTGGCGGGCATGCCGGCACGGAAGCCGCGCTGGCCTCGGCGCGAATGGGCGCGCACACGCTGCTTCTGACCCAGAGCATCGAGACACTCGGGCAGATGAGCTGCAATCCCGCGATCGGCGGCATTGGCAAGGGTCACCTGGTCAGAGAAATCGACGCGCTGGGTGGGGCGATGGCGCGCGCTGCAGATCGTGCCGGCATCCAGTTCCGGACCCTGAATTCCAGCAAGGGGCCGGCCGTGCGCGCCACGCGCGCCCAGGCGGACCGCCAGCTCTACAAGCAGGCGATCCGTGGCGCACTCGAAGCTCAGCCCAATTTGTCTCTCTTCCAGCAGGAGGTCGGGGATCTGCTGCTGGAGGCAGAGGCGGTGCGAGGGGTCGTGACGATCACCGGCACTACTTTCGAGGCGCCGGCAGTGGTCCTGACCGTAGGTACCTTCTTGAGCGGATGCATCCATGTCGGACTCGACAGCCACCCGGGCGGGCGTGCGGGCGACCCGCCTTCGAATCGGCTTGCCGCGCGGCTGCGCGAGCTGGCTCCGCGGACGGGCAGACTCAAGACCGGAACCCCTCCTCGCATCGACGGCCGGACCGTGGACTGGTCTGTCATGACGCGCCAGCC